>DATJXB010000177.1:0-4345 GCA_035500755.1 Thermoanaerobaculia bacterium | reverse complement strand
CAAGCTCGGCCCGTACGAGATCCTCTCCGCCATCGGGGCGGGCGGGATGGGCGAGGTCTACAAGGCGAAGGACACCCGTCTCGACCGCGAGGTCGCGGTCAAGGTCCTCCCGGAGCACCTCGCGACGAGCGAGGAGATCCGCCAGCGCTTCGAACGCGAGGCGAAGACGATCTCGCAGTTCTCGCACCCGCACATCTGCGCGCTGTACGACGTCGGCCGCGAGGGCGACGTCGAGTACCTCGTCATGGAGTTCCTCGAGGGCGAGTCGCTCGCCGACCGCCTCGGCAAGGGCCCGCTGCCGACCGAGCAGATCCTGCGCTACGGCATCGAGATCGCCGACGCGCTCGACAAGGCGCACCGTCAGGGGATCGTCCACCGCGACCTGAAGCCCGGCAACATCATGATCACGAAGTCGGGGGTCAAGCTCCTCGACTTCGGTCTAGCGAAGCCGCTCGCGACGGCGGGCGCGCGGCCGGTCTCCGGCGCGTCCGTGATGGCGACCGAGGCGCAGGCCAGCCAGCCCCTGACGGAGCGCGGGACGATCCTCGGCACGTTCCAGTACATGGCGCCCGAGCAGCTCGAGGGCGCGGAGGCGGACTCGCGCTCGGACATCTTCGCCTTCGGCGCGGTGCTCTACGAGATGGCCACCGGCCGGAAGGCGTTCACGGGCAAGAGCCAGGCCTCGCTGATCGGGTCGATCCTGCGCGACGATCCGGCGCCGGTCTCCGAGGTGGCGCCGATGGTGCCGCCGGCCTTCAACCGGGTCATCAAGACGTGCCTCGCGAAGGACCCCGAGCACCGGTTCCAGACGGCGCACGACATCAAGCTGCAGCTCGAGTGGATCCAGGAGGGCGGGTCGCAGGCGGGGCTGCCGGCGCCCGTCGTCGCGCGGCGCAAGAACCGCGAGAAGCTGGCGTGGACGGCGGCCGCGGTCATGGCGGTCGTCGCCGCCGCTCTCGGCTTCGGCTTCTGGAAGCGCACGCCGCCGGTCAAGCACACGATGCGCTTCGACGTCGACGTCCCGGCCGACGTCACGGGACTCGACGCGCCGAAGATCTCGCCCGACGGCCGGATCCTCGCCTTCGACGCGACCGACTCGACCGGGAAGCACCGCATCTGGATCCGGCCGCTGAACGCGCTGCAGGCGCACCCGCTCGCGGGCACGGAAGGAACGAAACGGCCCTTCTGGTCGCCGGACGGCAAGTACCTCGCCTTCATCGCCGACGGCAAGCTCATGAAGGTGGACGTCGCCGGCGGTCCGCCGCAGAAGATCTGCGACGCGCCGACGGGAGCCGACGGCACATGGGCGCCCGACGGCGTGATTCTCTTCGACGGCACCGGACCGGACCCGATCCAGCGGGTGCCCGCCTCGGGCGGCGTGCCGACGGTCATGGTCAAGCCGGAGGCCTCCCGCAAGGAGACCCAGATCGGCTGGCCCGAGGTCCTGCCGGACGGCAAGCACTTCCTCTACCTGGCGATGAGTCAGAAGGCGGCGGACAGCACGTACCGGATCGCGTCGCTCGACGGAAAGGAAAACCGTCCCTTCGCGCCAGCGCAGTCGATGGTCACCTACGTCGAGCCCGGATACCTCCTCTTCCTGCGCGATCGCACCCTCGTCGCCCAGCCGTTCGATGCCAAGGCGCTGAAGACGACGGGGGAGCCGCTCCCGATCGCGGAGAAGGTCGGCTCCGACAGCGTCGGCCTCGGTCGCTTCTCCGTCTCCCGCGAGGGCACGCTCGCATACCGCACCGGCGACACCTCCGACCGAATGGTCTGGGTGAATCGCGACGGCAAGGAGCTCGAGACGATCGGCGAGCCGGCGCAGTACCACGATCCCACGTTCTCGCCCGACGGCAAGCGGCTCGCGTACGACCTCATCGACGCGCGCAGCGGCAAGTACGACATCTGGGTCCGCGACCTCGTGCGCAACGTCAGCTCGCGCTTCAGCTTCTCCGACGGCGACGCCTATTGCCCGGTCTTTTCCCCGGACGGCACGCGGATCGTCTATACGGTCGGCAACGACATGGTCGAGAAGCCAGCCGACGGGCAGGGCGCCGAGACGCCGATCGGCATCAAGTCGGCCGAGGGAAAGTTCGCTTACGACTGGTCCCGCGACGGGAAGTACATCGCCTTCGCCCAGCAGGCCAGGGACACGAACTTCGACATCTGGATTCTCCCGACCTTCGGCGAAAAGAAGCCCTTTCCCTTTCTGAAAACGAACTTCACGGAAATGTGGCCGGCATTCTCTCCGAACGGACGATTCCTCGCGTACCAGTCGAACGAGTCCGGCCGCCACGAGATCTACGTGCAGAGCTTCCCCGGCCCGGGCGGCAAGTGGCAGATCTCGGCCGAGGGCGGCTTCGAGCCTCATTGGAGCGAGGACGGGAAGGAGCTGTTCTATCGCGGCGCCGACCAGAGGATCATGGCGGTGCCGGTGACGACGGGCACGACGTTCGAGGCCGGCACGCCGAAGGCGCTCTTCCCGACGCACCTCGACACCGGCATCTCGCGCAATCGCTACACTCCGGCGCGGAGCGGCGACCGCTTCGTGCTGGTCGCGACCCCCGCCCGCGAGACGATGGCGCCGACGACGGTCGTCCTGAACTGGATGGCGGACCTGGGACGGTGAGCCCATATTTATGGTAATATGGTTTCCCATATGAAGACGACCATCGACCTGCCCGACGCGCTGCTGGTCGCGGCCAAGAAGAAGGCGGCCGAGTCGCGGTCGACGCTGCGCGAGATCTTCGAGCGCGGATTGCGGCGCGAGCTGGCGGAGCCCGCGACGGGCCGGCGCCGCCGCGTGCCTGCCATCAAGTGGGTGACGGCTCCGGGTGGCCTGCCTCCCGGGATCGACGTGACGGACCGCGCGGCGATGCACGAGTGGCTCGGACGGCAGAGGTGATCGCGCTCGACACGAACCTTCTCGTGTATGCCCATCGCTCGGGCCTGCCGGAGCACCGCGCCGCGCGGCAGGCGATCGAACGGGCCAGTCGCCGCGAGAGCGGCTTCGGCATCGCGCTTCCTTGCGTCGCGGAGTTCCTGAGCGTGGTGACGCATCCGGCTTCGGCGGGCGGACCGTCATCGGCCGACAAGGCTCGAGGCTTTCTGGGGGCCCTCGCCGAGGCGGGCGCGAGGGTGTTCTTTCCCGAAGAGGGCTTCGCGGATCGCCTGCTGGAGCTCGCTGGACGGCTGGGTGTTCAGGGGCCGCGCGTGTTCGATCTCCAGATTGCGCTGACCGCATTCGACGGCGGTGCGGCCGAACTGTGGACGCACGATCGCGCGTTCGTCGCCTTCCCCGGAATCCGGATTCTCGATCCGTTGAAGGAGCGGTCGCGATGACACTTTCCGCGGGGACGAAGCTCGGCCCCTACGAGATCGTCGCGCCCCTGGGCGCGGGCGGCATGGGCGAGGTCTACCGGGCGAAGGACACGCGGCTGGACCGCTCGGTCGCGATCAAGGTCCTGCCGCAGCACCTGTCGTCCTCGCCCGAGGTCCGCCAGCGGTTCGAGCGCGAGGCGAAGACGATCTCGCAGCTGTCGCATTCGCACATCTGCGCGCTCTACGACGTGGGCAACCAGGACGGGGTCGAGTACCTCGTCATGGAGCTGCTCGAAGGCGAGACGCTCGCGGACCGGCTCGGCAAGGGCGGCCTCGCGCTCGAGCAGACGCTGCGCTACGGGCAGGAGATCGCCGATGCGCTCGACAAGGCGCACCGGCAGGGGATCGTCCACCGGGACTTGAAGCCCGGCAACGTGATGCTGACGAAGTCGGGAGTGAAGCTTCTCGACTTCGGGCTGGCGAAGGCGATGGCGCCGCCGGTGCAGTCGGCGGTGACGTCGCTGCCGACGGTGATGGGGAGCCAGAAGGAGAACCTGACGGAAGCGGGAACGATCCTGGGGACGTTCCAGTACATGGCGCCGGAGCAGCTGGAGGGAAGAGAGGCGGACGCGCGGACGGACATCTTCGCGTTCGGATGCGTGCTGTACGAGATGGCGACGGGCCGCAAGGCGTTCGTGGGAGCGAGCCAGGCGTCGCTGATCTCGTCGATCATGAAGGAGGAGCCGGCGCCGATCTCGGTGACGGCGCCGATGACGCCGCCGGCGCTCGAGCGGGTGGTGAAGCGCTGCCTGTCGAAGGACGCGGAGGACCGCTGGCAGAACGCGGCGGACCTGAAGTCCGAGCTGAAGTGGATCGCGGAGGGCGGCTCGCAATCGGGCATCCCGGCGCCGGTCGTGGCGACCTCCGCGCGCCGCCGCGCGCCCTGGATCCCGGTCGCGGCGGCTCTCGCCGTCGGCGCGATGGCGTTCGCCGCGGCCTGGATGCTGCATCGCCCGCGGCCGGC
>DATJXB010000176.1:0-5137 GCA_035500755.1 Thermoanaerobaculia bacterium | reverse complement strand
TCCGGGACTTTCTCGCCGAGAAATGACACGGGCGGCCCGAAGGCCGCCCGCGGCCGGTTACGGCTTGGTCAGCGTCGAGAAGATGGGGAAGTGGCTCGCGGCTCCCATGAAGAACAGCATGGGCACCGAGAGCCAGGAGTTGGCGCGCGAGGCGAGGAACGCCCGGCGCGCCCACGCGGCCTGCTCGGCCGGCGCCGGGGCGCCCGTTTCCGCGGTGGCCTTCACGGCCGCGATGATCTTCTTCTGGAGCGGCCAGATGATCATCCAGACGTTCAGGAACATGATCGATCCGATCCCGCCGCCGACCATGATCGAGATCGACCGGCTGGAGGACCCGCCCTTCTGGGCCATCATCGCCGTGGCGCACCCGATGAAGATCACGACGATCGCGACAGCGACCGCGAGCACCCGCCCGTCCTTGAGCGCCCCGCCGGCGACCGACGCCCGGAAGAGGCCTGCGATGGCCGTGAACGCGATCGACCAGCCCACCAGGAAGATGACGAGGGTCATGTGCCGCGGGGTTTCGGTGCCGACGATCAGCGCGTAGTAGATGAACCCCGAGAACCAGGTGAACACCGCGCCCCAGCGAAACCAGAAGAGCGCCTTGGGCATGAGATTCGGCACGACCTTCCCCTTGGTTGCCCCGTCGAGCTCCTTCTGGAACTGGACGTTGACCAGGTTGAAGAAATACAGCATTCCGATCCACGTGATGCCCGCCAGGAAGTGGATCCAGCGCAGCAGGAATTGAAAGTTGGTCGCGAAGTCTTGAGGCCAACTAAACATCGCCGTCCTCCTCTGGAAATTGAAGCGGCGCCATCTTCTCACAGGCCACCGGCGCTGCCGTAGAATCGGCGGTCCGAATGCGTTCGCGCTCTTTCACCGGCGTGTTCTCGAGCGGCCTCGCGGCCGTTCTGTTCGCGGCGTCGGGTTGTGCCCGCCGGCCGGAGGCGCACGTCCCGGAGTCGCCGACGCCGGTTCCGGGAATTCCCGCCACGCCGGTGGCGCCGGCCCGCGCGGGCGACGCCGGCTACGATCTGCGCGCCGCCGAGAAGTCTGCGGTCGAGGCGTTTCTCCGACTCCATCCGGACCTCCGCGTGGCGACGGACGAGGATCACCGCGCGTCCGAAGACGACGGGGTCGTCGGCCTCTACGGCATCTACCATCCCTACTTCGTGCGGGGCGATGACAACGACGACGGCCTGCTGGACTTCGTCCTGGCGTTCGTGCGGCGGGATTCCGACCGCGACACGCCCTGGTTCTCGATCGTCGTCTTCTCCGGAAAGCCCGACGGGAGCTATGCCCCCGGCGTCTTCCTCGAGCGGGACATCTCGCTCGCCGACGGCGATCTCTCGGTCGACCGCGACGCGATCGTCGTGACGCCCGACGTCGCGGAGGACGCGGCGCGCCGGTACCGCTGGGATCCCGCCAAACAGCGCCACGTCTACGTGCGCGACGACGGCGCCGAGGAGCCCGCATCGCCGCCGCCGTCCCAGATCTGAGCGCGGCGCGGCGCACGATCTCGGTCGCGCTGCCGGTGCCGCTGCGCCGGAGCTTCACGTACGCCGTGCCCGAGGCGTTTCCGGTGCCCGAGCCGGGCTCGCGGGTGCGGGTTCCGTTCGGGGAACGGGTGTTGACCGGCGTCGTCGTTCCGGAGGCGGGGGAACCCGGAGCGGTGCCCGGCGCGGTCCGCGAGATCCTCGAGGTCCTCGACGCCGAGCCCGTGTGTCCGCCGGAGCTCCTGACGACGGCGGCGCGTGTGGCCGAACGGTTCTTCGCGGCCACCGGCGAGGTGTTGAAGAGTGTCCTGCCGGCGCGCCTGCCCGCGTCCGGCGCCGTCCGCTACCGCGTCACGGAGAAAGGGGCGCTCGCCGGATCCGCCGCGTCACCGGCGCAGCGGGCCATCCTCGAACGGCTCGCGGGCGGCGAGTCGCTGCGCGTCCGCGAGCTCCCGGGCGAGGGGAGCGAGCGGCGCGCGATCCTCCGCCGCCTCGAAGAAATGGGCTGGATCCGGGCCGCGGGGGCGAACCTCCGCGTTCCACGAACGGAGCTCGCGTACGACCTCGGCCCTCTTCGGGCCGAGGAGGCGGAGCGCGCGCTCGGGCGCAGCCGCCGCGGGCGAGAGGTCGTCGCCTGGCTCGGCGCCCTCGGGCGTCCCGCGGCCGGCGCCGAGATTCGAGCGGCCGTGGGCGCCGGTGCGGCCGTCCTGCGCTCGCTCGTGGGGCGCGGCGTCCTGCGCTCGTTCGAACAGGAGCGCCGGGCCTCCGTCCCCGCGGCGGACCCCGAGCGCTCGCGCTTCGTTCCCACCGACGCCCAGGCGGCGGCGATCGCGGCGATCAGGGACGCGATCCAGGGCCGGCGCTACTTTCCCGCGCTCCTCGAGGGCGTGACCGGCAGCGGCAAGACGGAGGTCTACCTGCAGGCGATTCGCGCCACGCTCGCCACGGGGCGCGGCGCGATCTGGCTGGTGCCGGAAATCGCCCTGACGCCGGTCTTCGCCCGCGAGCTCGGGCGGCAGTTTCCGGCCGACGCCGCCGTGCTCCATTCCGCGCTGTCGGAGCGCGAACGCGCCGACGCGTGGGACCGCGTCCGGGAGGGCGCCGCCCGGGCGGTGATCGGCCCCCGGTCGGCGGCCTTCGCGCCCGTCGCCGACCCGGGCCTGTTCGTCGTCGACGAAGAGCACGACGCTTCCTACAAGCAGCGGGAGTCCCCCCGATACGACGCGCGGGAAGCCGTGGCTCTGCGGGCGAGCCAGGCCGGCGCCGCGCTCGTCTTCGGATCGGCGACGCCCTCGATGGAAGCCTGGAACGCGGCGCGCCGCGGGAAGATCGCCCACCTGCGGCTGCCCGAGCGGATCGCGGCGCGGCCGCTGCCCGAGGTCGCGGTCGTGGATCTGCGGCGCGAAACGGCCCGACCGGACGAGAAGGGCGTCCCCCTTTTCTCCGCGGCGCTCGTCGAGCGGATGCGCGAGGTCTTCTCCCGGCGCGAGCAGGTCATCCTGCTCCAGCCGCGCCGCGGCTTCGCGCCGTTTCTGCTGTGCCGCGACTGCGGCCACGACTTCCGCTGCCGCCAGTGCAGCGTGGCGCGGACCGTTCACGACCGCGGGCGCACACTCCTCTGCCACTACTGCGGCGAGCGGATCCCGCGCCCCGCGCGATGCCCCGAGTGCGGCGGCGGCGTGCTCGAGGCCATCGGCGCCGGAACCGAACGGGTCGCCGAACGCTTCGCCGAGCTTTTCCCCGGGGTCTCTCACGCGATTCTCGACCGCGACACGTCGCGGCGGCCGGGCGGCGCCGCCGCCGTCGTCGAGGCGATGCGGCGCGGGCAGCTGTCCTGTCTCATCGGCACCCAGATGGTGGCCAAAGGCCACGACTTCGCCGGCGTGACGGCCGTCGGCGTTCTCTCCGCCGACACGCTGCTGCACTTCCCGGACTTCCGCTCGGCCGAAAAGACCTTTCAGCTCCTGGCCCAGGTCGCGGGCCGGGCAGGCCGCGGCGACGTCCCCGGCACGGTCCACGTCCAGACGTTCCATCCGTCGCACCCTGCGATCCGCCGTGCCGCCGCTCACGACGTCGCCGGCTTCGCCGAGCACGAGCTCGAGTTTCGGCGTTCGTTCTTCTACCCGCCGTTTTCGGAGCTCGCGTCCCTCCTGGTCTCGGCGCCCGATCGCGGGCGAGCCGAACGGACGGCGGCCGATCTCGGCGCCGCCCTCGCGGCGTCCGGCGGCACGCGCCTCTCGGGTCCGGCGCCCGCGCCCCTGGAGCGGCTGCAGGGCCGCTGGCGTTTCCAGATCCTCCTCCGGGCCGCGGACCGGCGCGCCGTGCTCGCCGCCCTCGAGGCCGCCGTTCCGGACCGGGCTCCCGCGGGCGTGCAGGTCGCCGTGGACGTCGACCCGCAGGACCTGCTCTGACTCGGGCCGCCCGCGACCCGTTACAATCGAGCCGGTGAACACCGACGACGGAAACTTCGAGGAGCCCATCCTCCGTCTGCGCCGGCGGATCGAGGAGCTGTCGGCCCTCCCCGACGACGCCGCGCACCGCCGCGAGATCGAGAAGCTCCGGGAGAAGCTCGACCGCG
This sequence comes from Thermoanaerobaculia bacterium, assembly GCA_035500755.1. GTDB lineage: Bacteria > Acidobacteriota > Thermoanaerobaculia > UBA5066 > Gp7-AA6 > DAHUXD01. Next base: position 1,063 of record DATJXB010000176.1, on the reverse strand, counting down.
TCTCGCGCGAGATCTACGCCAACCTCACGCCGTGGCAGAAGACGCTCGTCGCGCGGCATCCGGGCCGCCCGTACCCGCTCGACTACGTCGAGGCGCTGACGACCGATTTCGTCGAGCTCCACGGGGACCGGAAGTTCGCCGACGACCCGGCCATCATCGCCGGTTTCGCCGGATTCCGCGGCCGCGCGGTGGCGGTCGTCGGCCACCAGAAGGGCCGCGACACCAAGGAGAAGATCCGGCGCAATTTCGGCATGCCGAGGCCCGAGGGTTTCCGGAAGGCGCTGCGCGTCATGGAGCTCGCCGAAAAGTTCGGCCGGCCGATCCTCTCGTTCATCGACACGGCCGGTGCCTATCCGGGCATCGACGCCGAGGAGCGCGGCCAGGCGGAGGCGATCGCGGTCAATCTTCGGGAGATGGCTCGGTTCCACGTGCCGATCGTCGTGACGGTCACCGGCGAGGGCGGCTCGGGCGGCGCGCTGGCGCTCGGCATCGGGGATCGCGTCCTGATGCTGGAGCACTCGACGTACTCGGTCATCTCGCCGGAGGGCTGCGCCTCGATCCTCTGGAAGGACGCGGCGCGCAAGAAGGACGCGGCGGACGCCATGAAGCTGACGGCGGCCGACCTGCGCGACCTCGACGTCATCGACGAGATCGTCCCCGAACCGCCCGGCGGCGCGCACGCGGACCCCGCGGGCTCGGCGGCGGCCGTGGGGGAGGCCGTGGAGCGGCACCTGTCGGAGGTCGCCGACCTGACTCCCGAAGAGCGGCGCGAGCGGCGCTATCGCCGTTTCCGGGCGCTCGGGCGATTCGAGACCGTCGGCGCTTCGTGAACGCGGCGCCGCCCGCGCCCAGGGCAGACGCCCCGCCCGGACGCCGTCTGTCCGATAGCCCGGGCAAAATCGGTTCGATGGTCCCCGAGTGGCTCCTCGACGCACCCGACCCGGCGCGCGCGGCCCGGCTCGCCGGCGAGATCGGTGTCTCGCCGACGCTCGCGGCGCTGCTTCTCGCACGCGGCGTCTCGGCCGCGGCGGAGGCCCGGCGCTTCCTCACGCCGGACCCCGAG
>DATJXB010000175.1:0-5627 GCA_035500755.1 Thermoanaerobaculia bacterium | reverse complement strand
CGAGGGCGAGACCGTCTCCGACGTTCTCGCCGGGGTGCTCCGCGCGGAGGTCGACTTCTCCCGGCTGCCGCCGAACACGCCGCCCGCGGTGCGCGGCATGCTGCGGCGGTGCCTCGATCGCGATGTCCGGCACCGCCTCCGCGACATCGGCGACGCCCGGATCGCCCTCGAGGACCTCGCGTCGAGCGGCAGCGGCACGGCCGCACCCGCCGAAGCGGCGGCCGCCGTGCGCGGGCCGAGGCCGACGTGGCCGTGGGCCGCCGGCGTCGTCGGAGCGTTGTTGGTCGGCGCCCTGGCCGGACGCTTCGCGCCCGCACCGGGCCGCGCGGCGACGCGTCCGGTCCGCTTCGAGATCGCCGTGCCTCGGGTGTCGACGGCCGCCATCTCTCCCGACGGACGACGGGTGGCGATTTCCTCGCGCGGGCGCCTGCTCGTCCGCGATCTCGACCGCCTCGAGCCTCGCGAGATCCCCGGAGCCGACGACGCGATCCGTCCGTTCTGGTCGCCGGACTCGGGCACGATCGCGTACGGCGCGAAGGGCAAGCTCTGGAAGGTGAGCGCCGAAGGGGGCACGCCGTCGGTCATCTGCCAGATCGCGGGCGCCCTCTGGGACGAAGACGCCGGCGGCGCCTGGCTGCCGGACGGACGGATCGTCTTCAGCGATGGCAACACGGCGATCTTCCAGGTGTCGTCGCAGGGCGGCGATCCGGTCCCGATCCTGAAGCCCGATCCGAAAGACGAGCTCCACTTCCACGCCGTGAGCGCCCTCCCTGGCGGCAAGGGGTTCGTCTTCGTCGTCCACCGATCGGGCGAGGGCCGGGGCAACAACACGATCGCGGTCTGGTCCGGCGGGAAACCCCGTTACGTGCTGGAGCTCGCGGGTCAGGCCGTCGAGGACGCGGTCTATTCCCCGACGGGACACCTCGTGTTCGAGCGCAGCCCGGTCAATGCGGGCGTGTGGGCGATGCCGTTCTCTCTGGCGGAGCTCAAGGCGACGGGAGAGCCGTTCCTCGTTTCGACGGGAATGCGCGATCCGAGCGTCGCCGCGGATGGCACGCTCGTCGTGCTGCCGCCGCGCCGGGAGCTTCCCGTGAATCTCGTCTGGACCGACCGGGACGGCAAGGCGGTGTCACGCCTCGGCGAGCCGGCGCAGCGGGAGCGCACCGCCGTGATCTCGCCGGACGGCAAGCGGGTCGCCGTCTCGGAGCTGACCGGCGAGAAGACCGACATCTGGGAGTACGACGTGGACCGCGGAACCCGCAGCCGCCTGACCAACGACGGCGACGCCTCGGCTCCGTCGTGGTCTCCGGACGGCCGCAGCGTCCTCTACGGAAGCTTCGATGCCGTCCGACGCTCGGACAGCGTTTTGAAACGGGTCGTCGCGGACGGCTCCGGCCGCGCGGAACAGATCGGGCCGGGCCGCGCCGGGGTGGAGTTCGCCGACGGCCACCTGCTCTACGTGTCGGTGGATCAGCAGGGATGGCATCTCTGGTCCCGGTCGCTCAAGGACGCCAACGAGAAGCCTGCGGCGCTCCTCCCGCAGGCCTACTACTCGATCCAGGCGGTGCCGTCTCCGGATGGCCGGTTCATCGCCTATGAGGCCTGGACCGACGCCAGCGAGGCCGAGATCTATCTGCGCCGCTTTCCGCCGTCCGAGGGCGTCTGGCAGGTGTCCACCAACGGCGGTCGCTCCCCCCGGTGGTCCGCGGACGGCCACCTGTACTTCTCGAAGGGCCCGGCGATCTACGAGGCCGCGGTGACGGCGAACCCCGACGTGCGCGTCGGCGCGCCCGTCCTCGTCTTCCAGCGGACCGCCGCCTCGGGCCGCAGCGTGCCTCACGACTTCAACGTCGCGCCGGACGGCAAGCACTTCCTCGTCTACGAAATCGCCGGCGACGCATCGGACGATCGGATGACGGTGACGCTGAACTGGTTTGCCGAGCTGCGCGCGGGAAGCGCCGGAGCCAAGCCATGACGATCCCGACCGGAACGAAGCTCGGTCCCTACGAGATCCTGTCGGCGCTCGGGGCCGGCGGCATGGGCGAAGTGTACAAAGCGCGCGACACGCGCCTGGAGCGCACGGTCGCCATCAAAGTGCTGCCGCCGCATCTGTCGTCTTCGGAGGAGATGCGCCAGCGCTTCGAGCGCGAGGCGAAGACGATCTCGCAGATCACGCACCCGCACATCTGCGCGCTCTACGACGTCAACCGCGAGGGCGAGACCGAGTACCTCGTCATGGAGTATCTCGAGGGCGAGTCGCTGGCGGATCGGCTCGCGCGAGGTCCTCTGCCTTCCGAGCAGCTGCTGCGCTATGGCATCGAGATGGCCGACGCACTCGACAAGGCGCACCGGCAGGGCATCGTCCATCGGGACCTGAAGCCCGGCAACGTGATGATCACCAGGTCGGGAGTGAAGCTTCTCGACTTCGGGCTGGCGAAGTTCCAGGCGGGCGCGGTGAAGTCGACGAGCGACTCGCGCCTCGTGACGGAGATGCAGGCGAGCCGTCCGCTGACCGAGCGGGGGACGGTGCTGGGGACGTTTCAGTACATGTCGCCGGAGCAATTGGAAGGCAAGGAAGCCGACGCGCGCTCGGACCTCTTCGCGTTCGGGGCCTTGCTCTACGAGATGGCGACGGGCAAGAAGGCGTTCACGGGGTCGAGCCAGGCGTCGCTGATCGGGTCCATCCTGCGCGACGACCCGACGTCGATCTCGGAGATTTCGCCGATGACGCCGCCGGCGCTGAACCGGGTCGTGAAGACGTGCCTGGCGAAGGACCCGGAGGACCGGTTCCAGACGGCGCACGACGTGAAGCTGCAGCTGCAGTGGATCGCGGAGGGCGGTTCGCAGGCGGGCCTGCCCGCCCCGCTGGTCGCCCGGCGCAAGAATCGCGAGAAGCTGGCCTGGATCGTGGCCGCGCTCGCGCTGCTGGCGGCCGGCCTCGCCGCCGTCGGTTACGTCCGGCGCTCGCCCGCCGTCCGACCGCTCGTCCGCTCGTACCTGCTTCCTCCAGAGAAGACGGACTTCCAGCTCGGCGACGAAGGATGCGGCTCGCTGTCGTTGTCCCCCGACGGCCGCTACGCGACCTTTTCGACGCGCACCGTTCCCGGACAGCCAATCCTGTGGCTCCTCGCGCTCGGCGAATCGACGCCCCGCAAGATCGCCGAAGGCGGCACGTTTCCGTTCTGGTCGCCCGACAGCCGCTCGGTGGCCTTCTTCGCCGACGGGAAGCTGAAGCGAATGGACGCGGCCGCCGGGCCGCCGCTCGAGATCTGCGAGGCCGGCAACGGCCGCAGCGGCGGATGGAACCGGGACGGCGTCATCCTGTTCGCCCCCGATCCGACCAACGCCATCTTCCGCGTCCCGGCCTCCGGGGGAAAGCCGACGCCGGTCACCGCGCTCGACGCGGCCCACGGCGAGACGACGCATCGCTGGGTCACCTTCCTGCCGGACGGACGGCACTTCCTCTACATGGCGGGCGCGCACGGCGAGGGCGCCAAGAGCGAGACCAACGCGATCTACGTCGGCGACCTCGGCTCGAAGGAGCGGACGCTCCTGCTGTCGGTTCGCTCCAACGTCGCGTACGCCTCGGGGCGGCTCCTCTACGTGCGCGACGGCATCCTCGTCGCGCAGCGCTTCGACCCCGGAAGCCGCCGTCTCTCGGGCGATCCGGCGCCCGTCGTCGAGGGGATCGCCTTCGACCCGGGCTACTTCCGCGCGAACTTCGGCGTCTCGGACGACGGCTTCCTGATTTACGGAACCGGCGTCGGCGGGGCGAAGACGGTGCTGCGCTGGTTCGATCGGAGCGGCAAGCCGATCGGAGAGCCGCTCGGAGATCCGGGCGAGTTCACGAGCCTCAGCGTCTCCATGGACGGAAAGCGGATCGTCGCCGGGATCGCGGATCCGGCGACGGGGATCCCGAACGTCTGGATCGTCGACTCGCGCGGCGCCCGCACGCGCTGGACGTCCGGCGTCCCGACGGACTCGCCCATCTGGTCGCCCGAGGGAGACCGGATCGCCTACGCGAAGCTCGACGGCCGGGGCACGTCGATCATCATCAAGCCGGTGACCGGCGGCGAGGAAAAGGTGCTCTTCCGGGGCGACAACAGGTACTGCCTCCCGTCCGACTTTTCGCCCGATGGACGCGTGCTGCTGGCGCAGGTCGCGGCCGACGCGGCGAACACGAAGCACGCGATCTGGGTCGTCCCGGTCGAAGGCGACGCGAAGCCGTACGCGCTCCTGCAGTCGGACGCGGACTACCTCACCGCCGGTTTTTCGCCGGACGGCAAGTGGATTTCCTACGTCTCGACGGAATCGGGGCGGGCCGAGATCTACGTCGCGCCGTTCCCCGGCCCGGGGAACAAGTGGCAGATCTCGACGGACGGAACGGGGGGCGGAGGCTTCTCCGGGAAGGGCCTCGAGGTCCTGTACGGAGACCTGAAGACGGGACAGGCGATGTCCGCGGATCTCAAGGCGAGCGGCGCCGGGCTCGAGGTCGGCGAGCCGAAGGCGCTTTTCCCGCTCGTCACCTTTTCGGCCGTCACCATCGACCGCCACGGCAACCGGTTCCTTCTGGCGACGCTTCCCGAAGGCGCCGGGAAGGGCCGCGTCGGCCTCGTCGCCAACTGGACCGCCGTGCTCTCGAAGTGACGGCTCGCACCGTGACGACCTGGCACAGATCCGGCGATCGATCTTGAGGGAAAATGGAGACCGGGGGGCGATCGTGACGGGACGCTTCCGAACGGTCAACGCGATTCTCGAGCAGGTCGGCGCGTCGCGGCCGGCGCGCAAGGGCGAGCTCGGCTGCGGCGACTACGTCGTGGTCACGACCGAGAACTCCGTCTACTCGATCCAGGTGCTCGCCGGCTCGACCTACCGCGTGCGCGGCGGCTGGTTCGACCGGCAGAATCTCTCTCCCGTGACGCTCTCGATCGCGGGCTGCACGTGGGGCGGCAGCGTCATCAAGAACGACATCGTCGCCGCCTGCGGCCTCCACCTGGAGTTCGGCAACCGGCTTCTGACCAGCCGCATCCGCGACGTGCTCGTCATCCGAGCGGGCGCGGCGCAGGAAGAGAGCCTGCGCCCGATCCACAGCCCCGAGCTCCTGACCGGCTGCTACGGCGCGCGCTGGGAGGCGGTCTCGGCCGCGTAGTCCGGCTTCGGTCCATCTTCGTTTCGCGAGAGAATGCGTCCGCCTTGCTGACGCCAGAATCTCGTTCAAATCGACGCCCCCCTCACCCCAAACCTCTCCCCCCTTCGGGGGGCGAGGGGGTTTCCGAGGGAGCCGCCTCCCGCGTGCGGGAGAAGAGGGCGAGAGTGAGGGGGGCGATTTCGCCGTGACCCTGTCGAGCGGAACGCACCTCGGCCCTTACGAGATCGTCGCGCCTCTCGGGGCGGGCGGGATGGGGGAGGTGTATCGGGCGCGGGACGGGAAGCTTGGGCGTGACGTGGCGGTGAAGGTGCTGCCCGAAGCGTTTGCTTCCGACGTGGAGCGTCTGGCGCGGTTCCGGCGCGAGGCGCAGGTGCTGGCGTCGCTGACGCATCCGAACATCGCGCAGATCTACGGGGTGGAGGAGTCGGGCGGGGTCGAGGCCCTGGTGCTGGAGCTGGTGGAGGGCGAGACGCTTGGG
>DATJXB010000174.1:0-2660 GCA_035500755.1 Thermoanaerobaculia bacterium | reverse complement strand
GCCGCGGCCGGCGCCGAGGGCGAGGCGGACCGCGAGCTCCCGGCGGCGGGCCGACGCGCGCGCCAGCATCAGGCCGGCGACGTTCGCGCACGCGACGAGGAGCAGGAGGCCGACCGCGCCGAGCAGCGTCAGCAGGGCCGTGCGGACGTCGCCCACCAGCGCGTCGGAGAGCGGGACGACGGCGGCGCCGACGAGGTCGGCGTCCTTGCCGTACTGGTCCTTGATCCCGCGCGCGATCGTGCTCAGGTTCGCGCGCGCGCGGTCGATCCCGACGCCGTCGCGGAGGCGGGCCACCGCCTGCCAGTTGTGCGCCGTCCGGCTGGGAAGCTTCTCGTCGAGCTCGCGGGGAATCCAGGCCGCGACGCCCGCGGGGAAGTCGAATCCGGGCGCCATGACGCCGACGACCGCGTACGTCTCGCCGTCGAGACGGAGCGGGACGCGGGAGAGATCCGCCGAGCCGCCCAGGTACCGCTGCCAGTACGCGTGGCTCACGATCGCCGCGCGCGTGCCGTGGAGGCGCCGCTCGTCGGCCGCGAAGCCGCGGCCACGGACCGGCTCGACGCCGAGCACCTTGAAAAAATCGGCGGAGACGGCCGCGACGTCGACGCGGACGGGCTCGTGCCCGCCGGCCACCGACGCCGGGCGCTCGGAGTAGGCCGCCAGGCCCGAGAGCGTGCCGTTCTGCTCGTGGAAGTCGTCGAAGTTCGGGTCGGCGAAGTTCATGCGCCGGCCGTTCGGCGACTGCTCCCACACGCGGACGATCCGCTCCGGCTGCGGATAGGGCAGGGCGCGAAGGAGGACCGCGTCGACGACCGAGAAGATGGCGGTGGAAGAGCCGATGCCGAGCGCGAGGGTCAGGATGGCCACGGCCGCGAACCCCGGCGATTTCGCGAGGGCCCGGAACCCGTGGCGGATCTCGCGCAGGAACGTCTCCATCGGCTGCCTCCTCTGGGGGGCGGCCGCCGCGGCCGTCCCGGTCACCCCTTGATACGTCGGCCCGCCTCCCGGGTTCCGCCGCGACCAGGCTCGCCGCCCCCGTTTCGTCGTCTACAATCCGCTTGAAACGACTCAATGTCCGGACCTTCGGTGCCTCGTCAGGAGGGCGCGCGCCGGGAGCGTGCGCCGAACAGGCCGGCGAACCCCCTCACGATCCTCGGAGGCGGGCCGGCGGGCCTGGGCGTCGCCTTTTACGCCCGGCGGGCCGGGCTCCCGTTCGTCCTTCTCGAGGCGTCCTCGGCGCTCGGGGGCCTGTGCCGGACGCTGCGCTGCGGCGACCACCTCTACGACTGCGGCGCCCACCGGTACCACGATCGGGATCCGGAGATCACGCGCGACCTCGTCGCGCTGCTCGGCGGCGAGCTCGAGCGCGTGGACGCGCCGAGCGCGATCCGGGACCGGGGCCGCTACATCGACTTTCCGCCGACGCCGCTCAACTCCGTCTTCGCCTACGGCCTCCGCGACGCGGTCCGCATCGGATGGGACCTGCTCCGGTCGGGCGCCCGGCGCCGGCGCTCGGCGTCGAGCTTCGAGGATCTGGCGGTCGGGCGGTTCGGCGAGACGCTCGCGCGCCGGATCCTGCTCAACTACTCCGCCAAGCTCTGGGGCATGCCGGCGGACCAGCTCTCGCCGGACGTGGCGACCCGGCGCCTCCAGGGGATGACGCTGCGCTCGTTGATCCACGAGCTCGTCGTGCCCGCGAAGAAGGTCGAGCACGTGGACGGCAGCTTCCTGTATCCCCGCGGCGGCTACGGCCGCATCGTCGAGGCGCTCGTCGAGACTCTGCCGCCGGAGGCGCTCCGCACCGGATCGGAGGTCGTCGCGCTCGAAGTCGCCGACGGCGTCGTCCGCCGGGTCCGCTGCGCCGACGGCCGCGACGTGGAGGAGCCCGAGCGCGTCGTGTCGACGCTGCCGCTGACGCGCCTGGTCCGGCTGCTCGGCGACGCGGTGCCCGAGTCGGCGCAGGCGGCGGCGCGGCGCCTGCGCTTCCGCCATGTGCGCCTCCTCTTCCTGCGCCTCGCGACGCCGAGCCTCTCGCGGTACGCCTCCATCTACGTCCCGGACCCCGCGTTCTGCATCAGCCGATTGTGCGAGCCGCGCAACCGGTCGGCGGCCATGGCGCCGGCCGGCGAGACGTCGATCCTCGTCGAGGTGCCGTGCTTCCCGGGCGACGCGCTCGAGACGCTCTCCGACGAGGCGCTCGCGGCGCGGGTCGTCGAGGAGCTGCGGGAGCTGCGTCTCGTCAACCCGTCCGACATCCTCGAGTGGCGTCATCACGGACTGCCCAATGCCTACCCGGTGTACGCCATGGGCTACGCGAGCGACGTCGGGACGATCCTGGCGGCGCTGTCGCCGATCGAGAACCTCGAGACGCTCGGCCGGGCGGGCCGCTTTCACTACAGCCACCTGCACGACCAGCTGCGCTTCGGCAAGGACAGCGTCGCGAGGCTCGTCGATGCGGGGAGGCGCGCGGTCCCCGGCAAAGCGCCCTCGCCTCCCGGGACGCCGGCGGCCGCGCGGCGCGGCGCTCGCGATGTCGTCGTTTCCTGAGGAGGGGGGCCGGAAACGGCCGCTGCCGCGGGCGACCCCGTGGCTGCTGCTGACCCGCTGGGTCGCCGCCGTCCGCCGCGCCCCGCTCGACCCCGACGACGTCGCCTGGGCGC
>DATJXB010000173.1:0-19035 GCA_035500755.1 Thermoanaerobaculia bacterium | reverse complement strand
CGAGCAGGATCGCCGCGACCGCGAGATCGGACCAGAGCGCGAGGTTCTCCGTGGAGTTGCGCTCGCCGCGGAGCACGTGGCCGACGCCCGCGAGCAGATAGTAGAGCCCGCCGACGAGCGCCGCCGGCGTCCGCCAGGACGGCGCCCAGAGGCTCGCCAATCCCAGCGTTCCCATCGAAAGATTCGCGAAGCCGAGCTCCCGGAAGGCGGCCAGCGGCTCGTCCGTCTTGAACCCGAAGATCTTCTCCGACGTGAAGCGCGGGTTCGTCGCCTGCCGCAGCCCCGCGAGGAACAGGCGCAGGCCCGCCGCCCAGAACGCCCACCACTTGCCCGCGAGCGCAAGAAGCGGCGCCGGGCTTCCGAGCGCCAGCTTCTCGATGGCGATGGAGGCGAGCGGGAAGACGCCGAGAAGCAGGAGAACCGACGCTGCGTACATGCGTGACCGGCGCCGACTCTACCGCACGGGTTCGGATAGAGTCCCCGGCAAAGCCCTCAGGGCAAGGAGCACGCGATGAAAACGCTCTCGACCTGGAGTCTCGTCCTGCTCGTCTCCGTCGGGGCCACAGCCGCGCTCGCGCAGTCAGCCGCCCCGGTCGTCAGCGGCGTCGCCGACGCCCAGTGGGGACCGGCGCCGCCGATGCTCCCGCCGGGCGCGCAGCTCGCGGTCCTCTCGGGCAACCCGATGGGCAACGGCGCGTACGCCGTGCGCATCAAGATGCCGCCCAACTACGCGATCGCCGCGCACTCGCATCCGACCGACGAGAACGTCGTCGTCACCGCCGGCACCATGACGTTCGGCATGGGCGACAGGCTCTCGAAGACGGCGAAGGGCAACAAGACGCTCCACCTCGGCGGGTACGCGCTGATGCCGGCGGCGATGAACCACTACGCGTACACGGGGAAGCAGGGCGCGGACATCGTCCTCTACGGGCAGGGACCCGTCGAGTTCAAGTACGTCAACCCGGCCGACGACCCGCGCAACGCGAAACCGGCGGCAAAGTAGCGGCCCAGCCGTCAAACCTTCGCGCCTTGCCGCCGTAGCTCCTCGCCAGGAGGCCGCCATGCGCCGTTCCTTCGTCGCCGTCCTGGTCCTTCTCGCCGCCGGCGCCCGGGCCGCCGCCGGCTCGCCCGTCACCGGAACGCCCGCCACGGTCTCGGCGCCCGACGGGACGAAGCTCGCCGTCACGTACTACGCCGGCGACGCGCCGGGACCGGGGATTCTCCTCCTCCACCAGTGCAACCGCGACCGGTCCGTCTGGAAGGGCCTTGCGGAAAGCCTCGCGCGAGCGGGCTTCCACGTCCTGACGCTCGACTACCGCGGCTACGGGGAGAGCGGCGGCCAGCGTCACCTCGACCTGACCGGCCTGGAGCGCACCCGAATCGTCGACGACGTCTGGCCGGGCGACGTCGACGCAGCCTACGCGTATCTGCGTCACCAGAAGGGTGTCCAGGGCGTCTTCGGCGCCGGCGGCGCCAGCTGCGGCGTCAACCAGTCGATCCAGCTCTCGCGGCGTCATCCGGAGGTCAAGTCGCTCGTCCTTCTCTCGGGAAACACCAACGCCGCCGGCCGTCGGTTCCTGAAGACGAAAACCTCGCCGCCGCTCTTTCTCGCCGCCGCGGACGACGACGACGGTGTCGTGGAGATCGTCGCCTGGATCGAAGCGTCCTCGAACAACCCCGTCAATCGCTTCGTCGAGTACAAGACCGGCGGCCACGGCGCCGACCTGTTCCAGCCGCACCCCGAGCTGCCCGGCCAGATCGTCGCGTGGTACGAGGCCACGCTCGCCGGCAGGGGCAGGCCCGCCTCGACCGACAACCGCGCGCGTCGCGACGCGCCGCGGCTGCGCCTTCTGCGGATGACCGACGAGCCGGGCGGGTTCGGGCGCGTCGCCGACACGCTCGACGCCGAGCGGAAAAAGGACCCGACGTCGCCGGTCCTCGAGGCCGAGTTCGTCAACTTCCTCGGCTATGCCGCGCTCAACCAGGACGACGCGAAGGGCGCCGTCGCCATCCTGAAGATCAACGTCGAGGACCATCCCGAGTCCGCCAACGCCTGGGACAGCGTGGGCGACGCCTACCTCGCGGACGGCCAGCGCGACCAGGCGCGGGCGGCGGCCGAAAAGGCGCTGAAGCTCCTCGACGCCGACAAGTCCGTGTCGGACCAGACGCGGCAGGAGATTCGCGAGAGCGCGCAGGCGAAGCTCGGACGGCTCGAGACGACACCGGTGCCATAGTGACGACCTCCGGCGGCGAGGACGACGTTGACCGGAGACCCTTCAAGACGAGCCTCTGCCACCGCTGCGCCGCGCCACCGCAGTACATCCACACGGAGCGCTCGACCTTCATCCGCTGCCCGATCTTCAAGCGCTACCCGCCCCAGCCCGTCCTCGCCTGCGAAGCGTTCGCGCCGGCCGCGGGCGCGGAACCCGCCGTTCAGGACTGACCGGTTCCGGGGCGCCCCGTCACGTCGACGAACACGTCCGCGACGTAAGGGAGCGCGTCGCGAATGCGGCGGTCGAGGTCGTCCATCGCGCGGCCCAGGCGTTCGATGTCGAGGTTCCGCGAGGGACGGACCTTCGCCACGACGACGGCTTCCTCGGGCCCCGAATACATCGCGCGCAGCGCCAGCACTTCTTCCACCGCGGGATCCTGCTCGAGAATCGCCTGGATGCGGTCGAGGTGACCCGCGGGAATCGAGCGCCCCACCAGGAAGTCGGCGAACGGGCGCGCCAGCGCGAACGCCGTCACCGCGAGGAGCACGCCGATGAGGAGCGACGCGATCGAATCGGGGTAGCCGCGGCCGGTCCACTGGCTCGCGCCGAGGCCGGCGGCAGCCAGAATCAGGCCGATCAGCGCGGCGCTGTCTTCGACGAGCACCGCGCGCACCACCGGGTCGCTCGCCCGCGCGAGATAGCGCCGCACCGTCAGGCCGTAGTCCTTCGCCTGGTGCCTGGCCTGCCGCAGCGCCTGGAGCCACGAAGACCCGTCGGCCACGAAGGACACGGCGAGGACGATCCAGGCCCACGACGCGTCTTCGACCGCGTGCGGCGACCGCAGCCTCGCGATCGCGAGAACGATCGACACGCAGCCCCCGATCAGGAACGACGCGATCGCGGCCATGAAGGCCCAGAGAAACCGCTCGCGCGCGTGCCCGAGCGGATGTTCCGCGTCGGGCGGCTGGGCGGCGCGGTAGAGGCCGATCGCGAGGAAGAGCTCGTTGACGCAGTCGGCGCCCGAGTGCGCGGCTTCCGCGATCAGCGCGCCGGAATGGGACACGATCCCGGCGAGCAGCTTGGCGGCGCCGATGGCGAGGTTGGCGAGCAGGGCGATGACGATCGTGCGCGCGCTCTCGCCCTCCTCCGCCCGCCGCCGGGCGGCGGCCGAGCGGGGCGGCGACAGAAGAATTCGCGCGCTTCTCGTCAGCCTCGAAGCCGAGCCCTTCGCCACGGCGGCTCAGACGGGCTGGTAGAGCTGGATCAGGTTGCCGCAGCCGTCGGCGAAGATCGCGATCTTCACCGGCCCCGCGGCCATCGGGTCCTGCGTGAAGGCGACGCCGCGCTTCTTCAGGCGTGCGAATTCCGCCGCGATGTCGCGCACCTCGAACGAGGCGATCGGAATGCCCTGCGCGAACATCGCCTCCTGGAAGGTCCGCGCGGCCGGATTGGCGTTCGGTTCCAGCGCGAGCTGCACGTCATCGTGCCCCTCGGGCGAGATCACCGTGATCCAGCGGTACTCGCCGACCGGAAAGTCCATCTTCGTCCGGAACCCCAGGACTTCCGTGTAGAACTTCTGCGCCTCCGCCTGGTCGTTGACCATCACGCTCGTGAGCTTGATCTGCATCGTGTTCCTCCGCGCCGGAGCCTGCCCGAGCGCCGCCGCCTAGGCTTCTCGAAAACTGCGAAACGCCGACGGCGGCAGGCGGCTCATGAGGGCCAGGCAACCGGGGAAGAGCTCGGCCGGAAGGCGGCCCGGCACCGAGACCATCGCCCGCGCCTTGCGCCGGAACGCCGAGGGCGATTGGCCGATGCGGCGCGTGAAGAGCTCGCTGAAGCTGCCGAGGCTCGAGAAGCCGACCTCCATGCAGACGTCGGTGACCGAGAGCTCCCCCGCCGCCAGAAGCCGCTTGGCCCGGTCGAGCCGGGCCTCGATCCGGAGCTGGTGCGGCGTCGACCCGAAGACGGCGTCGAATTGGCGGATGAAGTGAAAGAGCGAGATCCGCGCCTCCCGGGCGACCTCGGCGACCGACGGCGTCTCCTCCGGAATCTCCGTCAACGCGCGGCGCGCGCGGCAGAGGCGTCGGAAGACCTCGGGCCGTATCACCATGACGGACCCAGTCTAGCGCCTGGCGCCGCCGACGCGGCGCGCCGGCCGGTCCCGTGTGACTACAATCCCGGTCGAGTCGCGAGCGATGGACACCAGACCACGTCAGAAGGTCCGCTATCTGAGCACGGAGGACGGCGTGCAGCTCGCCTGGGCCGAGCTCGGGAAGGGCCCGGTCCTCGTCAAGGCGTCGAACTGGATGAGCCACCTCCAGTACGAGCTGGAGAGCCCGGTCTGGGGACATTGGATCCGCTTCCTCGGCGACCATTTCCGGTTCCTGCGCTGGGATGATCGCGGCTGCGGCCTGACGGACCGCGAGGTCGACGAGCTGTCGTTCGAGCGCTGGGTCGGCGACCTCGAGGCCGTCGTGGACGCCGCGCGGCTGGAGGAGCCGTTCGCCCTGCTCGGCATCTCGTCGGGCGCGGCGATCTGCGTCGCCTACGCCGCCCGGCACCCGGAGCGCGTCTCGAAGATGATTCTCTACGGCGGCTACGTCCGCGGATGGGCGCGGCGGGAAGATTCGAAGAGCATGCGCGAGTACCGCGCCATGCTCGAGCTGATGCGCATCGGCTGGGGCAAGGAGAACCCGGTCTTCCGCCAGGTCTTCACGTCGCGCTTCGTCCCGCGCGCCGGTGAGGCGCAGATCGGCTGGTTCAACGAGCTCTGCCGACGGACGAGTACGGGAGAAATGGCGGCGCGGCTGCTCGAGGCCCGCTCCACGATCGACGTCACCGACCTGCTGGGAGCCGTCCAGGCGCCCACGCTCGTCATCCACACGCGCGACGACGAGGTCTGCCCCGTCCGGGAGGGACGCCGGGCGGCGACGGGAATCCCCGGAGCGCAGTTCGTCGAGCTCGACTCGCGCAACCACATCCTTCTCGCGGACGAGCCGGCGTGGAGCCGCTTCCAGGAGGCCGTCCTCGACTTCATGGGTCTCGAGGCCGGCCGGCCGGCCGACGGCGCGAACTCCGCCTTCGCCCGGCTCACCACCCGCGAGCGCGAGATCCTCGCCCTGATCACGGAGGGGCTCGCCAACGCCGACATCGGCGAGCGCCTCCGGATCAGCGAGAAGACCGTCCGCAACCACGTCTCGAACCTGTTCGACAAGCTCGGGGTCTGGACCCGGGCCCAGGCGATCGTCTTCGCGCGAGACCGGGGCTTCCGGCCGTAGCCCCGGCTCAGGCCGAGAGCGCCCGCGCGACGGCCTCGAGCTTCCCGGTCCCCCGCTCGGTCAGCTCGCCCACGATCTGGACGAACTCCGGATGCTCCAGGCCGGAGACGAGGAACGTCCAGCGGTACGCGCGCTGCGTGTGCCGCTTGATCTCGTCCTTGTCCGCGTCCGACAGCGTCCGTCCGATCGCCACCTCGAGGCTCGCGAGGTCCAGGTCGGCCTGCTGGGACAGGAGCCCGTCGACGGCGCCGCCGAGCTCGAGCAGCTCGTCGACCGCCTTTTCGCGATCGTCCGCGCTCACCTCACGCACGATCTCGTCGATCAGGAGCGAGTCGATCTTCGCGTGCTGCGCCTCGTCCATCCAGTGGTACCGGACGAGGTCGCGGAAGAGGCCGTCGAGCTCGCGGCGATCCTTCACGTGCTCGACGTAGTGCATCTGCGTCATCCACTCGATCATGCTGGTCAGGAGGTAGCTGCAGAGGCGCGACTTGCTGAGGACGACACGGGCGACCTCCTCGCGGGCGGGGATCAGGCCGCACCGGACGCCGAACCCCCGCTCGAAGAGCTCGGTCGAGCGCTGGAACAGCGCCTGGTGCTTCGACTCGTCCTCGGCGAAGAGGAGCAGGGTGCGGAGGCGCGCCTCATCGCCCCAGATGTCCCGCTGCGCGGCCTCGAGCGCCTGCGGAATGATGTATTCCTCGACGTAGGCGAAGAGGTGGCAGTACGCGTTGCCCATGATCTGGTTGAGCTTCAGCTTCTCGTGCCCGTCGAGACAGCGGATCCCGTCGGTCTCCGAGAGGCGGTTCGGCAGGAACCGCTTCGAGTAGTCGAAGTCCCGGCCCTCGAGGACCTCGCGCTCCGTCCAGGCCACCTTGATCGACGTCTGGAGGATTTCCTCGTACGAGTAATCGTGGGAAAGCATGATCTTCTCCTTTCATCCCCACGATGGTCTCGCCGGCGGCCGCCGACAATGGGAACTCCGTCCCGGTTGAGGCGATGAAGAGGCCTGGGGCCGGGACAAGTGTCCCGGGAGAGGTTCCGACTCCGGCTACAGCTTCACGCAGACGTTCTTCGCCTCGGTGAAGAAGGCGAGCGAGTCGAACCCGCCCTCGCGCCCGACGCCGCTCTCTTTCATGCCACCGAAGGGCACGCGCAGGTCGCGCAGGAGCCAGGTGTTGACCCAGACCGTGCCGCTCTCGAGCGCGGCGGCGACGCGATGGGCCTTCTGGAGGTCCCGCGTCCAGACGCTCGCCGAGAGGCCGTAGCGCGTCGAGTTGGCGTACGCGATCGCCTCCTCGGGCGAGTCGAAGGGCGTGATGGTGACGACCGGTCCGAAGATCTCCTCCTGCAGGCAGCGCTTGCTGCAGTCGAGCCCGGCGATCACCGTCGGCTCGAGAAACCAGCCGCCGCGGACGCGCTCGGGGAGGTTCGCCGGGCGCTTCCCGCCGGTCAGGATCCTGCCGCCTTCCTCCTGCGCGAGCGCGACGTAGCCTTCGACTTTGCTCCGGTGCGCGTCGCTCACGAGCGCGCCGACCTCCGTCGCCGGATCGAGGGGATCGCCGATCCGGAGCCTCCGCGTCGCCGCGAGGAAACGGTCGAGGAACTCGTCGTAGATCGGCCTCTCGACGAACAGGCGCGACCCGCAGAGGCAGATCTCCCCCTGGTTGGAGAAGCTCGACTGGATCGACGTCGGGACGGCCTGCTCGAGGTCGGCGTCCGCGAAGACGACGTTCGGATTCTTGCCGCCGAGCTCGAGCGATACCTTCTTGAAGAGCGGCCCCGCGTGCGTCATCACGTCCGCGCCCGTCTTCGTCCCGCCGGTGAACGAGATCAGCGGAACCTTCGGGTGCGCCGTCAGCGCGCGGCCGGCGCTCGCGCCGGGGCCGTGCACGACGTTGACGACGCCGGGCGGGATGCCGGCTTCCGCGATCAACGCCGCCAGCCGGTCGGCCGTCATCGGCGTCAGCTCCGACGGTTTCGCGACAGAGGTATTCCCCGCGGCGATGGCCGGCGCGATCTTCCAGGTCAGCAGATACAGCGGCAGGTTCCACGGCGAGATCAGTCCGGCCACGCCGAGCGGCTGCCGGAGCGTGTAGTTGAGCGCGCGGTCGTCCGTCATGTGGGCGGACGTCTCGGCGTGCAGGATCGCGGTGGCGAAGAAGCGGAAGTTCAGGATGGCGCGCGGCACGTCCATCCGGCGCGCGAGCGCGATCGGCTTCCCGCTGTCCTCGGATTCGAGCCTGGCGAGCTCGTCGAAGTTCGCCTCGATGAGGTCCGCGACCCGGAGCAGGAGCCGGGAACGCTCCTCGGCCGGCGTCCGGCGCCAGCCCTCGAACGCGCGCGACGCGGCGGCGACGGCCGCGTCCACGTCCTCGGGGCCGCCGTCCGCGATCTCCGCGATGACCCGCCCGGTCGCCGGCTCGACGTTGGGCAGGTACCGGCCCGAGGCGGGCGGCCGGAACTGGCCGTCGATGAAGTTGAGGATGCGTTTCACGGTCGAGAATCTTATGGTACGAAGCGAAACAGCATGAAAGACGAAAAGCCGGACGGCCCTCTCTACTACGCCGACTACCTCCAGCTCGACCGGCTGCTCTCCTCCCAGCGGATGGAGAGCGCCCTCCACGGCCGGCCGGCGCACGACGAGATGCTCTTCATCATCGTTCACCAGGCCTACGAGCTCTGGTTCAAGCAGATCCTCTGGGAGCTCGACGCGGTGCTCGCGGCCTTCCGGGCGCCCTCGATCCCCGAAGACGCGCTCGGCCAGGCGATTCTGCGTCTGGACCGCATCGTCGAGATCCAGCGGCTGCTGATCCAGCAGGTGGACGTCCTCGAGACCATGACGCCCCTCGACTTCCTCGACTTCCGCGACTATCTCTTCCCCGCCTCGGGCTTCCAGAGCGTCCAGTTCCGGTTGCTCGAGAACAAGCTCGGGATGCGGCGCGGCGACCGGCTCCAGCTCCAGGACGCCGCCTACACGTCGCGGTTTCGCGAAACGGACGTCGCGCGGGCCGAAGCCTCGGAGCGCGAGCCGTCGCTCTTCGATCTCGTCGAGGGCTGGCTCGCCCGCACGCCCTTCCTCCACTTCGGAGACTTCGACTTCTGGCGCGAGTACCGGCACGCCGTCGAGACGATGCTCGCCGCCGATCGGGGCGCGATCCGCACCAACCCGACCCTGACCGAGGACGAGAAGAAGAAGCAGCTCGCCGGCGTCGAGGCGACTGCGGCCCGGTTCGCGGACCTCTTCGCGCCCGAGACGTCGGAAGCCGAGGCCGGACCGGGACGCCACTTCTCCCGCCGCGCGCTCCAGGCGGCCCTCCTGATCAACCTCTATCGGGACGAGCCCATCCTGCACGCCCCGTTCCGTCTTCTCGCGATCCTCGCCGACGTCGAGCGCAACTTCACGACCTGGCGCCAGCGCCACGCCCAGATGGCGATGCGGATGATCGGCACGCGCATCGGCACCGGCGGTTCCTCGGGCGCGGAGTACCTGGAGCGCGCGGCCGAACGCCACCGCGTGTTCACGGATCTCTCGGCCCTGGCGAGCTTCTACATCCCGCGGTCGGCGCTGCCGAAGCTTCCGCCCGACGTCCGGAGCCGCATGGGCTTCCGCTTCGAGGCGCCGTAAAGCCCCCAGCGATTCGGAGCGCTCCCAGAGCGGGGACTCCCAGAGCGGGGTCAACGCTGAATTCCTGAATTCAGCTTTTCAGCGTTGACCCCTCCCGGGTCGGTCCCGGGTCGATCAGTATTCGGCGATGACCTTCAGCTCGATGGAGATCGGGACTGGCAGCGCGACGACGCCGACTGTCGTCCGAGTCGGCCGGATCGCGGCAAAGTACTCGCCGTAGACGCGGTTGAACGCCGCGAAATCGCGGTCGATCTCCGTCAGGAAGACCGTGACGTCGACCACCTTCTCGAGCGAGCTGCCGGCGTCCTCGAGGATCGCCTTCACGTTCTCGACGCACGCGCGCGTCTGCGCCTCGATGCCTTCGGGAATCTGCTCGGTCACGCGGTGCCGCGGACCGATCCCGGAGAGAAAGAGCAGGTTCCCGACGCGGCGCGCGTGCGGGTAGAGGCCGAGCGGCCGCGGCGCGCGCGACGACACGACCTCCGGTTTCCGCGGCGGTGAACCCACGCCACATATACTACCCACGAGGACGCGATGGAATCGAAGGCGCTGAACTTCCAGAAGTGGATCGACGAGCATCGGAGCCTTCTGAAGCCGCCGGTCGGCAACAAGATGGTGTTCGAGAACGACGAGTTCATCGTCATGGTCGTCGGCGGGCCGAACAGCCGCAAGGACTACCACATCGACGAGGGGCCCGAGTTCTTTCACCAGCTCGAAGGCGAGATGGTCCTGAAGACGATCCAGGGCGGCAAGGTCGTCGACGTCCCGATCCGCGCCGGCGAGGTCTTCCTCCTGCCCGGGCGCGTGCCCCACTCGCCCCAGCGGATGCCGAACTCGGTCGGTCTCGTCATCGAGCGGCGGCGCCTCCCGCACGAAAAGGACGGGCTCCAGTGGTATTGCGACAACTGCACGTCGCTCCTCTACGAGGAGTTCTTCACGTTGAAGAACGTCGAGAAGGACTTCCCGCCGATCTTCGACCGGTTCTTCGCCGACGAGAAGAAGCGCACCTGCAGGAACTGCGGCACGGTCATGCCCAAGCCCCCTGCGCCCGGCGCCTGACTTGCTGAAGATCGACGTCCACACCCACATCCTTCCGGAGAAACTGCCGGACTTGCGGAAGGCGCCGGGGGGCGAGCGGTTCGTCCGCCTCGACCACCACGCGCCCGGCCGCGCGCGCATGGTCGTCGACGGCAAGTCCTTCCGCGAGATCGACAGCAACAGCTGGGACGTCGCGACGCGGCTGTCCGAATGCGACGCCGCCGGCGTCGACGTGCAGGTCCTCTCGACGGTGCCGGTCATGTTCAGCTACTGGGCGGAGCCGGCCGCGGCCCTGGATCTCTCGAGGTTCCTGAACGACCACGTGGCCGGGGTCGTGGCGGCGCATCCGAAGCGCTTCGCCGGTCTCGGCACGATCCCGATGCAGAGCCCCGACCTCGCGATCCGCGAGCTCGAGCGCTGCGTGCGGCGGCTCGGTCTTTCGGGAGTCCAGATCGGCTCGAACGTCAACGGCGCCAATCTCGACAGCCCGGAGCTCTTTCCCGTCTTCGAGGCGGCCGCGTCGCTCTCCGCCGCCGTTTTCGTGCACCCCTGGGAGATGGTCGGCCGCGAGCGGATGACGCGCTATTGGCTCCCCTGGCTCGTCGGAATGCCCGCGGAAACTTCGCTCGCGATCTGCTCGCTCATCTTCGGCGGCGTGCTCGAGAGGCTGCCGGCGCTGCGGATCGCCTTCGCTCACGGCGGCGGTTCTTTTCCCGCCACGCTCGGGCGCATCGCCCACGGTTTCGACGTGCGGCCGGACCTGTGCGCCGTCGACAACGACGCTTCGCCGCGGGATTACCTGAAGCGGATCACCCTCGACTCGCTCGTGCACGACCCGCTCACGCTGCGCTTCCTGGTCGACCTGATGGGCGCCGACCGGATCGCGCTCGGCAGCGACTATCCCTTCCCGCTCGGCGAAGAGCGGCCGGGCGCGCTGATCGACGCGTGCGGATTTCCGGAGGCGACCCGGGCGCGGCTCCTCCACGGCACGGCGCTCGAGTGGCTCGGCGCCTCGGCCGCGCGGTACGGCGGCTGAATGATCGAGGACGCGCCGTACCGGACCGGGCGCGACTACGCGCTCGACCTGGATCATCGCGATCCGCTCGCGCGGTTTCGCGACGAATTCGAGATTCCGACGCGCGCCCACGGCCGGGAAGAGATCTATTTCGCCGGCAACTCGCTGGGGCTGCTTCCCAAACGCACACCCTCCTACGTCCAGGAAGAGCTGACGAAGTGGGGCCGGCAGGCCGTCAAGGCGCACTTCTCGGACCCGAACCCGTGGATGCCGTACCACGAGCTCCTCGCGGTCCCGATGGCTCGGCTCCTCGGCGCCTCGCCCGGGGAGGTCGTGACGATGAACTCGCTCACCGTCAACCTCCATCTGATGATGGCGAGCTTCTACCGGCCGACCCGCGAGCGGCACCGCATCCTCCTCGAGGACCGCGCGTTCCCGTCGGACGACTACGCGCTCGAGTCGCAGGCCGCTTTCCACGGCTTCGACCCGGCCGAGGCGCTCGTGCGGGTGCGGCCCGCGGACGTCCCGCAGTTCCTCGAGCGCGACGGCGAGGCGATCGCGCTGGTCCTCCTGCCGGGCGTCCAGTACTACTCGGGACTGGCCTTCGACATCGGGGCGATCACGCGGCTGGCGCAGGCGAAGGGATGCGCCGTCGGCTTCGACCTCGCGCATGCGGTGGGAAACCTCGTCCTGCGCCTCCACGACTGGAACGTCGACTTCGCCGTCTGGTGCACGTACAAGTACCTGAACTCGGGCCCGGGCTCCGTGGGCGGCTGCTTCGTCCACGAGCGGCACGGCGCGCGCACCGATTTTCCGCGTCTCGCGGGCTGGTGGGGCCACGACAAAGCCTCGCGCTTCCGGATGGAGGCGGGATTCCGGCCGATTCCCGGCGCCGAGGGCTGGCAGCTCTCGAACCCGCCGATCCTCTCGCTCGCCGCGATCCGCGCGTCGCTCGAGGTCTTCATGGAAGCGCGGGCCATGGAGCCGCTCCGCGAGAAGTCCGTGCGTCTGACCGGGTATCTCGAGTGGCTGCTCCGCACCGAGGTCGGCGACGCGGTCGAGATCCTGACGCCGTCGGATCCAGACCGGCGGGGCTGTCAGCTCTCGATGCGCGTGAAGACGAACGTCCCGGGGAAGACCGTCTTCGAGAAGCTCGAGGCCTCGGGCGTCACGTGCGACTGGCGCGAGCCCGACGTCATCCGCGTCGCACCGGTCCCTCTCTACAACCGGTACGACGAGGTCTACCGGTTCGTCGAGATCCTGAAGAGCGCGCTGTAGCGGCCGTCTCGACGCGCTTTGCGCGTCGTTGCGCATGATAGGGTCCAAAACGGAGACCCGAATGGCCGAGGACGAGCGTCGCGAGCACGAATCGCCGGAGAGCGCGGCCCCGGCGGCGCCCGGCACGTCCAACGCGGCGCTGGCGTCGCGGTTCAACCAGATGTTCCCGGTCCTCTCCCCCGCCGAGATCGACCGCGTGCGACCCTTCGGCGAAGTCCGGCGCTTCGCGGCCGGCGACTTCCTGCTCCACGCGGGCGAGGCGACTCCCGGGACCTACGTGATCCTGTCTGGCCGCGTCGCGATCGTGCCCCGCGACGCTCTCGGGCAGGTGCTGCCGGTCGCGGCGTTCGCCCAGCTGCTCGGCGCCCCGCTCGAAGAAATGTCCGAGGTCGTTCCCGGCGAGGTCATGGCCGACCTCGGACAGCTCACCGGAAGACTGGATCTGAGTTCGATCGACGCCCAGGCGATCGGCGACGTCGAGGCGATCGTCGTCCAGCCCGAGGCGCTCCGCGCGCTGCTCATCGCCGAGGCCGAGCTCGGCGAGCGCATCCTGCGGGCGCTCATCCTGCGCCGCGTCGCGTTGATCGAAATCGGCTTCGGGGGACCGATCCTCGTCGGATCCGTCAAGTCGCCCGACGTGACGCGGCTGTCGGGCTTTCTCGAGCGCAACTCGATTCCCTTCCGCGTGGTCGACCCCGAGACGGATCCCGACGCGACGGCGCTCCTCTCCCGTTTCGCGGCGGACCCGGGAGAGCTCCCGATCGCGATCCTGACGGACGGCACCGTGCTCCGGAATCCGACGAAGCAGGAGCTGGCGCGCGCCGTCGGACTGGTGGCGACGAGTTTCCGCGCCGAGCCGTATGACGTCGCGATCGTCGGGGCGGGTCCGGCCGGACTGGCGACCGCGGTGTACGGCGCCTCCGAGGGACTCTCGGTCCTGGTCCTCGAACGGTTCGCGTTCGGAGGGCAGGCCGGCGCGAGCGCGCGCATCGAGAACTATCTCGGCTTCCCCACGGGGGTCTCCGGACAGGCGCTCATGGCGCGCGCGTTCACGCAGGCGATGAAGTTCGGCGCCGAGTTCAGCCTGTCGACCGAGGTCGCGCGGCTGGACTGTGCGTCGGAAACGTCGGGTCCCGACCCGGTGCACGTCCTCGAGCTCGGGGACGGCCGGCGCGTCCGGGCCCGCGCCGTCGTGGTCGCTACGGGCGCGCGCTATCGCCGTCCGGAGATCCCGAACCTCGCGCCGTTCGAAGGCCGCGGCGTCTCGTATTGGGCCTCGCCTGTCGAGGCGCGCCTCTGCCGCGACGAGGAGGTCGCGCTGGTCGGCGGCGGTAACTCGGCCGGACAGGCCGCCGTCTTCCTCGCGAGCCACGCCCGGCACGTGCGCCTGCTGGTGCGCGGACCCGGCCTCGCGAGCACGATGTCGCGCTACCTCATCGACCGGATCGCGGCTTCCCCGAACATCGAGGTCCACTGCGACACGGAAGTCCTCGAGCTTCTCGGCGCGCCCGACCAGGGTCTGAACGGCGTCCGGTGCCGCAACCGACGCACCGGCGCCGAGAACGAGCTCGCGACCGGCCACCTCTTCCTCTTCATCGGCGCCGATCCGGTGGCGAACTGGCTCGCCGGCTGCGGCATCCCGCTCGACGAGAAGGGCTTCATCCGCACCGGCGCCGACGTCGGCGCCGGCGACCACGCGCCCCTGCCGCTCGAGACCGGGATCGAGGGCATCTTCGCGGTGGGCGACGTGCGCTGCGGCTCCGTCAAGCGCGTGGGCGCCGCCATCGGCGAGGGCGCCGCGGTCGTCGGCCAGCTGCACGCGTTCCTCGCGCGCCGCGGCTCGGCGGACGCCGCGAGCGCGGCGGAGTCCCGGTCCCTGGCTCCGCTCTCGTGACGCCGACGAATTGCTCTTCTTCGAGACCGTGAGGCGGCACACCGAAAAGCACCCCCTCTCTTCCCGCCGGGGGGAGAGGGTTGGGGCGAGGGGGGCGCGGTGAAGGCGCCGCGAACGACGCCCGAAATCACCCTCGTCGGCGCCGGGCTCGCGGGATCGCTGCTCGCGGTCTTCCTCGCCCGCCGCGGGCACCGCGTGACGCTCCTCGAGCGCCGTCTCGACCCGCGAAAGACAGGAGCCGGCGGCGGGCGTTCGATCAACCTCGCGCTCGCCAATCGCGGCATCGCGGCGCTCGAGGAGGTCGGCGTCATGGAGCGCGTCCGATCCCAGCTCATCCCCATGGCCGGGCGGATGCTCCACGACGAAGACGGGCGGCTGAAGCTGATCCCCTACGGCAACAAGCCCCACGAGGTCATCTCCTCGGTCTCGCGCTCCGGGTTGAACGCGCTGCTCCTCGACGCCGCCGAGGCGACGGGCCGCGTCGCGATCCGGTTCGGCGAAACGGTCACGGGTGTCGACTTCGCCCGGCGCCAGGTCCTGCCGCAGGGAGCGTCCTACGACGTCCTCATCGGCACCGACGGGAGCGCCTCGGCCGTGCGCGCCGCGATCCTCGCCCGGACCGGCGGACGACTCGACGAGGAACCGCTCGGCCACGGCTACAAGGAGCTCTCGATTCCCCCGACGGAGGCCGGCGGATTCCGCATGGAGAAAAACGCGCTCCACATCTGGCCGCGCGGCGAGTACATGCTGATCGCGCTCCCGAACACCGACGGCAGCTTCACGGTCACCCTGTTTCTGCCGCAGCGCGGCGCCGAGAGCTTCGAAGCGCTGACGACCCCCGACGCGGTCCGCGCGCTCTTTGCGCGCCGGTTCGCCGACGCGATCCCGCTCCTGCCGCGCCTGACCGAGGACTTCTTCGCGAACCCGACCGGCCACCTCGAGACGATCCGCTGCGCGCCGTGGTTCTTCGAGGACCACGCGCTGGTCCTCGGCGACGCGGCGCACGCGATCGTCCCCTTCCACGGGCAGGGCATGAACGCGGCGTTCGAGGATTGCAGCGCGTTCGACCGCTGCCTCGAGGATGCCGATCGGCCGTGGAGCGACGTCTTCGCCGACTTCGAGCGGCGCCGGCGTCCGAACACCGCCGCGATCGCGGACATGGCGCTCGAGAACTACGTCGAGATGCGCTCGACCGTGCGAGAGCCCAAGTTTCAGCTGAAGAAGGACCTCGCGTTCCGCCTCGAGGAGCGGCACCCTGGCCGCTTCATCCCCCGCTACTCGATGGTGATGTTCCACACGATCCCGTACGCCGACGCGCAGCGCCGGGGC
Source organism: Thermoanaerobaculia bacterium (assembly GCA_035500755.1). Classification (GTDB taxonomy): domain Bacteria; phylum Acidobacteriota; class Thermoanaerobaculia; order UBA5066; family Gp7-AA6; genus DAHUXD01. The sequence goes on along the minus strand of DATJXB010000173.1, from coordinate 3,365 downwards.
GCGATCCAGGAGGCGATCCTCGACGAGCTGACGAGCACGGCGACGAGCGTGGATCGGGTCGACTTCGACCGCGCGGACCGGCTGATCGCGGAGCGGCTCGCGCCCCCTCGGGGCTAATTCTTCGGAGCCGCTCCCGTCTTCGCCTCGGCGGTCTTGTCCCGCGGCGCGGCGTTCTTGACGTACTTGTCGAACCAGCGCAGCTCCTCGTAGGCGAGCTGCTCGTTGGACTCCATGGCCGCGTACCAGTGCGGCTCGTGCGGCAGCATCACCAGGCGCGCCGTGCCGCCGTTGCCGCGGATCGCCTCGTAGAGCTTGACGGACTGGAGCGGCGTCGTGCCCGGGTTCGCGTCGTCGGCACCGTGCACGATCAACAGCGGCAGCTTGATCTTGTCGGCGAAGAAGAAGGGCGAGACCTGCAGGTACACGCTCTGCCCCTTCCACACCGAGCGCCGCTCGTTCTGGAACCCGAACGGCGTGAGCGTCTTGTTGTAGGAGCCGCTCGTCGAGACGCCGGCGCGGAAGAGGTCGCAGTGGGCGATCAGGTTCGCCGTCATCAGCGCGCCGTGGCTGTGGCCGGTGACGCCGATCCGGTCGCGGTCGACCACGCCCGTGGCGACGGCGGCGTCCACGGCCGCCTGCGCGTCGTCGACGAGCTGCTCGAGGTACGTGTCGTACGCCGTCTTCGGATCGCCGACGATCGGAAACGCGGCGTTGTCGAGGATGGCGTATCCGGACAGCAGCAGCAGCCGGTAGTCGTAGAGGCGCATGAACTCGCGCTCGGAGCCGCTGATCTGGCCGGCGGTCGAGGCGCTCGCGTAGTCGAGCGGGTAGGCGTAGAGGATCGCCGGCAGGCGCGTGCCTTCCTTGTAGCCCGGCGGCGTCAGGAGCGTGAACGAGAGCTCGACTCCGTCCCGGCGCTTGTACTTGATCATCCGCTGCCTGACCGAGCGCACCGCCGGGGTCGGATCCGGGATGTGCGTCACGGCGCGCGCCGTGGACGCGTAGTCCGGCTCGCCGGGCCTGGGCGAGGAGAGGCGCTTGCCGAGCGTGCGGAGCATCGCGTTCGGCACGTCGGTCGGCGACTCGCGCCACGTCAGGAAGGTGCGGCCGCGGGCGTCGAGGAGCCGCAGGTAGTACTCGAGCGCGGTCCTGTCGCTCCGGAACAGCCGGACGCTCTGCCGCGACGGGAGGTCGAAGCGGTCGAGAAACGGCCGGTCGCCCTCGACCGACGCGCCGGTGCCTTCGAGGAAGATCGCGTTGCCGTCGAGCCGCACGACCCGCCGCCCGTTCGGCAGCGTCCGATAGACGGGCTGGCCGGGATCCTTGTAGCGCTCGTCGCTCGACAGGTCCCAGACGACGGGAAGCCTGGCCGCCGGATGGTCAGCGTCGAGGAGGAACGTCTTTCGCCAGTGCTTGTTCTCGTCGTACTCGGAAAGCAGCGCCGTCCCGCGCTTCTCGCTCCAGTCCACACCGGCGAAGCGCTGCGCGAGGCGCGCGATCTCGGCGGGCTCCGCCGCAAACGGCGCGGCCTGCATCAGGACCTTGTCCCGCGCGGGGACCTCGACGTTCCAGTCGCCGCCGTCGAGCGCCTCGGCCCAGACGAGCGTCGCCGGCTCGGTCGGGCGCCAGTCGAAGTCGCGCGGGCCCGTCGGCACGCCCGCGATCGGGACGCGATCGGAGAGCGGCAGCGAGGCGACTGTCTTGACCTTCCTGCCGGCGCGGTCCCAGACCTCGACGTCGTGCGGGAAGTTCGGGTACGTGGTCACGTACGAGTACGGCTTGTGGATCGTGTCCACCAGCAGGTATTGCCCGTCCGGCGAAGGCTCCACACCGGTCACGATCGCCGGGGCGCCGAGCGGCGTGACGGCGCCCGAGTCCGCGTCGACGAGGGCGAGCTGGCTCGACGCGTAGTAGTCGAAGAGATCCTCGTCGTGCTTGTTCTGCAGCGTGTCGCGCGTCTCGTACGTGCTGCTCTCGCCGCTCTGGCCGGTCGTCTCCTGGATGCCGGGGCCGATCGAGGCGGCCGATCCCGCGGGAGCCGCGCCGGCGTTCGAGGGCACGAGCTTCACGAGGAGCGCCTTCTGATCGGGCATCCACTGGTGCGAGCTCCCGAGCATCGGGTTCAGCCGCACGGCGGCGCCGCCGAGGCGCCGGATCGCGCCGGTCGACGCGTCGCCGACCCAGAGCTCCACGGCCTCCTGGGACGTGTTGCGGAACGCGAACCGCCGCCCGTCGGCGGCCCACGCCAGACCGTCCACGCAGCCGTCCGCCGGCAGCTTCACCGGCGTCTCGCGGCTCGTCGCGACGTCCACGAGCGCGACCGTCTGCGCGCAGGGCGCGATCCCGTAGCCGCCGGGCGTGTCGTGCTTGCGCCGCGTCCGAGGCTCGACGCGCACGCCCGCGAGCTTCAGGAACGGCTCGGCCACCTGCGCGATGGGCGGATACCAGACCCACGAGACGAGGAGGATCCGGTCGCTCGTCGGGCTGACGTAGGGATTCGGCGGCGGCGGCGCGTGCAGGACGTCGAGGACGTACTGCGGCGGCTTGTCGTAGCCCGCGCTCGCGGATTGGGCGGCGGCGGGGTTCGTCTCGAGCGAGGCGGCGATGAGAAGGAGGGCGAGGATCGCAGCGCGAATTCGCATGGGCGCGAACGTTAGCATGCGGAATGACGGGCCGCGCCGTGTGTCAGCGCGTCACGGCGTGGCGCAACGCGACGAAGAGCGGCTCCTCGCGCCGCCCGCGATGACAAAGTGGCTCAGCCGCGCGCGTACCTGGCCAGGAACGTCCGCACGCCCTCGCGAGCGCCCTTGACGACGCGCTTGGCGGGCGGCATCGTGCCGGCGAGAACGCCGCCGTCGAGAGGCTCGCCGGCGACGAGGTCGGCGAACTGGGCGGCCGCCGTCCGCGGGTGGGACACGCGGAGAAGCCCGGTCTTGCCGAGGCGCTCGAACCCCGACGCCAGGGCCTCGAACACCTGACCCGGCGCGCGCTTCCAGTAGTCCGTCGCGAGTCCGGGAAACTCGCGCGTGGATCTCGCCGGGCCCTCCGGCAACGGACCCACCGTCGGAGTGTCGTTGACGCCGCCGTTGTAGTCTCCCCAAACGGAGGGAGCCTTCCATGGGCCTGCGCATTCTCGTGGTCGGGGCGAGCGGGACGATCGGCGCGGCGGTGGCGCGCGCGCTCGAGCGCGATCACGACGTGCTGCGCGCCAGCCGCCGGAAGTCTCCCCTCACGGCCGACCTGACCGACGCGGAGTCGATCCGCGCGCTGTTCCGCCGGACCGGCCCGGTCGACGCCGTGGTCTCCTGCGCGGGCGACGCCCGGTTCAAGCCCTTCGCCGAGCTGACCGACGAGGACTTCGTGTT
>DATJXB010000172.1:0-5345 GCA_035500755.1 Thermoanaerobaculia bacterium | reverse complement strand
GTCGGCGCCCGTGAAGTTCGCCCCCATGGCGCGCGCGAAGCGGAGGTCGGCCTCGTGGAGGGTGGCCCCCTCGAAATTGGCGCCGATCAGGAGCGACCCCGACAGGTCCGCGTCGAAGCCGCGGCAGCCCGAAAAGTCCGCCCGCTTCAGGTTGGCCTGGCGAAAGCTGCCGAGCGAAAGGTCGGCGCGGGAGAAGTTGACGCCCTCGGCCTGCGCCTCGGCGAGGTCGGCGCCCGAAAAGGTCGCGCCCACGAAGCTGTAGGGCTTCAGGTTCGCGCGCCGCAGGATCGCCTTCGAGAGATCCGCCCCCTGGAAATTGGCCTTCTCGAAGCGGGCCGAGCGCAGGTCCACCTCGGTGAGCCTGGCCTCCGCGAAGCTGACGTCGGAGCCGCCCGCGTCGAGGAAGATCGCGCGGCGCAGGTCGGTCTTGCGAAGCTTCGTGCGGTCGAAGGCGGCGGCGGTGAAGTTGGTCTCGACCGCCGTGGCGAGCTCCAGGTCGGCCTCGGTGAACTCGGCGCGTTCGCAGTCGGCCGCCGACAGGGCGGCCTGGCGAAGAATCGCGCCCGTGAATTTCGCGCGGCGCAGGTCCGCCCCGGTCAGGTCGGCCGACTTGAGGTTCGCGCCGGAGAAGTTGGCGTTCGGAAAAGCCACGCGCTGCGCGCCGATGTTCTCGAAGATCGCCCGGGAGAGGTCGGCGCCGTCGAACGACGCGCCGGCCAGCTTGACGCCGCGGAAGTTGACGTCCTTCAGGATCGCGCCGGCGAGGTTGGCGTTCGAGAGGTCCGCCCCTTCCAGGCGCGTGAACGACAGGTCGGCTCCGGCGAAGTCCGCGCCGCCGAGCGCGCAACTCTGGAGCGACGCCGACCGGAAGCGCGCGCCGGCGAAGAACACCTTCGAAAAGTCGAGGAAGTCGAGGTCGCAGTGCTCGAAGATCGCTCCCGCGGCCGAGGCGCCTTCCCACTTCGAGTGGCGCAGCGTCGCGCGCGTGAAGTCCGCCCCGGCGAGCGCGGCGCGCGAAAGGTCCGCGCGCGTCAGATCCGCGCGCTTGAGGTCTTTGCCCGACAGATCCATGCCGGCCAGGTCGGCGCCGGTCAGATCCGGCGTGACGTTGGCGTTGTGGACGCGCCACTCGTTCCAGCCCGGCGTGCCGAGCAGCTTCCAGTGCTCTGGATTGGCCATTGCCCGGCATTGTAACCGCCCCGCCTCCGAAGGCGCGTTACAATCGAACGGATGAGCACCACCGCCCCGACCGCCGCCGCTGCGCCCCCCGCCGCTCCGAGCCGGGCGATGGAGAAGATCCGCAAGGCGCTCCTCGGCGGGCACCCGATCGTTTACGTCCTGTCGTGGGAGGAGCCGCGCGTCGAGCGGCTCGCGCAGCACCTCGCCAAGACGTTCTACGGCGCGCCGTGTCCGTACGGCGTGTGGTCGGTCGTGGACGGCCTCGTGGTGGACGGCAACCCGGTCCCCGACACGCGCGACCCGATCAAGGCGCTGGAGGCGATCCTCGCCGCGAACGGAAAAGGCTTCTACCTTCTGAAGGACTTCCCGACCGCCGGGCGCCCCGAGACGGTGCGGCGACTGCGCGACGTCTACCGCGGCCTCAAGGACCGGGGACGTCACGTCCTCATCGTGTCGCCGCGGCTGGCGATTCCCGAGGAGGCGAAGAAGGAGATTTATGTCGTCGAGTACGAGCTGCCCGAAGACAACGAGATCGGCAGGATCCTCGACGGCCACCTCCGCAAGCGGCTCAACCTCACGATTCCCGAGCCCGACATGCGCCGGCTGCAGCTGGCGATGCGTGGACTGACCGCCGACGAGATCGGCCACGTCGTATCCAAGGTCTTCGCCACGCGGAAGTCGTTCGACGAGGCCGCGTTTCTCGAGATCCTGGGCGAGAAGGAGCAGATGTCCCGCAAGGAGGGCGTGCTCGAGTTCGTCCCTCCGCGCTTTTCGCTCGAAGACATCGGCGGGTATGCCGTGCTGAAGACCTGGCTCCAGAAACGCCAGTCCCTCTTCTCGAAGGACGCGCTCGACGCGGGGATCCCGATCCCGAAGGGCATCCTGCTGATGGGCATCTCGGGCTGCGGCAAGAGCCTGTGCGTCAAGACGATCTCGACTCTCTGGAATCTGCCGCTCTTCCGCCTCGACATGAACGCGGTCTTCGGGACCGACAACCCCGAAATGACGTTCCTCCGCGCGCTGCGCTCGGTCGAGGCGGTTTCGCCGGCCGTTTTGTGGATCGACGAGATCGAGATGGGCGTCGGGGGCTATCGCGAAGGCGGCGACGCCTCGATGTCGCGCATCTTCTCGGGGTTCCTGACCTGGATGCAGGAGAAGAGCGCCCTGGTGTTCGTGGCGGCGACCGCCAACCGGATTCACCTCCTGCCGGCCGAGATCATCCGCAAGGGCCGCTTCGACCAGGTCTTCTTCGTCGACCTGCCGACCGAGGAGGAGCGCAAGCAGATCTTCGCGATCCACCTGAAGAAGAACAAGTGCGACGTGGCCCGGTTCGACCTGGTCTTCCTCGCCAAGGCGACCAACGGCTGGAACGGCGCCGAGATCGAGCAGGCCGTGGTCTCCGCCGTCGTCGACGCGTACGCCGAGAGCCGTCAGATCTCCGAGGACGACCTCTACCGCATGATCGCCGCGACCGTTCCGCTGGCCGTGACGATGGAAGAGCAGATCAAGCAGATCCGCAGCTGGGCGCACGAACGCGCCCTGAACGCCTCGACACCCTGATCCTCGCGCGGAGGAGGTCGTGAAAAGACTCCTTCTCGTCCTTCTCCTCGCCGGCGCCGCCTCCGGGGCCTACTGGTACTTCGTGCTCGACGCTCCGGTGCGCGCGTTTCACGCCTTCGCCCGCGCCTGGGCGCTCGAGGACACGCCGGCGGCCGTCGCCTGGACGAGCGGCGATGCGGCCAGGGGCGCCGCCGAGTCGCGCATTCTCCGCGGCGTCGTCCGGGCGCCGATGGAAGCGCTGCGGGGATCGCGCCAGGAGGTCGAGTCGCGCGAGGCGGCGCCCGACGGCGCCGTTCTCGTGACCGTCAAGCAGTTCGTTTTCTACGACCCGCCCGGGTACACGACCGGCGTCGGCGGCGCCGGCGTCGCGACGGTCCGGCACGTGGCGCGCCTGCGGAAGACGCCGGACGGATGGCGAGTGGTCGACTGGACGCCGGCGTTCCTGGAGGCGCGGCCGAATCGGCCGGGCCGCTGACGCCGCTTCGCGTCAGTTGCGCCGCGGGTCGAGCTGGCGGGGACGAAACGGCGCGAGAAACAGCAGCCGACTCTTCCATTCGAGCATGCGCGCGCGCAGGACCTCGAAGCGCTCCGGCAGCGAGTCGGTCTCGAGAAGCTCCTGGAGCTCGGGCGGCGCGTACCGCAGGCGCAGCGCGATCTCCGAGGCGAGCCGTTCGGGGGAGAGGGCCTCGGACGGCAACGGCGGCAGGTCGAGCGCGCGGGCGACGTCGCGGAAGAGGTCGTTGGCCGAAGAGACCAGGCGCTCCTGCTCGCCCGGCTCGCGGAACGACGTCGTCGGGAGCTCCTCGACGCGCGCGACCCGGTAGGGATCCGGGCGGTCTTCGTCGATGACGCGGAATCGGAAGCGCGCCTCGAGGAGGATGTTGTACCGGCCGTCCGGCAGCGTCTCCGACTCCACGATCTCGCCGGCCGTCCCGACGGGGTGAATCGGCGGGGCCGTGGCCGCGGCGTCGGCCCCGGGGACGAGCATCGTCATCCCGATCGTCTTCTCGCCGGCCAGTGCGTCGGCGACCATCGCGCGGTAGCGGGGCTCGAAGACGTGCAGGGGCAGGAGCGTGCCCGGAAGGAGGACCACGTCGGGGAGGGGAAAGAGCGGGATCCGTCGGCTCACGGCGCGGCGCTTCCCCCGGGCGGCGGCACGGTCTTGCCGCGCGACAGCGTGAGGACGTAGGTCGCGACCTGGCGGATCTGCTCGCCGCTGAGCTTCTCCTGGAACGGCGGCATCGGGTCGCGCCCGAAGCGGACCTGCCGCTCGATTGCCGCGAGGCTGCCGTCGGAGCGCCAGGGCCCTTCGGTCAGGTTGGCGTGGGGGAATCGGCCCGCCACCGTCGTTTTGCCGTCGCCGTTGGTGTTGTGGCAGGAAGCGCAGCGGCGCTCGAAGATGCGCCGGCCGGCGGCGGCGTCGCGCCCGGCGCGCTCGACCTCGGGAAGCGGCGCGCGGCGGCAGGCGAGCGTCCCGGCGGCGGCGAGCGCGACGACCACGGCCGTCAGGAGCAGGCTCCGGAGCACGACGGGCAGTCTAAACCCGTGCCCCTGGCCGATCGCGTTTCTTGATGCGGTCCTCATTTGGCGCGTCCGGGGCGGCGTGTTAAGGTCGGCGCCCTCATGGCGGACCTCAAGGACCGGGTGATGGAAAACGTCCCCGGAAAGTACTTCGTCGACGCTCAATGCATCGACTGCGACGTCTGCCGTGTGACCGCGCCCCAGAATTTCCAGCGCAACGAGGACCGGGGCTACTCCTACGTCTTCCGGCAGCCCGAGTCGTCGGAGGAAAGCGCCCGGTGCCAGGAGGCGATGGACTCCTGCCCCGTCGAGGCGATCGGGAGCGACGGCGAGGGAGAAGCCCCCTAAGGGTTCTTGAAGTAGTCGATCGTCCGCCGGAGCCCTTCCTCGAGCCTGACCTTCGGTTCCCAGCCGAGCACCTGCCGGGCCTTCGTGATGTCCGGCTGGCGCACCTTCGGGTCGTCGACGGGCAGGGGCTTGAAGACGATGTCGCTCTTCGTCCCGGTCAGGGCGCGGATCGTCTTCGCGAACTCGAGCACGGAGAGCTCCGCCGGATTGCCGATGTTCATGGGCTCGGCGGCGTCGGACTGGAGGAGACGGTAGATTCCGTCGACGAGGTCCGACACGTAGCAGAAAGACCGCGTCTGGGAGCCGTCGCCGAAGACCGTCATCGGCTCGCCGGCGAGAGCCTGGCCGATCAGGGCGGGCACGACGCGCCCGTCGCGGGGACGCATCCGCTCGCCGTAGGTGTTGAAGATCCGCACGATGCGCGTGTCGACGCCGTGGGAGCGGCGATACGCCATGGTGATGGCCTCGGCGAAGCGCTTGGCCTCGTCGTAGACGCCGCGCGGCCCGATCGGGTTGACGTTGCCCCAGTAGGTCTCGGGCTGCGGGTGGACGAGCGGATCGCCGTAGACCTCGGACGTCGAGGCGAGGAGAAAGCGGGCCTTCTTGGCCTTGGCGACGCCGAGCGCGTTGTGCGTGCCGAGCGAGCCGACCTTGAGCGTCTGGATGGGAAGCTCGAGGTAGTCCCGCGGGCTCGCCGGCGACGCGAAGTGCAGCACGCCGTCGAGCGGACCCTCGAC
>DATJXB010000171.1:0-19989 GCA_035500755.1 Thermoanaerobaculia bacterium | reverse complement strand
ATGCCACGGCCGTGGCGCCGGCGGCAGCCGGCGCCAAGCCGCCCGCGGCCGCGCCGGCCGGCGCCGCCGCAGCTCCGGCAGCGGCCGCCGCGCCGCCTCCGATGCCGTTGCCGGCCGCGGTCAAGTCCGCCCTCGAGGGCGTGGCCGGGAAGTCGACGGGCGACGCCGGCTTCTGGTCCGGGACGTTCCACTCGGTCGCCGGTGACCCGTTTCTCGCGCTTCAGTTCTACCTTCCGACGAACAAGCCGGCCTTCTCGGCGGCCGGGCCTTTGAAGTTCGGCGGCCTCATCACCGACGACTCCGGCAAGGAAGTCGACTCCTTCTGGGAGGACGCGAACTTTGCCGAGATCACCGAGGGCACGCGCAAGGACAGGGTGTTCGACCGCTCGGTCACGCTGCAGCCGGGAAGCTACAAGGGAACCTTCGGCCTCTTCGGCGCCGAGGGACAGCCGCCGGTGGCCTCCGCGTCGGTCGCGTTCAAGCTCGAGCCGAAGGCCACGGACTTCACCGTGTCGCCGCTGATCCTCTCGAGCGGCCTCGTGCCTCTGACCAAGCGGCCTGGTCCGACCGACCCGTTCGTGTTCGGCACCGACAAACCCATCAAGGTCGACCCCAAGGGCGACCGCACGTTCATGAAGACGGACAGCCTCTGGTACTTCTACAGCGTCGAGAATCCCGCTTTGCCGGCGCCCGCCCCCGACGCCGCTCCGGCGCCGGCGGCCACTCCGGCACCCGGCGCTCCCGCCGCCGGCGCTCCCGCGGCGGCTCCCGCCGCCGACCCGAAGCCGCGCGTCATGACGAAGATCAACGTCCAGCGCGACGGCCAGGACGCCTTCGCGCCGTTCACGGGGCCGGCCGAACTCGTCGCGACGTCGACCGGCGTCTACAGCGCGGGCAACGAGATTCCGCTGGCCTCCTTCGAGCCGGGCTACTACACGTTCATGATCACCGTGTGGGACATGAACACGAAGGGCGCGTCGCGGAAGATGATCGAACGCAAAGAGGACTTCGTCGTCCTCATGCCCGACGGGTCGCTGCCGCCGAAGAGCGCCCCCAAACCGGCGGCTCCGGCGAAGAAGAGGCCCGGCTAGCTTCGAGTCGCCCCTGACGACGGCCCGGCGAGAGCCGGGCCGTCTCGTTTTCGGAGCGCTTCCTTCTGGTCCTCGGCGTGCCCGCGTGGTCGGGCGCGAGGCGACCCGGGTGGCGCCGCGTCCGGCCCTCTGGCCGGTCTACTCGACGTGGACGTTCGACCGCACGGTTCCCATCCGGCCGCTCGCGGCGTCGCGCACGTTCACGACGATGCGGTAGTTTCCCTTCTTCGTCTGGAGCTGCGCCGTGTAGCGGAGCATCGCGCCGGCCTTGGGCTTGCCGGACGGGATCGAGAAGCTCGTCGTCTGCCGGGAGAGGTCGCTCGTGTTGCCCTTGTCGTCCACCGAGCCGATGTAGAACTCGGCGTTGGCGACCTCCTTGTCGCCCTGGGGCACGAAGGTCAGCGAATCGGCGGGGATGAGCACGGTAATCGGCAGGACGTAGTACTTCTTGTCGAGCGTGGCCGGCCCCATCTCGATCTTCGCCGCGATCGCGTTGTAGGAGAGGTCGGTCTCCATCGTCGCCAGCGCCCGCGTCTGCACGCGCTGCGCCTCGGAAAGCGGCTCGAAGCCCTTCCGGGCTCGGACGGTCACGCCCGGGCGGTTCACGGTCACGTCGACCTTCTGGTAGCCGGTCAGGCCGAGCTTCGAGAGCGTCACGCCGAGCGTGTAGTAGGTCGAGACCTGCTGGTAGATGCGGGAAAGGCCGCCCTGGAAGTCGTTGGTGTTCATGAGCGCGACCCCGCCCGTCTCGGTCGCCATCTGCTGCATGCCGTTCTGCCGGTCCTGCCGGGCCTGGAACGTCAGGTTCGGCCGCTGCTCGATGGCGAGAACGTTCGTCGAAGGAGACCCCTCGGAGGCCGGCGTGCCATCCGCCGTCAACCCGGTCGCGTCCACCGTGTAGAACGTTATCTGGTCGGCGTTGGCCTTCTGGATCATCGCCGTCAGGCGCGTCGGAACGTCGCGGACGTTCAGGTTGACGAGGCCGGAGGACGTGAGGCTGCCGCCGGCGTACTGAGCCATGACCCAGCCGGGCTGGTATTCGAAACCGCCGGAGATGTAGAGGAACGCCTTCTTGCCGGAAAGCGGCGTCAGCGTGACGAGCTCCGCCTGCATGCTCTGGATCAGGTTCTCGATCTCCATGCCGACCTCGGAGCCGTACTGGCGTGCCAGCTGCAGGCGCGTGGAGACGCCGCGGCGCGAGAGCCCGATGCTGTCGATCTGGGCGAGCGTCTGCGTCTGCATCTGGAGGCGCGACATGCCCACGCCCTGCCGCTCCATGTCCGTCAGCGCGGTCAGGACGACTTCCTTGCTCGTGGTCCAGTCGACGAGCACGGTCGGCAAGCGGTTGAAGACGACGACCCGGATGGCGTCGTTCGGGCCGAGGCGGCCGGCGAGGTCGCGGATGGCGTTCAGGCTGTAGTTGCGCAGGCCCGGCGGCAGGTAGCCGAGGTCCACGAACACGAGGAAGTTGCGCGGCACGTAGGCTTCCTCGCCCTTCTTGTAGACCTCGAGCACCCGCTCCGCGGGTGCGGTGGCGATGTCGGGCGCGTGGATCGTGCCGTCGTTGACGAGGGTGAAGTAGTCGATCGCGACGGGCTTGCCGCCGATCTTCAAGGTGAAGTCCTCGCGCTTCAAATCGGTGACCGGGTTGCCCTTCCCGTCCGTGACGTCGACGTCGAGGTTCAGGACCCGGACCTCGACGCTCTCGGAGAACTGAGGCAACTGGGCGGGCGGCCGCTGGGCGAAGGCCGTCGCGGCGGTCAGCAACAGGGCGGCGGCGGTTCTGGCGGATCGCATCAGTCTTGGTCCTTTCTCGGTCCCGGCCGGACTCCTCCTCCGGAGACGATCGGGACAACGCCGGCCGGGCGCGCCCGAATTCCGGAAGTGTCCTCATTTTAGGAAAATCCTAAAGAGGGGCCCGACGCGGGGAAGGGTTATTCGCGGGCGATGCCGACGGTCTCGAGGCCCAGGTAGTCGAAGAGCATGTTGACCTCGGCCGTCAGCTCGTCGGCCTCGAGATCTTCGCCCGACTCGACCGGGAGGCTCCCGATCGCGCAGGCGGGAACGGCCGACCGGGCCAGGCGCACCACGGCGGCCGACGCGCTCGGGTCGGTGCCGTCGTCGGACAGGACGGTCTCGAAGTCGCGCGGCAGGCCCCAGATCTCGGCGCGGGCGCGTCCCACCGCGGGGCGGTAGGTCTCGAGGAGGGACCCGCGGAACGGACCGGCCGGAAGGTTCATCTCGCGCACGATCTCGAAGAGGTCGGCGTAGCCGATGCAGTGGAGAAGCCCGAGCGTGTAACCGCGCTCGCGGGTGACGCCATACCGCTCGGCATACCGTCCGGCGGCCACGGCGGCCGCGAGGCTCGCGCGCCGCACGGCCCGCGCCGCCGGATCGCTCGCGGGAAGCGCCGGGAAATCAGGGGAGGAGAGCCGGTCGATCAGGACCGTCGCCGCCCGCGGCCCGATGCGTTCGAGGGCGTCGGGGACCGTGCCGACGGAATTCTCGCGGTCGACGGACAGGGAGTTGGCGAGGATGAGGAGGTCGAGCGTGAGGTACTGGTCGAGCGCCGCGATCGGCACGATGGCCGCCGGGTCGAGCGGAGGCTTGCGCTTCAGAAGCTCGAGCAGGAGCTGCGCCGTGTCCGAGTGCACGGGCCGCATCAGGTAGTTCTTGATCAGCCGCTCGCGGAGCCGCCGGGCAAACTCGCGAAAACGCGCGGCGTGGCCGCGGGCCTCGAGCGGGTCGAGTGTGGCGCCCATGCGCTCCGCCGACTCCCAGAAGTGCTCTTCGATGCCTTCGGGGAGGAACGGCAGCACCCACGCGTCGGCCGCTTCCCAGGTCTCGCGCCGCTCCTTGCGCGACAGGCGGTGCGTGTCGTCGAGCTGCTTCACGCCCTGGAAGGCGAGCGCCTGGCCGCGCAGGGTCAGGCCGATCCGCAGGATGGGCTGCACGCGGTAGGTCGGGTCGTACTCGAAGTTGGCCTCGCGCCACTCGAAGATCTCGAAGAGGAGCTTGCGCGCGAGCTCCTCGACGCGCAGCGACAACCCGTCGAGCGTGTCGTGGTTCATGTCGAGGATGAGACGCGTGAGGTTCTCCTGCGTCGTCATGTTCCGGGCGAGCAGCTCGTAGAGCGTCGCCGAAGGAAGCGCGCCGCTGCGCAGCAGGTGGACGCCGAGCCGGTGACGGGGCAGCGACCCGGAGACGTAGACGATCTCGCCTTCTTTCCAGTCGAGCGTGCGGCGGTCGTGGCCGCGCGTGACGGTCAGCCGGCCCGACCGGCGGTTCAACTCCATCCATTGGAGAAGGTCCGCGAGGCCGAAGACCTCGAGTCTTCCGCGGAAGTGCTCGGTCATGAAGGCTTTCGGCGTCAATTTTAGCACCCCGCCGGTCCGCGCCGGTCCGGTCCCCGTGACAGAATCCCGCGCGTGAAAGCGCCCCGCCGCGAGGAGAAACGCCCGAATCTTCCCGCGGAGACGAGCTCCGGCATCCCCGTCGAGCCGTTCTACGGGACCCCGGCGCCGGGTGAATTTCCGTTCACGCGGGGCGCCTCGGCGGACGGCTATCGGTCGCGCTTCTGGACCATGCGCCAGTACGCGGGCTTCGGCTCGGCCCGCGAGTCCAACGACCGCTACCGCTATCTGCTGGGACAGGGCCAGACCGGCCTCTCCGTCGCGTTCGACCTGCCCACGCAGATGGGCTACGACTCGGACGACCCGCTCGCCCGGGGAGAGGTCGGCAAGGTCGGCGTCGCGATCGCGACGCTCGACGACATGCGGGTCCTGACCGACGGCCTGCCCCTCGACCAGGTCTCGATCTCCATGACGATCAACGCGACGGCGGCGATCCTCATGGCGCTCTACCTCGCGGTCGCCCGCGAGCGCGGCATCGCCTGGGGCGCGCTCTCCGGAACGGTTCAGAACGACCTGCTCAAGGAATACGTCGCGCGCGGCACGTACATCTTCCCGCCCCGGCAGTCCCTGAAGATCACGACGGACCTGTTCGCGTTCTGCGGCCGGGAAGTCCCGCGCTGGAACACGATCTCGATCTCCGGGTACCACATCCGGGAAGCCGGCTCGACGGCCGTCCAGGAAGTCGCCTTCACGCTGTCGAACGCGATCGCCTACGTGGAGGCGGCGCTCGCCCGGGGTCTCGCGATCGACGAATTCGCGCCGCGCCTGTCGTTCTTCTTCAACGCCCACGCGAACTTCTTCGAAGAGGTGGCCAAGTTCCGCGCCGCACGGGCGCTCTGGGCCGAGATCGCCCGGGACCGCTTCGGCGCGAAGGACCCGAAGTCCTGGCGCCTGCGCTTTCACACGCAGACGGCCGGGTCGACGCTGACGGCGCAGCAACCCGACGTCAACGTCGTGCGCGTGGCGCTTCAGGCCCTCTCGGCCGTCCTCGGCGGCACGCAATCACTTCACACCAACGCCCGGGACGAGGCTCTCGCGCTGCCGACCGAGGAGTCGGCCCGTCTGGCGCTGCGCACCCAGCAGGTCATCGCCAACGAAAGCGGCGTCGCCGACGTCGTCGACCCGCTCGGCGGCTCCCATCTCGTCGAAGCGTGGACCGAGGAGATCCTCGAGCGGTCCCGCGCCCTGATCGCGAAGGTGGACGCGCTCGGCGGCGCCGTCGCGGCGATCGAGCAGGGGTTCTTCCAGAAGGAGATCGAGGACGCGGCGTACCGGGCGCAGCGCGAGGTCGAGGAGGGAAAGCGCCTCGTCGTCGGCGTCAACGCGTACCGCGACGCGAACGAGGCGCCGGTGCCGATCCTCACGGTCGATCCGCGCGTCGAGTCCGAGCAAGTCGAGCGCCTGAAGGCGTTTCGCGCGGCGCGCAACGCTCCGAAGACGGCCGCGGGGCTCGAGCGCGTGCGTCGCGACGCCTCCGAGGATCGCAACGTGATGCCGGCGTTGATCGAGGCCGTTTCGGCCGGAGCGACCCTCGGCGAGATCGTGGCCGCCTTGAAGGCGCTTTACGGCGAGCACCAGGCCGGAAACTGACTGAAGACCGGCTTAAGTTTCGTTATCTGAGTCGCTTGCGCGTGTGGAAAAGAGTCTGCCGCCTGTTTCGCGTCTCGCACGGTCTGCACAAGCGCATGGGCATCGCCGCTAAAGTACTGAGGGAGAGAGGCTTCCTCACTCGCACAAAGGATGGTGCAAACCGGTCCGAGAAGTGCGCTTTTCGCCTTTTTTTGGGGCTTTCCGCAGGGATTTTGACAGGGTTTTCCGCCGGGTCTTCGGAAAACTGATTTTCGTCAAGCGGGGCCGAACTTCCAGCGTTCTACACCCCGATTTTCGGGCACAGGGAATCGACCGGACACTCGTCGCAGAGAGGCTTTCGGGCGGCGCAAATCTGCCGTCCGTGGGCGATCAGCAGGTGGGCCCCCATCGTCCGCCGCCCCTTCGGCACGAGCGCGTTCAAGTCCTCCTCGACTTTCACGGGATCTGCCTGTCGGGTAAACCCGAGACGTCGCGCGAGACGCCCGACGTGCGTGTCGACGACGAATCCTTCGTCCTTGCCGAAGGCGTTGCCGAGGACGACGTTGGCCGTCTTGCGTCCGACGCCCGGAAGGCGCACGAGCTCTTCCATCGTGTCGGGCACGCGGCCCCCGTGCTCCGCCGCGATCGCGGCGCCCGCGGCGCGGATCGACTTCGCCTTGGAGTTGAAGAAGCCGGTCGATCGGATCTCCTTCTCGAGGACGCCCCTCGGCGAGCGGGCGTAGTCGGCCGCGGTCTTGTACTTCGCGAAGAGGTGCGGCGTGACCATGTTGACGCGGGCGTCGGTGCACTGGGCCGAGAGGATCGTCGCGACGAGGAGCTCGAGCGGCGTCCGGTGGTCGAGCGCGCACTTCGCTTCGGGGTAGGCCTTCGCGAGGCGGCGCAGGACCGCCGCCGCGCGCTTCTTCCTTTCGTCGAAGGTCTCCCGCGGCTTCTTCGCCATCGGGCGGCATTCTAGACGCTAGACTCGTCTCGATGCGCCTGCTGGCCGCCGGCCTCTTTGCCCTGTTCGCCGCGGCGAGGCTCCCGGCGGTCACCCTGACGATCCTTCACACGTCGGATCTCCACGGCCATGTCCACCCGGAGGACGAGCTGGCCGCGGCGGACCTCGGCGAGGGGCTCGCGCGGGTGGCGGCGGTCGTGCGGTCGGCGCGGGCGGAGGGCGGGCCCTTGCTCGTGCTCGACTCCGGAGACACGATCGAGGGCGCTCCGGCGCAGGCACTCGTCTTCGCGGGGCGCCTGGACGGCGGCGACGGGAGCGATCCGATCGTCCGCGCGATGAACCTCGTGGGCTACGACGCGATGGCCGTCGGCAACCACGAATTCGACTTCGGCAGGGCCCGGCTGGAGGAGTCGCGGCGGCAGGCCCGCTTCCCGTTTCTCTCGGCGAACACCCTCGGACCCGACGGCGAGCCGGCGTTTCCGCCGTACGTCGTGCGCGAGATCGGCGGCGTGCGCATCGGCATCCTGGGCCTCGTGACGCCGCACGTGGCGAACTGGGAGAGCCCGGCGCTGCTCGGCGGCCTGCGTTTCGGCGACTCCGTCGAGGCCGCGCGGCGCTGGGTGCCGGTCCTGCGCGGGCGCGAGCGGTGCGCGCTCGTCGTCGTCCTCGCCCACGAGAGCTTCGAGCGGGACCCGCGCACCGGGGCCGAACGGCGCCGCGGGGGCGAGAACCAGGCCTGGGCCCTGGCCACGAAGGTCGCCGGGATCGACCTGCTCCTGTCGGGTCACGAGCATGCCGTGATTTCGCCCCGGAAGCTCGGCGGGGCGTGGGTTTCCCAGCCCGGCCGTTTCGGAAACACGGTGACGCGCTTCGACGTGGCGTTCGAGAAATCCGGCGACGGCTGGGTGGTCGCGTCGGTCGCCGGCCGGAACATCCCCACGAAGCGCTTCGCGCCGGACCCGGAAGTCGTCGCGGCGGTGGCTCCCGAGCACGACGCGACGATGCGCGCCCTCGCCGAAGAGCTCGCGGTGCTCGAGGCGCCCGTCTCCGCGGCCGGAGCGCGGCGGCGCGACACGGCGCTGCTCGACTGGCTCCAGGCCGTGCAGCTCCGCGAAGGGAAGGCGAGCCTCTCCTTCGCGTCCCTCCTGCCGGCCCGGCTGACCGACTGGCCGGCCGGGCCGTTGACGCTTCGCCAGGTCTGGGCCTTCTATCCGTACGAGAACGGGCTCGTCACCATCGAAGCCACGGGGCGGCAGATTCGCGCGGCGCTCGAGCGGTCGGCGGGCTGCGTCGCCCGTCCGAGCGAGCTCTCCCGCAACTGCGACGCGCTCGAGGGCGCGGAGTACGTCCTCGACCTGTCGAGACCCGAGGGGCGCCGCGTCGCGAGTCTCTCCCGCGACGGCCGCGAGATCGGCGACGGCGAGCGTCTTCTCGTCGCCGTCAACTCCTACCGGGCCTCGGGAGGCGGCGGCTATCCGATGTGGAAGGCGGCGCGCCGGGTCTCCGAGACGGGCAACGTGCGCGACCTGCTCGCCGCCGACGCGCGCTCGAAGAAGCGCCTGCGCCTCGAGGCCGACGGCAACTGGAAGGTCGTGGGCGCGCCGTGAAGCCGGGCGAAGGGCCGGCATCCGTCGCGCGCATGCCCGTGATCTTCGCGGCCCACGGCGCCCCGATCCTGCTCGACGACGCGGACTGGACGGGCGAGCTCGCGGCCTGGGCGCGGGCGTTGCCGCGCCCTTCGAGCATCCTGATGGTCTCGGCTCACTGGGAGGAGCGGCCGACGACCCTCGGCGCGACGCGGCCGGCGCCCCTCGTCTACGATTTCTCCGGGTTCCCGGAGAAGTACTACCGGACGCGGTACCCGGCGCCGGGAGCCCCGGACCTCGCGGCCCGCGTTCGAGAGCTCCTCGGGGCGGAGCGGCTCGCGGTCGCCGAGGATCCGGACCGAGGCCTCGACCACGGCGCCTACGTGCCGCTCGTCGCCATGTACCCCGAGGCCGACGTGCCGGTCCTTCAGGTCTCGATGCCCGGCCTCGACGCGCCGGCGCTCTTCGCGCTCGGCCGGACGCTCGCGCCGCTGCGCGAGGAGGGCGTTCTGATTTTCGGGAGTGGATTCCTGACGCACAACATGGCCTGGGCATTTCGTCCGGGCACGCCGTCCTGGGCGCGCGAGTTCGACGACTGGGCCGCCGGCGCTCTCTCCCGGCTCGACGAGGACGCGCTCGTGGACTTCCAGAACCGCGCCCCGTCGGTGCGGCTCGCCCTGCCCACCTGGGAGCACTACGCGCCGGTGCTCGTCGCCGCCGGGGCTGCGGCGGAGGCGGGAGCGCGCGCCTCGTTCCCGATCACCGGCTGGTGGATGGACGGCGCGTTCACGAAGCGCTCCGTCCAGTTCGACTGAGCCGCGCGAGGGATCCGAACCGGGTCTAGGCGCGGCCGCGCAGGTCTCGGGCGACTTCGCGCGCGGCGTTCGAACCGGGGGCGCCGGTGACGCCGCCGCCCGGGTGCGTGCCGGAGCCGCAGAGGTAAAGGCCGCGCACGGGCGTGCGGTACTGCGCCCAGCCGAGGAGCGGGCGCATCGTGAAGACCTGGTCGAGCGCGACCTCGCCGTGGAAGACCTGGCCGCCGGTCAAGCCGTAGGTCTCCTCGAGGTCCAGCGGCGTGAGGACCTGGCGGTGCGCGATCAGGCTCTTCAGGTTCGGCGCGTAGGCCGAGAGCGTCTCGACGACGGCGTCGCCGAGCGCTTCCTTCTTGGACTTCCAGTCGCCTTCCTTCAGCTTCGTCGGCGCGAACTGGGCGACGACCGACATCACGTGCTTGCCGCTCGGGGCGAGCGTGGGATCCGTCACCGTCGGGATCGTGACGTCGCAGTAAGGCTTCTTCGAGAAGTCGCCGTACTTGGCGTCGTCGTAGGCGCGCTCGAGGTAGTCGACGTCCGGGCCGATGTGGATCCGGCCGGCGAGCGCTCCCGAAGCGCCGTTGCCGGCTCCGGCGAACGCCGGCAGGCCGTTCAACGCGAGGTGGACCTTTGCGACCGAGCCGAACGCGCGGAAGTTGCGCGTCTTCTGGAGGAAGTCGGGGTCGAGGTCGATCGGGTCCACGAGCCCGAGCAGCGTGCGCTTGGGGTCGGCGTTGGAGACGACGGCGCGGGCGAGGACCTCTTCGCCGGTCGAGAGGACGACGCCGGCGGCCGCGCCGTCCTTCGTCGCGACGCGCGAGACCGTCGCGCCGGTGCGAACCTCGACGCCGAGGCTCTTCGCGGCCGCGGCGAGCGCCTGCGTCAGGGCGCCCATGCCGCCGCGGACGAGGGTGGCCGGGCCCGCGGCGTTGCCGTCGAGGGCGGAGCCCATGATGATCCCGAGACAGGTGCCGGCCGACCAGGGGCCGGCGAACGTGCCGTAGATGCCCCGCGCGGCGACGGCGGCTCGCAGGAGCTCGGTCTCGAAGAATTCCGCGACCAGGTCGGCGACCGCCATCGGCCCCCAGCGCAAGAGCCGGAACGCGTCCTTGCGGGGCAGCGCCCGGAACTTGCGGCCGACGCCGAGGAGCTGCCACAGCTCGCCGAGCGACGGGTCGTCGATCGAGGGCGGCGTCATCGTCACGAAAGGCTCGAGGAGCCGGCCGATGCGGCCGAGGCTCTCGTGGAGGCTCGTGTAGCCCTTCGCGTCGTGGGCCGAGAACTTTCCGATCTCCGCGGCGGTCTTCGCGGCGTCGCCGTAGAGCGTGATCGACCGCCCGTCCGGGGACGGGGCGAACACGCGGACCTCGGTCTCGATGAAAGAGAGGCCGTGGCGGTCGAGGCCGAGGTCGCGCACGACCGACGGCAGGAAGGGCCCGGCGGTGTGGAGGACCGAGGAGACTTTGAAGCCCGGCGCGAACTCCTCGGTGACGGCGATGCCGCCGACGACGGGCCGCTTCTCGAGGACGACGGTCTTGAACCCCGCCCTGGCGAGATAACAGGCGACGACGAGACCGTTCGGGCCGCCGCCGACGACGACGACGTCTTTCTTCTCGGCCACGCTAGACCTTCCCGCGCTTCCAGTCGGCGAGCACCTTCTCGGCGGCGTTCTTGCCGTTGGCGCCCATGATGCCGCCGCCCGGGTGCGTGGCCGAGCCGCACATGTAGAGGCTCTTGATCGGCGTCCGGTACTGGGCCCAGCCCGGCGCCGGCCTCAGGAAGAAGAGCTGCTCGAGCGACAGCTCGCCCTGGAAGATGTTGCCTTCGGACAGGCCCCACTCCCGCTCGAGGTCGAGCGGCGTGACGACCTGCCGGTGCTTGACGATGCTCTTGATGTTGGGCGCGTGCTCGGCGATGGTGTCGAGCACCGTGTCGCCGAAGGCTTCGCGCTCCTTGTCCCAGTCGCTGTCCTTCAGCTTGTAGGGCGCGTACTGCACGAAGCAGGACATCACGTGCTTGCCCGGGGGGGCGAGCGAGGGGTCCGTCAGCGTCGGGATGACCATGTCGATGTACGGGCGGCGCGAGAAGCGGCCGTACTTGGCGTCGTCGTAGGCGCGCTCCATGTACTCGACGGACGGCGAGATCGAGATCGCGCCGCGCAGGTGCGCGCCCGGGCCCGGGATCGCCTTGAACTCCGGCAGCGCGTCGAGCGCGAGGTTGACCTTGCCCGAGGACCCGCGGAACTTGTAGCGCTTGATGTCCTCGACGAAGTCCTCGGGGAGCTCTTTCTCGCCGATCATCTTCATGAAGGTCAGGCGCGGGTCCACGCTCGAGGAGACGACCGTCGCTTCGATTTCGTCGCCGTTCTCGAGGACGACGCCCTTCGCCTTGCCGTTGACGACCTTGATCTTCGCGATCGGCGTCTTCGTCCGGATCTCGACGCCCGCCTCCCGCGCCGCGTCGCCGCAGGCGTTCGAGATCGCGCCCGTGCCGCCGCGGGCGAAGCCCCACGACCGGAAGGCGCCGTCGATCTCGCCCATGTAGTGGTGGAGGAGCACGTACGCGGTGCCGGGCGAGCGCACGCCGAGGAACGTGCCGATGATTCCGGAGGCCGACATCGTGGCCTTCAGCGGGTCGGTCTCGAACCACTGGTCGAGGAAATCGACCGCCGACATCGTCATGAGCTGGACCTGGTTGTACTTGTCCTCGGCCGAGAGACCCTGGAACCGCTTGCCGAGGAAGAGGAGGTCCTGCAGCCCCTTCAGGTTCAGTTTCGTCGGATCGGGAGGCGTCATGCCGAGGATCGGCTTGACGAAGCGGCCCATGTCGGCCATCGCCTTGCCGTACTCGTCGTAGGCGTCCGCGTCGAGCTTCGAGTGGCGGGCGATCTCGCGGCGCGTCTTGCCGTGGTCGTTGACGCGCCAGAGGTAATCGCCGTTCAACATCGGCGTGAACGTGCCGTCGAGCGGCAGGATCTCGAGGCCGTGCCGAGGCAGGTCGAGGTCGCGGATGATCTCGGGGCGCAGCAGCGAGACGACGTACGAGCACACCGAGAACTTGAAGCCGGGGAAGACCTCTTCGGTCACGGCCGCGCCGCCGAGCACGTGCCGGCGTTCCAGGACGAGAACCTTCTTGCCGGCCTTCGCCAGATAGAAGGCGTGAATGAGCCCGTTGTGCCCGCCTCCGATGACGATGACGTCGTACTTCGAGCTCATGCGAGGTTCCAAATCGCCCTTCTTGTGACCGCTGGTTTCTGCGAGGCAGCCTTGCCGACGGCGCCGGAGCATACTTATAATCCCGCGCCGCGACAAGCTCCGCGTGACCGGGCGTCATCGTGACACCCGAGCCCGAGATTCGAGGTTTTGAAGTGCCGATCGGGACCGCCGTACACGAGAGAACGTTTCCGCTCTGCGAGAGCCTGAACTATCGCGAATGGTCGGGTTACTACGCCGTCAGCGCCTACGAGGCGCACCACGATCACGAGTACAACGCGATTCGCAACGCCGCGGCCCTCATCGACATCTCCCCGCTCTTCAAGTACCGCCTGACCGGCAAGGACGCGACGCGCCTGGTCGACCGGATCGTGACGCGCGACCTGAAGAAGGTCTCGGTCGGTTCGGTCATCTACACGCCCTGGTGCGACGAGCACGGCAAGACGATCGACGACGGCACGGTGTCGCGCCTCGAGGAGAACGTCTACCGCTGGACGGCGGCGGACCCGAGCCTGCGCTGGTTCCACCAGAACGCCGCCGGGCTCGACGTCAGGATCGAGGACATCTCCGAGCAGGTCGCGGCGCTCGCGCTCCAGGGCCCGACGTCGGGCCGGCTGCTCCGCGCCGTGGCCGAGGCCGACATCGAGAACCTCAAGTACTTCAAGGTCACCTCCGGCAAGATCGCCGGCGTCCCCGTGGACATCTCCCGCACCGGCTACACGGGCGACCTCGGCTACGAGATCTGGATGCCCTGGAAGGACGGCGTGCGCGTGTGGGACGCGCTCATGTCCAAGGGCCGCGCCTTCGACATCCACGCCGCCGGCATGCTCGCGCTCGACGTCTCGCGGATCGAGGCGGGGCTGCTCCTGATCGACGTCGACTTCAACGGCTCGAAGAAAGCGCTGATCCCCTCGCAGCGGTACACGCCCTTCGAGATGGGCCTCGGCCGCCTCGTCGCGCTGGAGAAGGGACGCTTCGTCGGCCAGGAGGCGCTCCGGCGCGAAGCGAAGGAAGGTCCGGCGCGCGAGATCGTCGGCCTCGAGCTCTCGTGGAACGCCGTCGAGGCGATCTACGAGAAGCTCAACCTCGCCCCGCAGATCCCGGCCGCCGCCTCGCGCGTTTCCGTGCCGGTCTTTCGCGAGGGCGCGCAGGTCGGCAAGGCGACGTCGACGACCTGGTCGCCGACGTTGAAGAAGATGATCGCGCTGGCGACGGTCGCCCGCGGCTCGAACGCCGTCGGGACGAAGCTCGAGATGGAGGTCACGGTCGAGGCCGTGCGCCACCGGGTTCCGGCCACCGTCGTCAAGCTGCCGTTCTTCAATCCGGCGAGGAAGACCGCCACGCCGGTCGCGTAGGAAACCGCGCGCCGGAACCGTTCGGAGGGCGCATGGAAGCATCGGTCAAAGAGATCCTCGACTCCTACGACGCCCGGGCCCCGCTTTCCGAAGCGTGGACGATTCCCGCGCCCTGGTACGTCGATGAGCGCGTCGCGGCGCTCGAGCGCTCGACGGTTTTCTCGAAGTCGTGGCAGATGGTGGCGCGCCTCGACCAGCTCTCGCAGCCGGGCAGCTACGTGACGGCCGTGCTCGCGGGCGAGCCGATCGTCGTCGTCCGCGGCGAGGATGGCGTCATCCGCGGCTTCTTCAACGTCTGCCGCCACCACGCGGCGTCCGTCATGACGGAGCCCGAGGGCAAGGCGCCGATCCTGCGCTGCCCGTACCACGGCTGGACCTACTCGCTCGCCGGGGAGCTCAAGGGCACGCCGGATTTCGCCGGCGTCTGCAGTTTCGACAAGGCGAAGAACGGCCTGATGCCGGTCGAGACGGCGGTCTGGGAGAAGTTCGTCTTCGTGCGCCTGACGCCGGGCGGCCCGTCGCTCGAGCAGTCGCTCGGGCCGCTCGTCGGCCAGTTCGCGAAGCTCGGCCTCGACCGCTTCCACTTCGTCGAGCGGCGGCGCTGGACTTTCGAGTGCAACTGGAAGGTGTTCGTCGACAACTATCTCGACGGCGGCTACCACGTGCCGCACCTGCACAAGGGTCTCTCGTCGGTCCTCGACTACAGCGGCTACACGATCGAGACCGGCGACAACTGGTGCCTCCAGTGGAGCCCGATCGACCACTCGAACGCCGAGGGCGACGTCGCGGCGGTCCGCCAGGGCGAGAAGGCGCTGTACTACTGGCTCTGGCCGAACTTCATGGTCAACTGGTACGAGGGCGTGATGGACACGAACCTCGTGCGGCCGCTCGGCGCCGGCAGGTCCGAGGTCATCTTCGACTTCTACTTCACGGACGTCTCGACGCCGGAGGCGATCGCCCGCAACAAGGCCTCGATCGACGTCGGCAACCGCGTCCAGGACGAGGACCTCGCGATCTGCGACTCGGTCCAGCGCGGCCTGGGCTCACGGGCCTACGTCGCCGGGCGTCTGTCGGTGCGGCGCGAGGGCGGGGAGCAGCTGTTTCACCGGCTCCTCGCCTCGGAGCTCAAAGCCGGCCTGGCCCGGTCGCTCTAAGCCGGGAAGCGTTCCGCCGACGATTCAGGCCGGCTTTACGGCTTCCTTCCGGAGGCGCTGCTAGTCTTCCCGGGCAGGAGGATCCCATGGTCGAGCCTCTCGATCCTCAGCCGGTTTCGCGGGCGGACGACGTCTGGGCGGAGCGCTACGTCCTCGACGAGCACCTCATGGACCCGAAGAGCGTGCCCGCGCGGCAACGCTTCGAATCGCTCGCCCGGTTCGTGCGGGACCTGGTGGCCGAGCGCTGGGTCGAGACGCGTCGCGTGCGCGAGCGCGCGAACCCGAAGCGCGTGTACTACCTCTCGATGGAGTACCTCATCGGCCGCACGCTCGAGAACAACGTCCAGAACCTCGCGGCCGATCCCCTCGTCCAGCAGGTCCTCGCCCGCGAGGGCTGGGACCTGTCCGCGCTCGCCTCGGAGGAGCCCGACGCCGGCCTCGGCAACGGCGGGCTCGGGCGTCTGGCCGCCTGCTTCATCGACTCGCTCGCCACCCTCCAGTACTCGGCGATCGGCTACGGCCTGCGCTACGAGTACGGGATGTTCCGGCAGACGATCCGCGACGGCTGGCAGGTCGAGCGGCCCGACAACTGGCTCCGCCGGCCCGATCCCTGGGAGATCGTTCGTCCCGGACGGACCTACCGGGTCGGCCTCGGTGCCTCGATCGAGCTCGAGGGTTCCCGGATCCGCATCGTCCCGAACCGGCCGTCGACGCTCCTCGGCATCGCGTACGACCGGCCGGTCGTCGGCTACCGCGCGCCGTGCGCGAACACGCTGCGGCTCTGGTCGGCGGCCGCGCCCTCCACGTTCGACTTCGCCGAGTTCTCCCAGGGCGACTTCGTCGGCGCCGTCATCGACAACGTCGAGGCCGAGTCGCTGACGCGGGTCCTCTACCCGGACGACTCGACGGCGGCCGGACGGACGCTGCGCCTGCTCCAGCAGTACTTCCTCGTGAGCTGCTCGCTCCAGGACATCTTTCTCCGCTTCCGCCAGGCCGAAGGAGACCGCTGGTCGGCCCTGCCCGAGCGCGTCGCGATTCAGATGAACGACACGCATCCGGCGCTCTCGGTGGCGGAGCTCATGCGCCTGCTCCTCGACGAGGCGCGCCTCGGCTGGGACGAGGCCTGGGACCTGACGGTCCGCTCGCTCGGGTACACGAACCACACGCTGCTGCCCGAGGCGCTCGAGCGGTGGCCGGTCGAGCTCTTCGAGCAGCTCATGCCGCGGCACCTCGAGATCGCGCTCGAGATCAACCGCCGCTTTCTCGACGACGTCCGGAAGCGCTTTCCGGACGATCCCGATCGCCCGCGCCGCATGAGCCTCGTCGAGGAGGGGCCGACGCGGCGGCTCCGCATGGCGCACCTCGCGGTCGTCGGCTCGCATAGCACCAACGGCGTGGCCGAGATCCACTCGCGCCTCCTGCGCACGCGGGTCCTGAAGGACTTCGCCGAGATGTTCCCCGAGCGCTTCCAGAACAAGACCAACGGCGTGACGCCGCGGCGCTGGCTCCTCCTCGCCAACCCCGCGCTCGCGCGCCTGATTACCGACGCGCTCGGCGACGGCTGGATCACGGACCTCGAGAAGCTGCGCGGGCTCGCGCCGCTGGCCGAGGACGCCGCCTTCCGCGAGAAGTTCCGGGCCGCCAGGCGCGCCGCCAAGGGACGGTTCGCGGCGTGGCTGGAGGCCGCGTCGGGCCTCGCCGTCGATCCGGAGACCCTGTTCGACAGCCAGATCAAGCGCATCCACGAGTACAAGCGCCAGCTCCTGAACGTGCTCCACGTGATCCTGCTGTACGACCGGCTCCGGAAGAGCCCGGATTCGCCGATGGTGCCCCGCACGTTCTTCTTCGCCGGCAAGGCGGCGCCGGCTTACGTTCGCGCAAAGCTCCTGATCAAGCTGATCAACAACGTGGCCGGCACGGTCGACGGGGACCCGGCCACGCGCGGGCGGCTGCGCGTCCTCTTCCTGCCCGAGTACAACGTCAGCCTCGCCGAACGGCTGATCCCGGCGAGCGACGTCTCCGAGCAGATCTCGACCGCGGGCTACGAGGCGAGCGGGACGAGCAACATGAAGCTCATGATGAACGGCGCCTTGACGGTCGGCACCCGCGACGGCGCCACGATCGAGATGGCCGCGGCGGCCGGCGAGGAGAATTTCTTCCTCTTCGGCCTGACGGCGGAGCAAGTCGCGGCCTCGCGCGGCGCGTACGACCCGGCCGGGATCGCGGCGAGCCGGCCCGAGATCCGTGAGGCGCTCGACTTGATCCGGCACGACCACTTCAGCCGGTACGAACCCGGAGCGTTCGCGCCGGTCGTCGACGCGCTGCTCGACCCGAACGACCCTTATGTTCACCTGGCCGACCTCGCGGCTTACGCCGAAGCGCAGGCGCAGGTATCCGCTCTCTACCAGCGGCCGGACGAGTGGGCGCGCCGGGCGATCCTGAACGTCGCGGCGAGCGGGCGGTTTTCGAGCGACCGGACGATCGCCGAGTACGCGAAGGAAATCTGGGGGGCGAGTCCCTGTCCCGTGCCGGGGAGGGCCTAGCTCAGGGCTTGCTCCAGAGGGCGAGCTCTTCCTCGAGCTTTCGGTCGATGCCGTCGACCGGAAGCGGGCGGCTGACCCAGTAGCCCTGCATCTCGTCGCAGCCGTACTTCTGGAGGAGCTGGAACTGGTCCTGCGTCTCGACGCCCTCGGCGATGACCGAGAGCCGCGAGCCGTGGGCCATCTCGACGATCGCGCGGACGATGCCGGCGTCGGCGGGGTTGTTGGCGAGGTCGGTGACGAACGACCGGTCGATCTTGAGCGACGTGATCGGGAAGCTCTTCAGGTAGCTCATCGACGAGTAGCCGGTTCCGAAGTCGTCGATGGCGATGCCGACGCCCATCGAGCGCAGCGTGTTCAGGTTCGCCACGACGATCTCGGCGCCTTCCATGGCGATCGACTCCGTGATCTCGACCTCGAGGTGGCGCGGCTCGAGCCCCGCCTTGGACAACGCCTCCTCGACGGTGTGCACGAGGCTGCGCTCGCGGAACTGCTTGGCCGAAAAGTTGACCGACATGCGGAGGCCCAGTCCCGTGTCGAGCCAGCTCTTCAACTGGCTCGTGGCGACCTGGAGCACCCACGTTCCCATGGGAAGGATCAGGCCCGTCTCTTCGGCGACGGGAATGAAGGTCGCCGGGGGGAGGAAACCCTTCTGCGGGTGCTGCCAGCGGATGAGCGCTTCGAGCCCCACGATCCGCCCCGAGCCCAGGCTCACGAGCGGCTGGTAGTGCAGGAGGAACTCGCTGCGGTCGAGCGCCTGGCGCAGCCCGTTCTGGAGCTCGAGCCGCTCGACGGCCATCGCCGTCAGCTCCGGCGTGCAGAGCTCGAAGTTGTTCCCGCCGAGGTCCTTCGCGCGGTACATGGCGGCGTCGGCGTTGCGCAGGAGAGTCTCCGCGTCCTGGCCGTCCTCGGGGAACGTGGCGACGCCGACGCTCGCCGTC
Organism: Thermoanaerobaculia bacterium; assembly: GCA_035500755.1. Lineage (GTDB taxonomy): Bacteria > Acidobacteriota > Thermoanaerobaculia > UBA5066 > Gp7-AA6 > DAHUXD01. The sequence goes on along the minus strand of DATJXB010000171.1, from coordinate 1,355 downwards.
ACCTGGAGCGAGCGCTCGTCGAGCTCGACCGGGCGGCGCATGAGGCCGAGGAGCTTCTGGGCGAAGTGCGTCATGTCGCCCGACTGCTTCAGGTCGGGCACGAGGATCAGGAACTCGTCGCCGCCGATGCGGGCGATCGTGTCCACCTCGCGAACCCCGCGCGTCAGCCGGAGCGCGAGCGACTGGAGCAGCCGGTCGCCGGCGTTGTGCCCCCAGTTGTCGTTGACGAACTTGAAACCGTCGAGGTCGAGGTGGACCACCGCGAGCTTGCGGTTGTACCGCCGCGACTGCGCGAGCTCGATCTCGAGCCGCTCGAGAAAGCGCACCCGGTTCGGGAGACGCGTCAGCGGGTCGACGAACGCGCGCTCCGCGGCCTGCGCTTCGGTGCGCTTGCGCTCGGTGATGTCGAGGAGCGTGCCGATGACCGCCGGCTCGCCGTCGAGCTCGAAGGCCGATTCGTGGACCTCGACGTGGACGATCTCGCCGTCGCGGCGGATGGCGCGGAAGGCGTACGGCGCCGGCGACTCGCCGAGGAGCTGGCTGCGCAGGCGGGCGAGAACCGACGGCCGATCGGCTTCGACGACGAGCGGCGCGATCTCGGAGCCCATGAGGTGTCCGGACGGGTACCCGAGGATCTCGCCGAGCTTCGGGTTGGCGTAGCGGTAGCGCTCGTTCTGGATGACGTAGGTGCCGACGGGCGCGCCTTCCACGATGCGGCGGAACTCCGGCTCGGGGGGCGCTTCGGCCGGCGCCGTCTCGCGGCGTCCTCCGCCGCGCGTCGCCCGGCCGAGGACCTCCTGGGCGCCGAGGCGGATGTCGAGCTGCCGGCCGGCCTCGGCCGCGAGCACCCGGAGCCGCGCGAGGGCGTCGCCGGCGACGTCGCGGGGCGCCGGGTCGAGCACGAGGAGAGTGCCGATGGCGCCGGCGCGCGACGTCAGGATCGGGACGCCGGCGAAGAACCGCAGTCCGTCGGCGCCGGAGAAGCGGGGATCGCGGGCGAGGTCCACGATGGCGAGCCCTTCTTCGGCGCGCATCGTCTCGGAGCAGAGCAGCAGGATCCGCGCCGTGTCGGCCACGCCGACGCCGCCGCGCGACTTGAACCACTGGTGTCCGCTGTCGACGACGCTCATCGCCGCGACCGCGGACGCGCAGGCCTCCGCCGCCTGGCGCGTCAGGTCCTCGAAGAGGGCCTCGGCGGCCGCCGTGACCGCCCCGGAGCGGTCGCCTCCCCCCGAGCGGGCGGTCCTGCCGCTGTCGGTCGACGAACTCATCGCAAATTGGGTCTGGAGACCCTTCCAATTGTAACAGGATCGAACGACCCGGCCGGACGACCGAGGGTCAGATCAGGCGCGGGC
>DATJXB010000170.1:0-10786 GCA_035500755.1 Thermoanaerobaculia bacterium | reverse complement strand
AAGGGCGAGGGCAAGGACTTCTACGGAACGGACCAGGACGTCGCGGCTTTCGCCCAGTTCGTCGAGCGCTGGATCACGGCGAACAACCGCTGGAATTCGCCGAAGTACCTCCTCGGCGAGTCCTACGGGACGACGCGCGGCGCGGCGCTGCTGGCGGCCCTGCACAAGCAGGGAATCGCGTTCAACGGCGCGATCTTCGTCTCGTCCTACCTGAACGCCTGGGACGACTTCAACGGGCCGCCCTTCTCGAACGACCGCGCCTACGAGCTCTATCTCCCGACGATGGCGGCGACGGCCTGGTACCACAAGAAGCTCGACCCGATGCCGCCCGATCTCGAGAAGTTCCTGGCCGAGGTCCGGGCCTTCGCCCTCGGGGAGTACGAGCAGGCGCTGCAGAAGGGCAACAAGCTGGACGACGCAACGCGGCGCGCCGTGGCGAAGAAGCTGGCGCGCGACACCGGCTTGCCCGAGACGTACATCCTGAACGCGAACCTGCGGATCGATCCCAACCGGTTCGAGAAGGAGCTCCTGCGGGGCGAGCGGCGCACGATCGGCCGCCTGGACGCGCGCTACCGCGGCATCGACCACGACGCGGCCGGCGAGACGCCCGAGTTCGACGCCGCCAGCGCCGCCTTCTCCGCGGCCTTCGTCGCGGCCTTCAACGCCTACGTCCGCGAAACGCTCGGCTACAAGAGCGACGACCTCTACAAGCCGACGAATTACGAGGAAGTCGGCAAGGACTGGGACGACCGGCACCGCACCGACGCGGGCCGGGCGCCGATGCCCGACGTCGCCGAGGACCTGCGTCTCGTCATGTCGATGAACCCGAATCTCCGGATCTTCTCGGCCAACGGCTATTTCGACTTCGCGACTCCCTTTTTCGAAACGGAGTACACGCTCGGGCACATGGGCCTCGACCCGACGCTCGAGAAAAACATCGTCTTCGGCTACTACCCGTCGGGCCACATGATCTACATCAACGAGGCTTCCCGGCAGAAGATGAAGGCGGACCTGGCGCGGTTCTACGACCAGGCGGCGGGGAAGTAGGGAGGCGGCGCCGTCTAGGCGCCGCGGCGGTTCAGGAGGTCGAGGAACTCCTCGCGCACGGTCTGCGTGTTGAAGATGCCGCGGATGGCGGAGGTCACCGTCAGCGCGCCCGGCTTCTTGACGCCCCGCATCTCGACGCACAGGTGGCGCGCCTCGACGACGACCATGACGCCCTGCGGGTCGAGCTTCTCGGCCATGTAGCGGGCGATCTGCTCGGTCAGACGCTCCTGGAGCTGCGGGCGGCGCGCGTAGAACTCGACGATCCGGGCCATCTTCGAGAGGCCCACGATCGACTCGTTCGGGATGTACGCGACGTGCGCGTGCCCGTAGAACGGCACGAAGTGGTGCGAGCACAGCGAGTAGAAGGGGATGTCCTTCTCGATGACCATCGCCGAGTAGCGCTCGTCGTTGGGGAAGAACGTGACCTTCGGCTCGGCGCCCTCGGAGAGGCCCTCGAAGAGCTCCAGGTACATCTTGGCGACGCGCTCGGGCGTCTCGACGAGGTTCGGGTCTTCGAGGTCGAGCCCGAGGAGCTCGATGATCTTGCGGAAATGAGCGGCGATCGGCCGGACGCGGACGTCTTCCGAGGGAGCGGGCGTCCCGGAGGGCGTTTCGTCCGCCGACGCGCGATGCTTCATGGCCGGAACGCGCGGACTAGGCCGCCCTGGCCTTCTGGAGGAGGGCGGCGATGTCGCGGCCGACGGGGATGTCGCTCGCGATGACGTCCTTGATCTTGCCGTCCTTGCCGATGATGAAGGCGGTGCGGGCCGAAATCCCCTTCTCGGGAAGGTACACGCCGTACTTCTCGGAGACGGCGCCCTTGGGGTGGAAGTCGGCGAGCAGCGGGTACTGGATGCCCTGCTGGGCCGCGAAGGCCTTGTGCGACCAGAGCGAGTCGACGGAAATGCCGAGCACCTCGACGTCGCCGGCGCCGCTCGTCGGCAGCATCTCGGCGCACTGCTTGGTTTCGACGGAGCAGACGGGTGAGAAATCGAGGGGATAGAAGAGGAGGATGACGCTCTTCTTGCCGCGGTAGTCCGAGAGCGTCGTCTTGTCGCCCACGGTCGAGGGAAGCGTGAAGTCGGGGGCCGTGTCGCCGGGTTTCAAAGCCATGTCGTGCTCCTTCGAGGATGTTCTGGCCACGGCGTCCCGCCGCGGGGCCGCGATTCTATCCCGCAACCCGCCGGCCGCCTTCCTGCGTGTAACATCCCGTCCCCATGAAGATCGACCTGCACAGCCATTCGACGGTCTCGGACGGACTGGACTCGCCGGAAGGCCTGGTGCGCCGGATGGCCGAGGCCGGCCTCGACGCCTTCGCGCTGACCGATCACGACACGCTGCAGGGCCTGCCGCAGGCTCGGCAGGAAGCGGCGCGGCGCGGGATCGAGCTGATCTCGGGGGCCGAAATCTCCGCCGAATTGGGCGGGCAGGACGACATCCACATCCTGGCGCTGTTCGTCGACGAGAACAACGAGCGCTTCAACGCGGCGCTCGCCCGCCGGCAGGAGGAGCGCCGGACCCGCGGGGAGCGGATGGCCGCCCGGATCATCGAGCACGGCTATCCGCTCGACCTCGACGCGATCCGCGCCGACGTCGGCGACGGCGTGTGGGGCAGGCCCCACCTGGCGCGCGCCCTCGTCCGCGCCGGGCATGCCCGCGACAAGGACGACGCGTTCGACCGCTTTCTCGGGCGCGAGCACCCGTGGTTCGTGCCCTCCGAGAAGTGGAGGGCGACGGACGTCGTCCGCGCGATCCGAGAGGCCGGCGGCGTCTCGTCGATCGCTCACGCGGTCTGGTACAAGGACGGCGACGCGCTGATCCGCACCCTGGCCGCCGAAGGGCTCGACGCGATCGAGGTCTTCCACCCGGATCACGGTCCGGACGAGGAGCGTCGCTTTCTCGCGCTCGCCCGGGAGTTGTCGCTCGCCACGACGGCCGGCAGTGACTTTCACGGCACGCCCGAGGGCCGCAAGGTTCCCGGGGCGGTGTCGGGCGATGCGCGGATGCTCGAGGCGCTGCGCGCGCGTCGGAAGTAGAGCGCCGATCTCGAGGCGGTCGGACGTCATCTGTCCGATCTCCACGCGTCTGATGACGCTGTGGAAAACGTCGGAGACCTGTCGAAATCTCTGCTGATGACTTTGGGCCGGCGCGGCGACAAACTCGCGGCGATTTTCCCGATGCTCGAAGCGACCGCGGAGAAAACTCTTCCTGCGAATCTCGAAGCCGAACGCTCCGTGCTCGGCGCGATTCTGCTCGATCCGACGTCGCTGCATCACGTCGTGCCGATTCTCGAGGCCGACGACTTCTATCCGGACAGCCACCGCCGCATCTACGGCGCGATGCGCGAGCTTTCCGAGCGCTCGTCGGAGATCGACGTCCTCACGCTCAAGGAAGAGCTCGACCGGGCGGGGGAGATCGAGAAGGTCGGCGGCGCGGCGTACCTGACGGCCCTGCTCGACGGGGTGCCGGACGTCGGCAACGTCGAGCAGTACGCCCGCATCGTCAAAGAGAAATCGACCCTGCGCCGGCTCATTCGAGCCGGGCAGCGAATCGTGCGGGACGGCCTCGCCGGGGAGCGCGACGCGGAGGCCCTGCTCGGCGAGGCGACCGGCGAGATCTTCGACATCGCCGAAGGCGCGGTCCAGGGCGGCTTCGAGCCGATCGGCCAGGTCGTCGCGCGCAACCTCGAGATCATCGAGGACGCGCGTGGGCGCCAGGGCATGCTGTCGGGCCTCGCCACCGGCTTCACGGAGCTCGACCGGATGACCTCGGGACTCCAGAGCACCGACCTGATCGTGCTCGCGGCCAGGCCTTCCGTCGGCAAGACGTCCTTCGCGCTGAACGTCGCCCAGCACATCGCGATCCGCGAGGGAAAAGCGGTCGGGTTCTTCTCGCTCGAGATGTCGCGCGAGCAGCTCGGCTTCCGGGTGCTCTGCTCCGAGGCCGACGTGGATGCCAAGAAGGTGCGGGACGGCTACGCCTCGAAGGAGGCGATGCAGCGCCTGGTTCTCGCGCAGTCGAAGATCCACGGCGCGAAGTTCTACATCGACGACAGCGCGGCGCTGAACGTCCCCGAGATGCGCGCCAAGGGGCAGCGCCTGAAGCGCGAGCACGGCCTCGACCTCCTGATCGTCGACTACATGCAGCTGATGGCCGGGCACGGCCGGTTCGACAACCGCACGCAGGAAGTCTCGATGATCTCGCGAGGCCTGAAGCTCCTCGCCAAGGAGCTCCGCGTGCCGATCATCGCGCTGTCGCAGCTTTCGCGTCAGCCCGAGCAGCGCAAGGGCGAGCTGCGCAAGCCCCAGCTGGCCGACCTCCGGGACTCGGGCTCGATCGAGCAGGATGCCGACATGGTCATCTTCCTGTATCGCGAGGAGCTCTACGACAAGGAGACGGAGCGCAAGGGAATCGCCGACGTGATCATCGCCAAGCAGCGCAACGGACCGACCGGCGACTTCCCGGTCGTCTTCCTGGGCGACCACATGACGTTCGCCAACTACGCCGGCGCTCCGCCCGCGCCCTCGGAGGGTCAGCCGTTCTGACGGGATGCGGGATGCAGGATGCGGGTGAGCGGGCTTTCGACGTGACAGGCGAGTGATCGCGCATCTCGGATCGCGCCTCGCGCATCCCCGGGGTTCCGCCCGCGCGGTCGTCGACCTGGCGGCGATCGCCGCGAACTACCGATTCCTGCGCGCGCGCGTCGCGCCTCGGGCCGTCTATGCGGTCGTGAAGGCGGACGCCTACGGGCACGGCGCTCCGGCCGTCGCGCGGCGCCTCATGGCCGAAGGCGCCGACCGGTTCGCCGTGGCCCAGGCCGACGAGGGCGTCGCGCTGCGTCGGGCCGGCGTCGGCGGCGAGATCCTCGTGCTCTCGCACGCGGATGCGCGCGACCTGTCGCGCCTGCGCGGCTACGCGCTCACGCCGGCCCTCTATGACCTCGGTCAGGCGAAAGCGTTCGCGGACGCCACGTCGGCGCTGGCGGAAGCGCTGCCCGTGCACGTCGAGCTCGACACGGGCATGGGGCGCGCCGGGTTGCGGCCCGAGCAGCTCGACGAGGCCGCCGTTCTCCTGCGCGCGGCGCGCGGGCTCGCCGTCGAGGGGACGTTCGCGAACCTCTCCTCGGCCGACGACCGATCCTCGCCGGCGACGGCGCGGCAGGCCTCGCTCCTCCGGGAGGGCGCCGCCCGGCTGAAGGCCGCCGGCGTCTCGACCGGAGTGATCCATGCCGCCAATTCCGCGGCGATCCTCGCGTCGCCCGACGCCTGGCTCGACGCGGTACGGCCCGGGCTCGCCCTCTACGGGGTCGCGCCGTCGGCCGAGCCGTGGCCGGCGGCGCTGACGCCCGCGCTGTCGGTCGAAACGGAGGTCGTCTCGGTCCGGCGGGTTCCGGCAGCGACGCCGCTCGGCTACGGGGGCCGCTTCGTCACGACGCGCGCGACGACGATCGCCGTTCTCCCCATCGGCTACGGCGACGGGTATCGGCGGAGTCTCTCCGGGAGAGTCGCGGTCCTGCTGCGCGGCCGGCGGGCTCCGGTGGTCGGCGCGATCAGCATGGACGTCACGCTCGTCGACGCCACGGACACGGGCGCCGACCGCGGCGACCCGGTCGTCTGCCTCGGCGCGCAGGGCTCCGAGGCGGTCGGCGCCTGGGAGCTCGCGCGGGCCGCGGACACGATCCCGTACGAGGTCCTCTGCGGCCTCGGCGCCCGCGTGCGGCGCGAGTACCTCGGGGCCTGACCGTGCCCGCGAAGATCATCGCCGTTTTCGCGTGCCAGGCCTGCGGGGCGACCTCTCCCAAGTGGCTCGGCCGATGCCCGGAGTGCGGCGAGTGGAACTCGTTTGCCGAGGAGCGGCGGGCACCCGCGTCCCGGACCGCCGCGACGGAGGCGCCCCAGGCCGTCGCGATCGGCGACATCGAGGCGGCCGAGCGGCCGCGGCTGACGACGGGGCTCGCCGGACTCGATCGGGTTCTGGGCGGCGGCCTGGTGCCGGGGTCGGTGGTCCTCCTCGGCGGCGAGCCCGGCATCGGAAAGTCCACGCTGCTGCTCCAGGCGGGCCGGGGTCTGGCGGCGCGTTCACGCGACGTCCTCTATGCCAGCGCCGAGGAGTCCGCGCCGCAGGTGCGCCTGCGGGGCGGCCGGCTGGGGATCCGCGAGGAGCGGCTGTTCGTCCTCGCCGAGACCGACGTCGCGCGGATCGTCGCCGAGGCCGAGGCGCGTTCGCCCGCCGTCGTCGTCATCGACTCGGTGCAGGCGGTTCGCGAGCCGACGCTCGCGTCGGCCACCGGCACCGTCTCGCAGGTCCGGGCCGCGGCCTCGGAGTTGACGCGCTACGCGAAGTCGCGCGGCGTCCCGGTTCTTCTCGTCGGGCACGTGACCAAGGACGGCTCGCTCGCGGGTCCCAAGTCGCTCGAGCACCTCGTCGACGCGGTCGTCTCGATCGAGGGCGACCGGGGTTCCTCGCGGCGGCTGCTGCGGGCGACGAAGAATCGCTTCGGGCCGGTCGACGAGATCGCCCTCTACGACATGACCGGCGACGGCCTCGTCGAGCTGCCGGACGCCTCGGCGACGCTGCTCGCCGAGCGGCGGCCGGGTCTCGCCGGCAGCGCGGTCACGGCGGCCCGCGAAGGCACGCGCTCGGTGCTCGTCGAGATCCAGGCCCTCGTCGGCTCCGCCTCGGCGGGTTCGCCCCGGCGCGTCGGCATCGGCGTCGACGCGGGCCGGCTCGCGCTGCTGCTCGCCGTGCTCGACGGGGCCGGGCTCGCGATTTCGACGCGCGAGGTCTTCGTCTCCTGCACGGGCGGCATCGAGGTCACGGAGCCGGCGGCGGACCTCGCGATCGTGGCCGCCCTCGCCTCGTCGGCGCGGGGCCGGGCGCTGCCGGACGGGGCGGTGTTCTTCGGCGAGATCGGCCTGCTCGGAGAGGTCCGGCGCGTGCCGGCGGCGGCGTCGCGCCTCAAAGAGGCCGCCGCCCTCGGGTTCGGGTCGGTGTGGCTGCCGGGCGGCAACGCCGGCGAAGCCGCGGCGTTCCCCGACCTGCGCTGTCAGCCGGTCGGCCGCGTCGCCGAGTTCCTCGAGGCGTTTTCCCGGGCGAAGTAGCCGTTACTCGCGGGAGAGGTGCTCCGGCATCGCGTCGGTGAGCTTCCGGTACGCGTCGAGGTACTTCTCGCGGGTCGTGCGCACGACGCCCTCGGGCAGCTTCGGCGCCGGGGGCCGCTTGTCCCAGCCGGTCGACTCGAGCCAGTCGCGGACGAACTGTTTGTCGAAGGAGGGCTGGCCCTTGCCGGGCGCGTAGTGGGCCATGTCCCAGTAGCGCGAGGAGTCGGGCGTGAACGCCTCGTCGATCCAGACGATGCGGCCGTCGAGGCGGCCGAACTCGACCTTGGTGTCCGCGAGGATCAGCCCGCGGCTGGCGGAGTAGTCGGCGGCCCGCTTGTACAGGGAGAGCGTCAGGGCGCGCAGCTTCTCGCCGTCGCCCTCGGGCAGCGCGCGGGCCATCGTCTCGAAGCTGATGTTCTCGTCGTGGCCCGTCTCGGCCTTGGTCGCCGGCGTGAAGATGGGCTCCGGCAGCTTGTCCGCCTCGCGCAGCCCGCCCGGAAGCTTGATGCCGCAGACGTGGCCGGTTTTCTTGTACTCCGCCCAGCCGGAGCCCGCGAGGTAGCCGCGGGCGACGCACTCGAACGGGATCACCTCGCACTTGCGGACGATCACGGACCGTCCGGCGAGCAGCGGGGAATCGGCCCGGAGCTCCTCGGGGAACTTCGCGATGTCGGTCTCGATCAGGTGGTTCTCGACGTCGTCGAACTTCCGGAACCAGAAATTCGAGAGCTGCGTGAGGACCTTGCCCTTGTCGGGAATTCCGGGCGCCAGGACCACGTCGAAGGCCGAGATCCGGTCGCTCGCGACAAGGAGGAGAGAGGATCCGAGGTCGTAGAGCTCGCGGACCTTGCCGCGGCGCGACAGTCGGGCGCCCGTCAGGTGGGTTTCGGTGATGGTCGTCATGGGGCGGGAAAGTTAGCACAAAGGGAGCCCGGGCATGCCGCTCTGTTATCGTCACGCCTCATGCGCATCCGACTGAGCGACGGCGTCCCTCGCGGCGGCGGCGCGAAGCGCCTCCTGTTTCTCCACGAGGGCCGCGACCTGGCGGCGGGGGCGCCCGCGGCGGCGCGCGCGGCGATCCGGGAAGCTTCCCGCGGCGGAGGCTTCCGGGGCAAGGAGCGGGAAATCGCCGCCGAGGGAGGGTGGATCCTGTGCGGCCTCGGCCAGGCGCCCGCCGCGCCGTCGCGGCTGCGTGCGGCCCTGCGGCGCGCGATGAACAGGGCCGGCCGTGTCGACCGGCGCGGCGTCGTGCTCGCGTTCGGGCGGGGCGTGGCGGCCGAGGCGCTCGCGTCCCTGCTGCCGCACGTCGCGCTGGCCGACTACGCCTTCGACCGTTACAAGGCGAAGGCGGGGAAGCCCGGGGCGGCGAAGGCGACCGTCACGGTGGTGCCGCCGCCCGGCGTGCGTGCGAAGACCCTGGCCGCGGCCGCGAAAGAAGCCGAAGTCCTCGCCGAGGCCGTCGTCTGGATGCGGGACGTCGGCAACACACCGGGCAACGACCTCGGTCCCGCCGACCTCGCCCGCGAAGCCCGGGCGCTCGCCGACAAGCACGGCGTTCGGTTCCGGGCGTTGAACAAATCCGAGATCGAGAAGGAGAAGATGGGCGGTCTTCTCGGCGTCAACGCCGGGAGCGCGCGGCCGCCGCTCTTCCTGATCGGGGAGTACGCGCCGGCGAAGGCGCGGGGGACGGCGGTGCTCGTGGGCAAGGGCATCACGTTCGACTCCGGAGGAATCTCGTTGAAGCCCGCCGCGTCGATGGGCGAGATGAAGTACGACATGATGGGCGCGGCCACCGTGTTCGCCGTCCTCGCGGCGGCCAAGGCCCTCGCCCTCCCGGTCCGCGTCGTCGCGCTCGCGCCCGTCACCGAGAACATGCCCGGCGGGACCGCGACGCGTCCCGGCGACATTCTCCGGATGCGAAGCGGCAAGACGGTCGAGGTCGACAACACCGACGCCGAAGGGCGGCTGATCCTGGCCGACGCCCTCTCCTATGCCGAGCGGTTCCGGCCGGACGTGCTCGTCGACTACGCGACGCTGACCGGCGCCGTCCAGGTCGCGCTCGGCAGCGAGTGCGGCGGGCTCCTGACGCCGGACGACGCGCTGGCCCGCGATCTCGTCGAGGCGGGAGAGAAGACCGGCGAGCGCCTGTGGCGTCTGCCCGTGTGGGACGAATACCGCGAGAACCTGAAGTCCGAGTGGGCCGACATGCGGAACACGGGCGGCCGCGCGGCCGGGACGATCAACGGCGGCGTTTTCCTGAAGGAGTTCGTGCCCGAGGGTGTGCCGTGGGCGCACCTCGACGTCGCGGCCGTCGCGCACTTCGAGAAGGAGCAGAGCGGGTGGCCGGCGGGCGCGAGCGGCTTCGGCGTGGCGCTGACCGTCGCGTTCCTCAAGGCCCGGTTCCCGGCGCCCGCGTCCGCCCCGTGACCGATCGGCCCGTCGCGCTCGTCACCGCCGCGAGCCGCGGCATCGGCGCGGCGTGCGCCCGCGAGCTCGCCCGGCGCGGCTATCGCCTCGCGCTGCTCGCGCGCTCCGAAGGGCTCCAGGACCTTGCCCGCGAGCTCGACGCGGTTTCGGTGACCGGTTCGGTGTCCGAAGCGGCGGACCTCGAGCGACTCGTCGCGGCGGCGGTCGAGCGCTTCGGGCGCGTCGACGCCGTCGTCAACAACACGGGGCACCCGGCCAAGGGGGACCTTCTCGGGATCGCCGATGCCGACTGGGAAGCGGGCGTCGACCTGGTCCTGCTCTCGGTCGTTCGCCTGGCGCGCCTCGTCACGCCGCATTTCCTGCGGCAGGGCGGCGGCGCGATCGTCAACGTCTCCTCGCTGTGGGCCGTCGAGCCGCAGCTCGACGCGCCGGTGTCCTCGACGCTGCGCGCGTCGCTCTCGGCATTCACGAAGCTCTACGCCGACCGGTACGCGAAAGACCGGATCCGCATGAACTGCCTCCTCGCCGGCTTCGTGAGCACTTACCCGGTGCCGGACAAGTTCTTCCAGGCGATTCCGATGGCACGGGTCGCCGCACCCGAGGAGATTGCCCGCGTGGCGGCCTTTCTGCTTTCGCCCGACGCCGGCTACATCACGGGACAGAGTGTGCGCAGTGACGGCGGCCTGACGCGGTCGTTCTGAAGGCGCCAACCGGACGGCGCGTCAGCGGCGAGCGAAGACGGTGGGCGGGTCCCCTGCGCCTGTAGGTCAGCCAACACGCTGACTTGCCGTTGAGGGCCTGAAGGCCCAGAAGCAGAGACCGCCGGCAACGACGACCGCGATCCAGGACACCCACACCGGTATCGACGTAGCGCCCACGTGAACGGGCAAGGCGCGCACCGCCCGAATGCCCTGTCCCAGCGTGATGAGCCCGAACGCGAGACCCGAGACCGTCTGATAGACGCTGCGTTTCATCGGTAACCTCCTTGTTCAGCGGCGCGTGAAAAGTCCGAAGGCGATGAGCGAGTCCGCTGCATTCCGGTGCTACGCCCCGTGCCTTGCAGGTCGAATTCGGATCACGAGAAACGGGTAAAGGAGCCCATGAATCGAACGCAGAGCCCGGGGAAGAAGATCAAGGAGTCGAATGAGAGCCTTCATCGGGACATGGAGCGCCCGGCCCCACCACTTTCTCGATATCTGCTTGAAACGCAG
>DATJXB010000169.1:0-4014 GCA_035500755.1 Thermoanaerobaculia bacterium | reverse complement strand
CGCCGCGGCGCCTCTGCTCTCGGCCGTCGCGAAGTTCAAAGACGAGTTCGTGTACCACGTCGAGCACAAGAAGTGCCTCGCGGGCGCGAAGGCCCTCGTGACGGCCTGACATGAGCGCCAACCCGAAGCCGCCGGCGCCGCCCGCCCCGCCCGCGGCACCTCCGCCGCCGCAGAAGGACACCTTCACGGTCACCTTCGACGGCAAGGCGATCGAGGTCCCCAGGAACCTGAACCTGATCGACGCCGCCAGGCTCGCGGGCGTCGAGATCCCCCACTTCTGCTACCACCCGCGTCTCTCGGTGGTGGGCCAGTGCCGGATGTGCATGGTCGAGATCGAGGGAATCCCCAAGATCCAGGCGGCGTGCACCGTCCCTCTCAAGGACGGCCTTTCGGTCAAGACGACGACCGAGAAGGTCCGGTCGTCCCGGGCCGCCACGATGGAATTCCTGCTCATCAACCACCCGCTCGACTGCCCGATCTGCGACCAGGCCGGCGAGTGCACGCTCCAGGACAACTCCTTCGGCTACGGGCAGCAGCTCTCGCACTTCGACGAGTCCAAGCGCCAGTACCCCACCTTCGACCGCACCATGATCGGCCCGCACGTCGTCGCGGACATGACCCGGTGCATCCAGTGCACGCGCTGCATTCGCTTCACGCACGAGATCGCGGGAACCGCCGAGCTGACGTTCCTGGACCGCGGCGGCCGGACGCTCGTCTGGACCCACGACGGCAAACCGCTCGCCAACGACTGGTCGGGATGCGCCGCGGACGTCTGCCCCGTGGGCGCCCTCACGGTCCGCGAATTCCGATTCCGCAAGCGCGTCTGGTACCTCCAGAAGACGAAGTCCGTTTGCCCCGGCTGCCCCGTCGGCTGCAACGTGTCGATCGAGTCGAAGGACGACGTCGTCTACCGCTTCCTGCCGCGCCTGAACCCGGAGGTCAACGACTACTGGCTGTGCGACCACGGCCGCTTCCTGTCGGAGTCGTTGAACGATCGGGACGTCCACAAGGCCACGATCCGCGACGGCAACAAGGTCCAGGACGTCACGGTGCCCGTCGCGGTCGACCGCATCGCGCGGGAGATCCGGGCGACGGCCGACAAGACCGGACCGTCGGGGATCCTCGTCGTCGGCTCGGCGCACCTGTCGAACGAAGAGAACTTTCTCCTGCGCAAGCTCGCCGACCGCCTCGCCACGCCGAACCGCGACGTCGTCGTGGACAAGTCCCGGGTCCGCAAGATCAAGTCGCAGACGGCGTGGATCGAGGGAGACGAGGCGGCCGCCAACTTCAGGGGCGCGCGCGACATGGGCCTGACGCCGGGCAAGGGCGGCTACGGCCTCGACGCCGTGCTCTCGGGCAAGGCCTCGCCCGAGGTCGTCCTCGTGGCCGACGCGGCGTTCGCGGCCCTCGCCGACGACCCGGTGAAAGTCGCCGCGCTGCGCCGCGCGCGCTTCGTGGCCGTGGCGGCCCGGAACGCCAACGCCCTGACGCGCGCCGCCGACGTCGTGCTTCCCGCCGCGTCCCTCGCCGAAAAAGAAGGCACCTTCACCAACGTCCAGGGCCGCGTCCAGCGCTTCGAGCGAGCCTTCCTGCCGAAACCGCCGATCCGGGCCACCTGGGAGCTGCTCCTCCAGCTCGCGCTCGCCCTCGGATGGGGCGACCGGGGGTGGACGCCGGCGGACCTCCTCGCTCAGATCGCCGCCGAAGTCCCCGGCTACGCCGGCGCGACCGAGGCCTCGACCGAAGGCGGCCGCCTCCTGAAGAAGGGCGACTTCGACTGGACGGGGCATCCGTGACGCTCGTCGACTGGATCATTCTTCTGTTGCGCGTCCTCCTTCCGGCCCTGATCATGCCCGTCTTCGTGATCCCCCTGACGTGGCTCGAGCGCCGCGGCGCGGCGTTCATCCAGGATCGTCCCGGCCCGAACCGCGTCGGCCCGCTCGGGCTCGGCCAGGCGATCGCCGACATGGTGAAGATGTTCACCAAGGAAGCCGTGATGCCGGCGAGCGCCGACCGCATGCTCTTCCTGCTCGCGCCTGCGGTCGCCGTCTTCGCGGCGCTCTCGACCTTCGCGATCGTCCCGTACGCCTCGACGCTCGAGGTCGGCGGCAAGACCATCCCGCTCATCGGCGCCGACCTCTCGATCGGCATCCTGTACCTCTTCGCGATCACGTCCCTCTCGGTCTACGCGATCGTGCTCGCGGGCTGGGCCTCGAACGACAAGTTCGCCCTGATGGGCGGGATCCGGTCGAGCGCCCAGATCATCTCTTACGAGCTCGCGATGACCACGGCGGCCGCCGGCGTCGTCCTCGCGGCGAGCTCCTTCCGGCTGCCCGAGATCATCGCGATGCAGCAGGGCACCTGGCTCGGGATCATCCCGCGGTGGAACGTGTTTCCGCAGCTCCTCGGATTCCTCGTCTTCTTCATCGCCGCGTTCGCCGAGACCAACCGCCTGCCCTTCGACCTGCCCGAGGCCGAGCCCGAGCTCGTCGCGGGATACCACACCGAGTACTCGGCGATGCGCTTCGGCGCCTTCCAGATGGCGGAATACGTCAACGTCATGGTCGCCTCCGCGGTCACGACCACGCTCTACTTCGGCGGCTGGTCGATCCCGGGCTTCCACCCCCACGGCGTCGTCGGGGCGATCCTTTCCCTCCTGATCTTCGCGGCCAAGACGTTCTTCTTCGTCAGCGTCTTCATCTGGGTGCGCTGGACGCTCCCCCGGTTCCGCTACGACCAGCTCATGAAGATCGGCTGGAAAGCGCTGCTGCCGCTGGCCCTCCTGAACCTGCTGTGGATCGCCGGCCTGTCGGCCTGGAGGCTTTCGCGATGAGCGCGGCGCGGATCGTCTTCGACGCCTTCGCCCTGGTCGCGATCCTCTTCGCCGGCCTGATGGTGGTCGGCAAGGACCCGATCAAGAGCGTCCTCGCGCTGGTCGTCTCCTTCTTCGCGCTCGCCGCGACCTACGTGATGGTGCTGTCGCCCTTCATCGCCGGCCTGCAGGTCATCGTGTACGCCGGCGCGATTCTCGTCCTGTTCCTGTTCGTCATCATGCTCTTGAACGTCGGGCGCGAGAAACCCGACGGATCGCGGCGGCCCATCCAGACGGTCCTCGGCAGCCTCTCGGTCGTCGTCTTTGCGACGCTCCTGCTCGGGATGCTGCGGAGCAGCGGCACGAGCCTGCCGCCCCAGCGGGAGGCCGTCGGGAAAGAGCTGCTCCCCGACCCGGCCGCGATCGCGCGGCTGCTCTTCTCGGACTACCTGCTCCACTTCGAGGCGGTGTCGGTTCTCCTGCTCGCCGCCCTCGTCGGCGCCTTCGTCCTCGCGCGCCGGGAGGAGGCGCCATGATCGGCACCATCCCGCTGTCGGACGTCCTGCTCGCGTCGGGCGCGCTCTTCTCGATCGGCATCGCCGGAGCGCTCCTGCGGCGCAATGCGATCCAGATCTTCCTGTCGATCGAGCTGATGATGAACGCCGCGAACCTCGCGCTGCTCGGCTACGGCGCGGCTCTCGGAACGCACCAGGGCCAGATCATCGTGTTCTTCGTCATCGCCATCGCGGCCGCGGAGGCGTCGGTGGGCCTCGCGATCTTCGTCGCCCTGTTCCGGCACACCGAAACGATCGACGTGAACAAGATCAACCTGCTGAAGTGGTGACGCGAGCGAGCCGATGACGACGCTGCCGCTCTGGCTGATTCCGGCGATCCCGCTCGTCGGCTTCGCGATCAACGCGGTCCTCGGGACGCGCCTCGGCAAGTCCTTCGTGTCGGCCGTCGGCGTCGGCGCCGCGGGGCTGACGACGCTCGTCGCGTACGGCCGCCTGATCCCCTTCGCGTCCGGCAACCACTCCCCCGTCGTCGAGCCGCTGGCGAGCTGGATCGCCGTCGGGAACCTCTCGATCGACATCTCGTTCCGGCTCGATTCGCTGTCGGCGCTGATGCTCTTCTTCGTCACCTTCGTCGCCTTCCTGATTCACGTCTACGCGATCGGGTACATGCACGGCGACGACGCCACC
>DATJXB010000168.1:0-5278 GCA_035500755.1 Thermoanaerobaculia bacterium | reverse complement strand
ATGGCCTCCCGGCCGACGAAAGGAGTCACCCCATGAAATCCGTCCTCGTGAAATCCGTCCTCGCGCTCGGGCTCGCGGCGCTGGCCGCGGTCCCGGCGGCACGCGCTCTCGTTCCGGGCGCGCCCGCGGCGGACGATCCCTTCGCCGCGTATCTGTACCCGCCCGATCAGGTCATGGGCCACAGCCTCGAGCTCGGCCTCGACGACTCCCAGAAGAAGGCGATCAAGGACGAGGTCCAGAAGGTTCAGGGCAAGTTCGTCGACCTCCAGTTCGAGATGCAGGCGGAGTCGGAAAAGATGATCCGGCTCCTCCAGGAAAAGCCGGCGGACGAAACGAAAGTGCTCGCGGAGGTGGATCGCATCCTCGCGCTCGAGAAGGAGATCAAGAAGATGCAGGTCTCCCTGCTGGTCCGCATCAAGAACCTGCTGACACCGGCGCAGCAGGCGAAGATGAGCGAGATCCGGAAGACGGCCGGCCAGTGAGGCGTCTCGGCGCCATGGCGCTGGCGGCGGCGCTGGCCGCCGGGGCCGCGGCGGCGCAGCCGGCCGCGGTGTCCCGCGAGCCCATCGACCGCGCTGCCGCGCATCCACCGGCCCGCGAGGTCGCCGGGCGCCGCCGGCCGCCCGAAATCGTCTTCGAGGCGCCGGGCATCCCCGGAAGCGGCGCGCACCAGGAGCTCTACACCATGAACCTCGACGGCTCCGACCGGCGACAGCTCACGCGCGACGGCCTCTCCAAGTTCCTTCCCCACTTTTCGCCCGACGCCACGCGGCTCGTCTATTCGAAGTTCTACACGGGACAGTACGGCGACCCCGCTCCCGAGACCGACATCGCGCTCTACGACTTCGCCGAGGACGCGGAGCGCCGGCTCACGTCGACGGGCCGCGCGTTCGCGGCCGCGTGGTCGCCGGACGGCACCCGCATCGCCTACGGCACCTACGGCGGCGAGGGGCTCTGGATCATGGACGCCGACGGATCGAACCAGCACCTCGTCGCCGCGCCGAGCGGCGCCGACGACGACTTGCGCTGGAACGACTTCGCGTGGTCGAGCACGGACTGGGTGCTGTTCACCGTCGGGCAGAACGTGGGCGGCTGCTTCAAGGTCCGGCTCGACAAGATCCGTCCCGACGGCTCCGACCGAACGCCGGTGACCGACGGCGGCCCCTTCTGCACGCCGCCCGGCCGCGAGCAGAGCGGGGACGCCGATCCCGGCTTCAGCGCCGACGGCGGCACCATCTACAGCTCGCGCGGATTCCCGTTCGAGCCTCCCGGATTCCCCGGGGCGGTCGTCCGCAAGCTCTACGCCTTCTCGAGCGACGCGTGGGCACCGGGGAAGGTCGAGACCGACCTGAGCCTCCCGAGCGCTCCCGACGGCATCGAGGGCGTCCCCAAGGGCTCGCCCGACGGCGCGCGGATCCTGCTGTTCCGCGCCTGCGCCGGGGAACCCCATATCGGCATCACCCTGACCGACGCCGCCGGCTCCTACCGCACGTGGATCGCGGACGGATTCGGGGCAGACTGGAATCCGTTGAAACGTTGAGCTCTCCTCGCGTGTTGAAGCCTCTCGGGGAGGCTCCATGCGCCAGCTGATTGCCGGAATGAAGATCTCGCTCGACGGCAGGTACGAGGGCGCCGACGGCATGGCGGACTGGGTCGAAGCGTGGTCGAACGACTACGCGTTGCCGGAGATCGACGCCTGCATCCTCGGCGCGGGCATGTACCCCGGTTACGAAGGCTACTGGACCGGAATCCAGAACGAGCCCGGGAAGTCGCACTGGATCACCGGCAAGACGCCGACGGCGGGCGAGCTCGAGTGGGCTCGCGTCGGGGCGAGGCTGCCGCACTACGTGCTGTCGAGCAAGCCGGTCTCGGCCCAATGGCCGAGCACGCGGTTCCTGCGGAGCTTCGAGGAGGTTGCCGCGCTCAAGAAGCAACCCGGCGAGGGCCTCTATGTCGTCGGCGGGGGGCGCACCACCGCGGGCCTCATCGACGCCGGCCTCGTGGACGAGCTGCGGCTCATCGTCTATCCGGTGATCGCGGGAAACGGCAAGGAGCTGTTCGGGGCCGTCGGTCAGCGGCGGGGGCTCGCGCTGAAGACGGTGAAGCCGTTGGACGGCGGGAAGGTGTTTCTCACCTACGGGACGTCATGACCGGCTGACCCCGCTCCTCCCTGGAACCGAACGGGCCGCCCCGCGTATGTTCTCTCCAGGGAATGGACTCAGAATTCGACGCCACGCGGCGAACCGCCCGGCTCGCGGGGCTGCTCTACCTCGTGAGCAGCCTCCCCGCCCCTTTCGCGCTCATCTACGTTCCGGGCAAGGTGTTCGTCGAGGGGGATCCGGCCGCGACCGCCGAGCGGCTCCGGACCCTCACGGGCCTGGTCCACGCCGGGATCGCCGCGTCGCTCGCGAGCGGCATCCTCTTCATCTCCGTCCCGCTGGTGCTCTATCGCCTCTTCCGGAAGACGAGCGAATGGGCGGCCCTGACCATGCTCGTGCTGATCCTGATCTCTTTTCCGATCTCGCTTCACGCCGTCGTGAACCAGATCGCGGCGCTGACCCTCGCCGGCGGCAGCGCCGCGGGCTCCCTCGGCGCTCCGGAGCGCGACGCGCTCGCTTACCTGGCCCTGCAGCTCCACCACAAGGAAATGATGGTCGCCGAGATCTTCTGGGGACTGTGGCTCTTCCCGTTCGGCGTTTGCGTCAGGCGCTCCGGCTTCATCCCGCGATTCCTCGGCGTTCTGCTGATGATCGCCGGCGGCGGTTACGTCGCCGACGCCTTCGCCGAGCTCGCCTTTCCGCAGTTCGCGCCGCTGACCGAACGCCTGACGACGTTCACGAACTTCTGCGAGCTGCCGATCATTTTCTGGCTCCTGGTCTGGGGAGCGCGGCGGCAGACGCCGGCGCCGCAGGGCTAGAGGCGCGTCTCCCGTTCACCGCGGGAAGAACAGCGCCAGCGTCAGGACCGAGCCGATCGCGAGCGAGACCCACGCGTTCGTGACGAAGTAGCCGTACGCCATCAGCGCGATGCCGAGAAACAGCGGCCGCGGCTCGGAGTTCCGGCGGCCGTAGCGGAAGGCCGCGAAGCCGATCAGCCCGAAGAGGACGGCGAGCAGGATCGTGTAGATCGAAAACCCGGAAAGCAGTCCGTTGAGGTCGAGGCCTTCCATCGGAATCAGGATACGCGAGGCGCCGGTGGAAACGACGGACCCTGCCCTGACTCCCGGTACGAATCCGCGACGACCCAGGCGGCCGCCGTCAGCACCCAGCTGACGACGGTCTCGGTCCAGTGCTGCGCGCTGACGTTGCCGACCGCCAGGATCGGCCCCCAGACGATCAGGGTGAAGAGGCCGATCTGCCACGCGGAAAGGGCGGCGGCCAGCCTCGCCCGGAGGCGAAAGATCACCGCGAGGCCCGCGGCGAGGAACGTGGCGCCGGTGAAGTACGCCCAGAACACGGGCACATGAAGCCAGGCCGGCACGAGCGGTGTGGTCAGCTCGAGATAGACGAAGTGAGACAGGCCGAAGGCAACCAGCGCCAGGCCGTAGAGCACCCGCGCGAGGCGCACGCCCCGGTCGCCGACGGCGAATCCGACCCGCCGCCGGTCCCCGTCCGTCGCGAACCCGGCGTACAACACCCACGCGGCCGCGACGATCACGGCGGTCTCCCCCGTCATTTGATAGGAGCCTTCCACGAGCGGCGCCTGGACGACGAAGCGGCCGTCGACGAGCAGCATCCACGCGAAGAGAAAGAAAAACAGCACGCGGGCGGCGGGAGCCGCCGTGCGCCGCCAGAGCAGTCCCAGTCCGCCGGCGAGGGAGACGAAGGCGCAGAGATACGCCAGCGGCTTGCTCGTCGAGAGCGCCTCGGGCACCTGCTGCCAGATCGGGGCGAAATCCCCCTGGATCAGGCCCATGAGCCCCATGGCGATCATCGTCGCCGCAAAGACCGCGTGACCCACGCTGGCGATGCGCATGGAGGTGCCGGAATGATACGGGATGCGGCGCCTCGGCCGCGCGCGACCAGCGCCGCCGTCCCAGCGACGACCTCGACTCTCTTTCTCCCTCTCCCTCGTGAGGGAGAAAGGGTTGGGGCGAGGGGCACCCTCGCTCTCGAGCAAGAGGCCGGCCGGAATGCCCGGCCTCGCCTCGCCGCGTTGATAGCATCCTGCCGTGGCCGACAAGCTCAAGTCCTCCTACGAGCTCGCGATGGAGCGGCTTCGGGGCGCCGACCCGGAAGCCGGCAAGGAAAAGCCGCCGACCGCCGCGCAGAAGGAGAAGATCGCCGAGGCGCGTCGCGTCGCCGCCGCGCGGCTGGCGGAAGTCGAGATCCGGTTCAAGGACGCGTCGACGCGTCGTGTCGATCCCGCCGAGCAGGAGAAGGCCGAGGCGGAGTACCGGATCGACCGGCAGCGGATCAACACGGACCTCGAGCGCGCCATCGCCGAGATCCGGAGCGGGCGCAAGAGCCGCTCCTGAGTCCCGACCCCCGCTCCGATGTCCCGCGTCTTCATCACCGGCTCGACTGACGGGCTCGGCCTCGCCGCCGCACGAGCTCTTCTAGCCGGGGGGCACGAAGTCGTGCTCCACGCACGGAGCCGAAAGCGCGCGGAGGTCCTGTCCGACCTCGCCCCGCGCGCCCGAGGCGTGGCCATCGGGGACTTGAGCAGCGCGGCCGACACGCGCGCCGTCGCCAACCAGGTCAACGCTCTCGGCCGCATGGACGCCGTCATCCACAATGCCGGCGTCTACCTCGAATCCGCGCGGGGATCGACGCCCGAGGGCCACGCGACGACGCTCGCCGTCAACCTCCTCGCGCCTTACCTGCTGACCGCATGGATCCAGCGCCCGGACCGCCTCGTCTACGTCAGCAGCGGGATGCACCGCCAGGGTGGCGGCGACGAACGGCTCGACGACATCGACTGGACGCGGCGGCGCTGGAACGCCAGCCAGGCCTACGCCGAGAGCAAGCTCTACCTGACCGCGTTCGCGCTCGCCGTGGCGCGCCGCTGGCCGAACGTGCTCAGCAACGCCGTCGACCCGGGCTGGGTCCCCACGAAGATGGGCGGCCCCGGCGCCACCGACGACCTCGAGGAGGGGCACCTCACCCAGACCTGGCTCGCCGCCAGCGAGGATCCCGCGGCGAGAGTCAGCGGCGGGTACTGGCACCACCGCAAGCGCGAGAAACCGGCGGCGGAAGCGCAGGACCCGGATTTCCGGGAAAAGCTCCTCGAGAAGCTCAAGGAGCTGGGGTCAGTCTTGATTTGCTGACTTGTCCGG
>DATJXB010000167.1:0-5253 GCA_035500755.1 Thermoanaerobaculia bacterium | reverse complement strand
CTCGCCGACGGGCCTTCGCTCTCGCCGACGGGCCTTCGCTCTCGCCGACGGGCCTTTCGCTCTCGCCTACGGCCCTTCGCTCCCGCCAACGGGCCTTCGCTCTCGACGACGGGCCTTCGCTCTCGCCGATGGGCCTTCATTCTCGCCGACGTGCCTTTGCTCTGGCCGACAAGCCTTCGTTGTGGTCGCCATACCTTTTCTCTGGCCGGCAGGCCTTCGCTGCGGCCGAAGCCTCGTCGTCCGGGCCGAAGCCACCTCGCTCGATCGGAAGCCTCCTCACTCGAGCGAGAAGCTTTTCGCCTCAGGTTTCGCGATCGAGGTCCGATCTCAGGCGATCGATCCAGGAGGTCAGCCCGTCCGGCTCCCGAGGTATTGCCAGGAAGGACGCCTGGATCCCCGATAGACCCGCGGCAGATATCAGTCCCTTCTCGTTGAGGATCCATCGCGACGACGCGCACATTCGCGCGTGAGCCGCCTCGAGTACGGCTTTGGTCGCCTGTCCCACCGTACCGATCACGTCACCCTTGGCAGCCTGCATGCGTGCATATGTCAGGGTGAAGTCCGAGGAGAAGCGCCACCTCTGGGTGGCTTTGTCAGCAAGCCTCGAGGGATATCCCCCTACCTCCGGGAGGTCTCCGTGCACCACCCGGGCGACTGCTCGCTCGGCCATCAGGCTGTAGGTAGGAACACCCGCCACGTAGCCGAGGAGGGCGTCGATCTCGAAGTCGCCCTCCTGCGCGCGCGCCGTCCAGTGGTCCACGACGTCCAGATCCCGCAGCAGCACGTCCACCTTGGTGCCCTCGATCTGCAGCCACGCACCCCCGTTCATGATGCGTCCCCAGGAGCCGGGGGGATGCACGGTGCCGAAGGGGGCGAGCGCGCTCGTGTCGAGGGGCCCGCGGTAGTAGACGCCGAGGTCCCAGTCGCTCGAGGCCGACGCGGTGCCCGCCGCACGGGACCCGCCCAGCACCACGGCGACCGCGCCGGGCATCGTCGCCAGGACATCGGCGAGCTTGGCGATCGCAGGCGGCAGCATGGGCGACCCATGGTACCCAAGCGTCGAAGAAGGAGGCTCATCCGATGCTTCGATCGCTCATCACGGGTGCCGCCCTGGCGGCGCTCCTCAGTGGATGTCTCTACGCCGACGTGCGCGCGCCCCTCTCCTACGGGTCGGCGACGCCGGGGGACGCGGGAGGGAACCTCGGACGCGAGGTGACGGGTTCCGCCTGCAACACGGCCATCCTGTGGCTCTTCGCGTTCGGCAACGGCGGCTACGACGCCGCCGTGCGAGATGCGCAGGGCAACAGCGGCGCGCCCTTCCTCGTCGACGTGAAGGCCGACACCACGTACACGAACGTGGTCCTCGGCATCTACCAGCGGCAGTGCACGAACGTGACGGCGCGGGTGCCCGCGACGAGCGCCGCGCGATGAAGCGGCTCGCCGGCATGCTCGCGATGCTCGCGGGCAGCGCTTGCACGTGGGGGTGCGCGTTCCCGCAGAGCCCCGTCCACGTCCCGGACGCGACGATCTACGACGGCACGAGGGACGTGATGCAGTACCGGTCTCCGATACCGAAGGACGTGCAGCCAGCGGTCGTCACCGGGCAGCAGGCGCTCGGGGTGGCGTGCAGCACGACGATCTCGTTTCCGCCGCTCCCTCCTGCCCTCTTCCTCGGCAGCGAGTCGGTCATCAACTACATCCCCTGGCCGTCCTTCACGGTCGGCGCCGGGGACCGCGGCTATGCGGCGGCGATGCGCGAGGCCCACGAGGCGGCGGGCGACGCAGCCCTCGTCGACGTACGCGCCGATCTGCACACGACGGCGGTGCTGGGGATCTGGCGCCGCGACTGCACCGAGGTGCACGCGGCGGTCGCCCGCAAGACTCAGTGACGCATGAAGCGGAAGTAGTAGGCGCCCGCAGCGGCGATGACGAGCAGGAGGAACCAGACCCAGACCGGCGTCGGCTTGGCCTGCTCGACCGGCTGCTTCTTCGCGGCGACCTTCGCCCTCGACGGCGCGGTCTTCTCGCCTCGCGCTTCTTCTTCGTCGTCTTCGGCCGCCCTCATCGCGGCCGCTTCCGCGGCTGCGACCTTCTCCTTGGCGGCCTTCTCCTTGGCGGCCTTCTCCTTGGCCGCCTTCTCCTCGGCGGCCTTCTCCGCAGCCGCCTTCTCGGCCGCGGCCTTCTCGGCAGCCGCTTTCTCGGCAGCCGCTTTCTCCTCGGCAGCCTTCTTCTCCGCAGCGGCCTTCTCCTCCGCGGCCCGCTTCTCCTCGGCGGCCTTCTTCTCGGCGGCAGCCCTCTCTTCGGCAGCCCTCTTCTCCTCCGCAGCCTTCTTCTCGGCGGCGGCCCTCTTCTCCGCGGCGGTCCTCTCCTCGGCAGCCCTCTTCTCGGCGGCCGCCTTCTCCGCAGCGGCCTTCTCCGCAGCGGCCTTCTCGACCGCGGCCTTCTCCGCCGCAACCTTCGCCCCGTCGACCGCGGGGGCCATGGCCGGCGGAGCCAGCGTCTCGCGCACGATGGTCGACACGAACCAGCGGCTTCGCTCGGGCACGGTGAGCTTGCGAGCCGTGCCGGCTTCGCCGTCGGCGTACTCGATCTCCATCTCGGACTGCGCCGCCCGCCGCATGTCGCCGAAGAGGGACACGTTGACGGTGTCCTTCCCCTGCCGCGTCGCCTGGCTGACGGCATCCAGCGCCGCCCGCGCGCGATCCTCGTACTTGGAGGCCCTCGATTGCGAGAGGACCAGGAAGCCCTCGAGCGTCTGCAGCTTGGCCGTCGCGTCCGCGTCGGCTTCGCCCAGTGACGGCAATGCCGCCGCGAGCTCGATCTGAGGCTCGTTGAGGAGCCCCTCGGACAGCTCGGTGAGGATGCGCCCGATCAGCCCGTCGAGCCCCGCCTCGAGCGCCGCGTTGTCGGCGCTCGGATTCGCCTGCGCCACCATCTCCACGAGGTTGCCTTGCACGCGAGCCGGCTGACCCGGGCCACCCTTGGCGAAGTAGTAGAAGCCCGCGGTCGGGCGATCGAACCCCACGGTGTGCACCCGCACACCCTCCGCCGCCAGCTTGTCGACGAGCGACGGGTCCACCTCGACGAGAGCCGCCGCGACCGCGGCGCGACGGGCGTTCTGGAGCTTCGACGCCTCCGGGTGCTTCTCGGGGAGCTTCACGCCGAGCTTGGCGCAGACGGCGTCGGTCAGCTCCGACTTGGGCGCCAGCGATATCTCGCGCTCCCAGGTCCGCAGGCCCTTGAGGGCGACCCAGCCGGTAGCCGGCCCGACTTGCAGGGCCGACGGCTCCTCCGCGCTGGAGGGGCCCACGTAGAGGACGCCGGGAATCGCGAGGGACTCGCCACTCATGTCACTCCTAGAAGTACCAGACCTGGGGTCCCCGCCGCACTTTTGAGCGCATTCCCCCCCGGCGCTTCATGAAGTCGGAGGGCTTACCCGGTCAGTGCGACGCGACGAAGAAGCGGTACACGAGGGTGCCGGGCTTGCCGCCGAATGGGGGCATCTTCGCGGTCTGCAGCACCTCGGAGACGCAAGCCCCGGTTCCGGTGCCTCCGAACGGAGGCCCCACGGCGACGTGGCTGACGGAGCCATCGTTGCCGAAATTGACCGTGGCGGACGCGGAGCCCCAGCCCTTGCCCTTCTTGCAGCGCGCCACTTCCTTCGCCGTCGTATCGAGCGCTGCCTTCGCATCGACCTTCGTGAAGTGCGCCAGGGGCGTGACCGGAGGCGCAGATGCATCGGCCGTCGCCGCAACGGCACCGGCCAGATCCGCGGAAGCCGAGGCTGACGGGACCGCCGGCACCGGCGCAGCAGACGCGATGTTCGCGGCGATGGGGGGCTGCGCGCGATGGCGTCGGACGGCGCCGAAGAAGAAGGCAACGCCCCCGGCTGCGAGCAGCAGGAGCATCACGCCGAGGGTCAGCACGCGCATCCTTTTTCGCGAGCGCGCCTGGACGACGGCCTCGATCATCACCGTGCGCTCCGCGGAAGGCCTCGAGGCCGAAGCGCGCCCCTCCACGATGACCGCCGGCAGGGCGGGCTCGATGTGCGCCGGAGGCGGCTTGCTGATGACGTGCACCGGAGGCGGGTCGGAAGGATTCGGCGGCGGAGGCTCCGACGGAGGCGTGGACGACGCCTCGAAGGACATCGGCACCGTGCGCGTGCCGATCGCCGGTGCGGAGACGGCCCGCTTCGAGGGCACCGCGCCGGCCACGGCGGGAGACCGTATCGACGCGCTCATCTCCTCCCACAGGCGCGACGCGTCCTTGGGCCGCCGATCCGGGATGCGCTCGGCGGCGCGTGACAGCGCGAGCTCCAGGTTGCGCGGCAGATCGACCCCGGTCAGCACGTCACGCAGGATGCGTGCGATTGCGTAGACGTCGGCGGCGGGGCCGGGCTCGGGGCCGCCGCGCTCCTGCAGCTCCGGAGCCGTGTACTCGGGTGGGACCACGCGACGACTCTTGAACGTCGTGTCGACGGCGCGTGCGATGCCGAAGTCGACGATCTTGAGCTGCCTGGAATCGCCCCGCGCCTCCAGGAACAGCGTGCGCGGGCCGAGGGCCAGGTGCGCGGCCGACTGGGCGTGGGCGTATCCGAGGGCCTCGATGGCCGGCTCGAACAGGGCCAGGGTCTCGCCGAGATCGCGCCCGATGCGGCGCACCGCGAGCGGCCTCGCCAGCTCCTCGGCGAGCGACTCCCCCTCGAGCCACTCGCGGACGAGGTAGGGCACGATCATGCCGGTGCGCGGGGCGAGCCTCGAGCCCACCGCGATGCTCTGCGCGATCGCCGGGTGACCGCGGGCGAGCCGGTGATGCAGTCGCCCGCCCTCGAGGAACGCCTCGACGGCCTTCGGGATCGCGTCGGCGTCGATGTCCGACGGGAGCCGCAGGCACTCGATGGCGATGGGGACCCCCATGTGATCGCCCCGGTAGGTCACGATGGGCTCGCCATCCGTGGGGCGCACGACGGACTGGACCCGGTACTGCTCGTCGAGCACCTGGCCGGTCAGGTCGAAGGGGTCGCCCGGGAGCATCCACCGCCATTGTCCTCGAAGTCGACCCTTGACGGCGAGCGCTCGTGATCGGTCCCCTTATCCCCCTCATGGCCAAGCACATCCTCGCCATCGATCAGGGCACCACGGGCAGCACGGCGCTCGTCGTCGCGCTCGACGGAAGCACCCTCGGCCGGACGACGACCGAGTTCCCCCAGCACTACCCGAAGCCCGGCTGGGTCTCGCACGACGTCGGCGAGAT
>DATJXB010000166.1:0-2666 GCA_035500755.1 Thermoanaerobaculia bacterium | reverse complement strand
GTCCGCTGAAGGACATCATGAACCGCCGTCAGAAGCGACGGCTAGAAGGTTGCCCGTTGATCTTCCACTCGAACGGAAAGAGCTTCAGCGCGAACCACGGTGGCCTCCCAAGAAAGCATTACGCTGCGTGGGCTGCCGCGTGCAAAACCATCGGCTTGGCGCATCTTCGACCATACGACTTGAGGCGCTCAGCAGTCCGGAACCTGATCCATGCGGGCGTACCGGAGGTAACCGCGATGAAGATTTCCGGGCACAAGACGCGGGACACGTTTAGGCGGTACGCGATTGAAGATCCATCCGAGATCGCGGCAGCAATCGAAACGGTCGCCGCTTACGTTAAGCCCCGGATGAAGACTCCGAAGGCCGCTCTGCGAGTCATCGGACGCGCCCAAGACACGCCCACCTAGAACTGAATCGAGGGTTTTCTGAAGGAATCTGGCTCCTCAGGTAGGATTTGAACCTACAACCCTCCGGTTAACAGCCGGATGCTCTGCCATTGAGCTACTGAGGAAAAGAGCAGGACCGCGAAGGGTAGCGGACTCCTCGGGGGGTGTCAACCGCGGCACCAGGACCCGGCCGCGCGCCCTTACTTCTTCGGCGCCTCGAACAGGACGAGGTACCGTCCGTAGCCTTCGGCCGCGAGACGGTCCACCGGCACGAAGCGCAGCGCCGCACCGTTGATGCAGTAGCGCAGGCCCGTCGGCTGAGGCCCGTCGGAGAAGACGTGTCCCAGATGCGAGTCGGCGTGGGCGGAGCGCACTTCGGTGCCGTAGAACCAGCTGCCCTTCTCCGCCTGCTTTACGTTGTCGAGCGGCTTCCAGAAGCTCGGCCAGCCCGTGCCCGAGTCGTACTTCTCGAGCGAAGAGAAGAGCGGCTCCCCCGAGACGACGTCGACGTAGATGCCCGCATCCTTCGTGTGCGCCATCGGGTTCGAGAACGCGGGCTCGGTGCCCGAATGCTGGGTCACCTGGTACTGGATCGGCGAGAGCTCCTTCTTCAGCTCCGCGTCGGACGGCTTGACGAACGTCATGGCATTCCACTCCTTGGCCGCGGCGGATGGCGCGGGCGTCGGCGCGCCCGGCGCCGCGGCGAGAACGACAGCGAACAGGATCGGGTTCATGGTTTCTGACTCTCCTTGGGCTGGACGCCCCAGATCTGCTCGAGCAGATCGTCGCGGCCACAGCCCTTGCGGTACAGGCCGTACCGGAATGGATTCTTTTTCGCGTAGTCCTGGTGGTAATCCTCCGCCGGCCAGAAGGTCGACGCGGGGAGGATGAGGGTGACGACCTTTTTCTTCTGCGCCTGCTCGACCTTCTGCTTCGACGCCTCGGCGGCGGCGCGCTGCGCGTCGTCGTGCACGAAGATCGCCGTGCGGTACTGCGGACCGTTGTCGCAGAACTGGCCGTACGGCGTGAACGGGTCGACGTTGTGCCAGTACGTGTCCAGGATCTTGTCGTACGCGATCTTGCCCGGGTCGTAGGTGACCTCGATCGACTCGAAGTGCCCCGTCGCGCCGGACGAAACCTGCTCGTAGGTCGGATGCGGCGTCGTGCCGCCCGTGTAGCCCGCGATCACGGACTTCACGCCCGGGAGCTCTTCGAACTCTCCCTGCATGCACCAGAAGCAGCCGCCGGCGAACGTCGCCTTCGCGAGGGTCCCCGCGGCGGCGGGCCTGGCGGGCGCGGCCTTTCCCGGGGCCGGCGTCTGCCCGAGGACGCAGTGGCTCGCGAGAACGAGGGCCAGCGCCACGATGCCGATGCGGACGATCAGTTTCATGGAGTTCCTTTCCCAACCTCCGTAACGAAGGCGCATTCCCGGAGGGAAGCGCCTCTAAGGATTACGGGAGCCCGGCGCCGCCGGATTCCACTGCGCCCAGGCGATCTTCCACACCCTGCCGACCGGAACGAGGCGCAGGTCGAAGTCGTACGCGGAGGCGGACGGAACGAGGCCCTCGAGCCCCGCGATCCTGCGCGGCTGGCCGGACATCTCGGCGCGCAGGCGAACGCGCGCCCCGCCCTCGCCGCGTTCGACGACGACGTCGCGGATCCGGACGTCCAGAATCTCGTAGGCCGCGAGATAGCGCTCGACGGTCGCCCTGGCCTCGGCGGGACTCGAGCCGTCGCCGGCCTGGAAGTCCGGCGCGACGTTGTCGAAGAGGGCGCCCGCGTCCCGCGCGTTGGCGGCCTTCACCGCGCTGTCGATCGCGGCGCGCACCGGATCCCCGCTGCCCGAGCAGGCGGCGACGACGAGCGCGGCGGCGCAGGCCGCTGCCCCAACGTTCGAGCGCACGCTCCCCACGCAGCCATTCTCCCCTTTTGTAGGATGCCGCCCGTGACGACGACGTTACCGACGCGGCTCGCTGCCGAGCACCGCGACCTGGACGCCCTGTTCGGGACGTTCCTCGGGGCCCTGGCGTCGGGAGACGCCGCGTCCTCCCGGTTCGCCATCGCCGCCTTCGACGACGAGCTCCGCCGCCACACGGCCGAGGAGGAGAGGCTCGTCCTGCCGGCGCCCTCGGAGCGGCCGCTCCTCCCCCGCGACGAAGAAGACGAAGCCGCGCGCCTCCATCGCGAGCTCCGCCTCGAGCACGTCCAGGTCCGCGAGCTTGCCGCGATGATCCGGCGGCTCCTCGAAGAGAAGAGCGACCTCGAGGGCGCGCGCCGTCT
>DATJXB010000165.1:0-50666 GCA_035500755.1 Thermoanaerobaculia bacterium | reverse complement strand
GGGACGGCGGCCTCGAGGACCCCCTCGGCCTCGAGGACGCCGGAAGACTCGGGCGGCACGACGACGATCTCGTGCCCCGCCGCTGCCAGGCGCGCCGCCGGCTCCCGGACCGACGGGTGCTCGACGCCGGAAAGGACGATCCGGCCGCGCCGCCCGGCGGTCGCGCCGAAGAGCGCGAGCGCGTTCGCCTCCGTCCCTCCGGAGGTGAAGAAAACCTCGCCGGGAGAGCCCCCGACGAGGCGCGCGACCTCGTCCCGGGCCTCCTCGACCGCCCGCCGCGCCCTCTGTCCCTCGGCATGCAGGGACGACGGGTTGCCGAAAACGTCGGCAGCCGCGGACATCGCCTCCCGGACCTCTGGGTCGAGGCGCGTGGACGCGTTGTTGTCGAGGTAGATCATGCGTTCAGAATCCCGGACGTCCCTTCAAATTATCGCTCCGGCGTTCCTCCAATCTGAAAACTATCTTCGCGGAATAGTCGAGCCGTTACCGGGAGTTAAGATTCACACTCCGATGAAGGCGCAGATTGGCGAGCGTCTCGTCTTCGCGGCCATGTTCTCCCTCGCGGGAATCGTTGCCGCGCGCTTCGCCGCGGCCGAGACTCCCGATCCGACGCCGACCCCCGCCGCGGCGGCGGCCCCGGCGGGCGGCTCGAGCGCCCCGCGTCACCTGACCCAGCTCTCGAAGAAGGAAGCCGCCGAGCGACTGAAGGCCCTCCCGGAAGAAGACCGGAAGTGGCTGGAGGATTACGTCGCGCCGATCATCCTGCCGGAGGAGAAGAACCTCTTCCTGCAGCTGACCGAGCCCCATCAGCGCGAGATCTTCAAAGAGGACTTCTGGACGCGCCGGGAGCAGCCCGGCCTCGCCGAGCCGCTCGGCCCGGGCTACCGCACCCGCTACGAGTCCCTCCGGGAAGCCGCGGCCACGACCTATGGCGGCCTCGACAGCGACATGGGAAAGCTGGTCGTCCGGCGCGGCGAGCCCCTCGGCGTCATGGAGTTCGGGGAGTGCAGCAACGTCTTCGTGGACATCGTCGTCTGGAGCTTCCGAAAGCCCAACGCGCTTTCGAACGCGATCCGGAGCGAGCAGCTGTACCTCTTCTACCGGACCAGCTACGGCGCCGGAAAGTACTACCTCTGGATGCCGAACATGCCGGACACGACGCTGCTCATTCCGGCGTCCTGCCTGAGCAGGATCGACGAGGCTTGCCGTCAGCCGGGCACGCCCGGGGCGCCTTCGAACGACACGTTCTGCCCGAGAAACGCCGTGCCCCAGACGTGCAGCCAGGCCTGCGAGATCGTCCGCATCATTCAGACCATCCGCGGCCAGGGCGAAGGCGAGGCGCTCGCGGCGATGGCGCAACCCCCGAAAGTCGACGTCGAGGGGCTCGAGAAGCTCGCCGAGCGTTTCCCGACGGTCGGCGACGCTCAGGCGAAGCCCTTGACGGTGGAGGGGCCCTCCGGGGACGCCGTCGTGCCCTCGTCCCCGGGGGCGACGGTCACGGACAAGAGCGCCAGGCCGGTCCCCACGCCCTCGTCGGCGGCGCCCGCGGGCCCCGCCCCGGCGCACCGCAAGCTCTCCAAGAAGGAGATGAACCAGCTCATCGAGGCGCTGCCACCGCAGTACAAGGAGTTCCTGACGATCGTCGACCTGATCATCACGCCCGAGGAGAAGGAAGTCTTCCTCGAGATCCACGAGAACTACCAGCGCGACAAGTTCATCGACGCGTTCTGGAAACGGCGGACGATCGATTCGGCGGGCATCCGCACGGACTATCGCGCGGTGTACACGCGCCGCGTGCAGCAGGCCATCGAGCAGTTCGGCGACATCCACAACGACCGCGCGAAGATCTTCGTCATCGTCGGCCCCCCGGACGCGGTCATTCCGGTCGACTGCCAGGAGGTCTACGTCCCGCTGCAGATCTGGTACTACGAGCGCATCGAGCAGCTGAAGTCGAAGGCGTACCTCGTCTTCTACGAGCCCTACAGCATGCCGCCGTACAAGCTCTGGCTCCCGATCGACGGCCGCGGCGTGCTTCTCGTGGGCGTCGGCACCCAGGCGACCGGGGCGCGGCCCGTGGACATCCAGCGCTGCTTCGACTGGCGCAGCGTCGAGCAGGCGATCCAGTACACGACGGCGCTGCTCGGCGGCGGCGCGTTCAGCCTCATGGAGAGCTCGAAGCTCTTCGCCCCCCCGGTGGTCGAGACGGAGGGCGTCGACACGATTCTCTCGATGACGACCGACCTCCACCAGGGCGCCGCGGACCTCGCGGTCGCGAAGCTCGTGCGCTTTCCCGAGATGCGATCCAACAAGATGGGAGTCGACCTGTCGCTCCTCGTGCCCAAGGCGGAGCTGAAGCCGCGCGCCCTCGGCGAGGAGAGCTTCTACAACGTGGACGTCATCGGCGAGGTCGTCAAGGACGACCGCCTGATCGACAACTTCAAGTACCGCTTCGACATCCCGATCGACGAGATCGGGGGCGAGAAGATTCCGCTGACGGTGCGGCGCTACATCTACCCCGGCACGTACAAGCTGGTCTTGAAGATCTCCGACGGCAACCAGAACGCCGAGGGCCGGCTCTCGGAGTCGCTCGTCGTCCCCGAGCAACCCGACGCGCCGCCGCCCGAGCTCGCGGCCGCCCGCGCCGCGGGCAAGGCCGCGGTCGGCAAGATGAAGGACGAGGGTCTGCTCCCGTCGGCAGTCTCCATCCAGCCGGTCGCCAAGGAGATCGTCACGGGGCTGCAGCGCTTCGAGACCCGCGTCGCCGAGGGTGTCAAGGCCGTGGATTTCTACTTGAACGGCGCGAAGGTCATGACGCGGACGAAGGCGCCCTTCGACGCCGACCTGAACCTCGGTCCGCTGCCGCGCAAGCAGACGATCCGCGTCGTCGCGTTCGGGGCAACGGGCCGCACGGTCGGCGAAGACGAGTACATCGTCAACGAGGGGCGCGAGGTCTTCAAGGTGCGCATCCTGACGCCCGAGAAAGGCTCGAAGGTCTCGGGCCCCGTCAAGGTCGTGGCCGCCGTGGCGGTGCCGGAGGGCAAGACACTTCAGAAGATGGAGTTCTACTCGAACGAGGCGCGCGTCGCGACGCTCTACCAGTCACCGTTCGAGCAGACCGTCACCATCAAGGACTCGAAGTCGCTCGGCTACGTCCGCGTCGTCGGGACGCTCGAGGACGGCACGGTCGCCGAGGACCTGCGCTACGTCAACGCGCCCCAGTTCGTGTCCGAGGTCACGGTCGACGCCGTCGAGCTCTACACGACGGTCACCGAGAAGAGTCACCCCGTCAACTACCTCCAGGCCTCGAACTTCAAGGTCTTCGAGGACGGGGTCGCCCAGAAGATCGAGGGCTTCGAGTACGTCAAGAACCTGCCCCTGTCGGTCGGCATCATGATCGACACGTCCGCCTCGATGCTCGAGTCGCTGCCGGACGCCCAGCAGGCGGCCCTGAAATTCATCGACTTCTCGGTGGGCGAAAAGGACCGGGCCTTCGTCGTCTCCTTCGACAACGAGCCCTATCTCCTGTCGAAGCTGACGGGCCGGCGCGACAAGCTCATCCGCTCGCTCTCGGGACTCCGCGCCGAAGGCTCGACGGCGCTCTACGACGCGATCATCTACGGCCTCTACCAGTTCACCGGCGTGAAGGGGAAGAAGGCGCTCGTGATCCTGACCGACGGCAAGGACACCGCCTCGAAGTTCGACTACGACACGCTCGTCGAGTACGTGAAGAAGTCGGGCATCGCGATCTACGGGATCGGGCTGAAGATCTCGGGCGCCGACCTCGAGGTCAAGTACAAGTTGAACAAGCTCGCCCAGGTGACGGGCGGCCAGACCTTCTACATCGACTCGCCCAAGAACATCGAGGGCATCTACCGCCAGATCAACGAGGACCTGCGCAGCCAGTACCTGCTGACCTACTACTCGACCAACACCGAGAACAAGGATCGGTGGCGCAAGGTCGAGGTCAAAGTCGAGCCGGCGAACCTCAGCGCGCGGACCATCTCCGGCTACTATCCCTAGCCTCAGGAGGCAGGAGGCGGGAGCGAACTGGGCTAGATTGCCTCGGTGCCGCCACCGCTCATCCTCGCCTCCGCCTCGCCGCGCCGGGCGGAAATCCTGACGTCGCTCGGCATCCCGTTCGTCGCCGCACCGACCGACATTCCGGAGGATCTCCTGCCCGGCGAAACGGCCGAGGCGGCGGCACCCCGGCTCGCGGCGGCGAAGGCGGCGCGGGCAGCCGAGCGCTCCCCCGACGCGTGGGTCCTCGCCGCAGACACGCTCGTCTTCCTCGACGGCGCGACGCTCGAAAAGCCCCGCGACGACGCCGAGGCCGCGGCGATGCTGCGCCGGCTCGCGGGGCGCGAGCACGGCGTGGTCACGGCCGTCCACCTGCGCCGGGGATCCGATCCCGGCCGGGGCGTCACCGAGGTGTCGCGCGTCCGCTTTGCCCCGATGAGCGAGGCGGAGATCGCCTGGTACGTCGCGACCGGGGAGCCGCGCGACAAGGCCGGCGCTTACGGCGTGCAGGGGCTCGGCGCGCGCTTCATCGCCGAGATCCGGGGCTCCTTCACCAACGTCATGGGCCTGCCGGCGCGCGCCGTGTACGAGCTCCTCAGAGGCGCACCGGACCCCGCTCTCGCGCTTCTCGCTCTTTCTTCCGGTTGAGCTTCATCTCGTACATCCGCGAGTCGGCTTCGGCGAGCGTGCGGGGGAACTCCGCCTTCGGCCGATGCGTCGCCCAGCCGACCGACAGCGTCGGCTGAACCTGCTCGGCTCCCGGGATGTGCGGGAGCTTGCGCCCGAGCTCCTCGGCCTTCTGAGCCGCCGACGCCTCGTCGGCCTGGGTCAGGAGCACCAGGAATTCGTCGCCGCCCCAGCGGAAGACGAGGTCCGACTCGCGGACGCAGGCCGTCAGATAGTTCGCCACGAACTGGAGCACCTCGTCGCCGATCTGGTGGCCGCGGACGTCGTTGATCTCCTTGAAACGGTCGACGTCGACCAGCAGGACCGAGATCGCGCCGCCGTGCCGCCGCGACCGGGCGAGCTCGCGCCGGATCACGTCGTTGAAATAGTGGCGGTTGTAGAGGCCGGTCAGCCGGTCGCGGATGCCCATCTCCCGCGCCTGAGAGTCCGACTCGACCAGGCGCTCCATCTCGCGCTTCAGCTCCGCCTGGCTCGCCTCGAAGAGGAGCAGGATGATGCCGACCGCGACCGTCATCTCGAGGAACATCTCGAAGAAGTGCGCGAACGCGTAGAGGTCGCCGAGCGACTGCGCATCGCCGTAGTGGAGCTCGCCCCACGCCATGAAGCACCGCTCGGCCGCCCAGAGAAAGAAGGAGGCCGACAGGAGGACGCGGCCGGCGGCCGAGCCCGGTGCCCGGGCAAACGACACCGCCGTGACGAGGTACGCCGCCGCCCGGATCAGCGCGACCGTCGCCGGCGGCGCGAAGGGCATCGCCAGGAGCCACGCCACGACGAGGATCGGCAGCGCCCAGAGCATGTCCACGGGCCGAGAGGTCGCGCGCTCGTCGCGAAAACGACGAACGCCTCGCAGCAGGAAGAACACGTGAGCGAGCATTGCGACGTTGAGCGCGAAGGCCGGGATGACCCGGCTCTCCCCGGGCCCGCCGGAGGCCCGGACGGCCCAGAGAAGGGCGAGGCCCGCGAGAAAGAAGCCCCACGAGGCGATCCAGTCGAGGAACGCCGGCCGGCGGAACTTCCGATAGAGCAGGAGCAGGACGATGAAGAGAAGGATCGTCCCCGCGGCCTGGACCAGCAGAGCGAACGGCTGAGTGTCCATTGAAGCTTTCCGGAGAGTGTACGTGACCTCGGGCCCGGCCGGAACCGCCGGAGGCGAGAAGGCCCTAAAATCCGGAGCGCGTGGAAGCCATTGCCTGCGTGGCGGACACCGTCCGTTCGGCCAGGGGGTCGGCGCGAGAGCTCGCGTCCCGACTCGTCGGCACGCGCCTGGACACGTTCTCGCTCGAGGGCTACTTGAAAGCGCCGAGCCCGCCGCGCGGCGTCGTTCTGTGCGCCGCGCAGGGACGCGGGCGGGCCGTCCTCGATTTTCTCGAACGCGCGTCGCGGCGGCTCCTGTGGCCGGCGCCGGCGCTCCAGCTCGCCGAAGCGATCGGCGGCCTGCGCGGCGAGGACGGCGAAACTCCGGGTCACGCGCCCGGGCATCGCGCGGGCGCCGCCTCGGCCGGCCGGCGGACGGCGCTCCTTCTCGAAGGCGTCGTCGACGCGGCGCGCGTCCGAGCCCTGTCGCGATCATCCCCGCCGCGCGCGTGGATCGTGGAAGCGCCCGGCCGGGTGCGTCTGACACCGGCGGCGCTCGCCCGCCTGGAGCGCCAGGGCGTGCGCTGGGCGGCGCTCGTGCCCGTCCGCCTCGTCGCGCTCCATCTGTCGACGGAGCTGGCCCGAGCTCCCAGGACGTGGCGCGGCCTCGTGCCGCCGCGGACGCCCGTCTGGGTCAGCGAAACTGGCCCGATCTGAAAACTCGGGCGGGCGCCGGCCAACCCGGACGCCCGCCCAAGAGGACCGCTGTTTGTCCTAGGCTTTCGCCACGTCGAAACGATCGAGGTTCATCACCTTGGTCCAGGCCGCGGCGAAGTCCTGGGCGAACTTCTTGCCGGCGTCCGAGCTTCCATAGACCTCGGCGATGGCGCGGAGCTGCGAGTTCGAGCCGAAGACGAGGTCGACGCGCGTGCCGGTCCACTTGACCTGGCCCGTCTTCCGGTCGCGGCCTTCGAACGTCTCGCGCGCTTCCGACGTCGGCTTCCACTCGGTCGCCATGTCGAGCAGGTTGACGAAGTAGTCGTTGGTCAGGGACTCCGGCCGCTTCGTGAAGACGCCGTGCGCCGACTTCCCGACGTTGGCGTTCAGCACCCGCATCCCGCCGACGAGGACCGTCATCTCGGGCGGCGTGAGCGTCAAGAGCTGCGCCTTGTCGATGAGGAGCGCCTCGGACGGGACCGCGTACTTGCCCTTCAGGTAGTTCCGGAAACCGTCCGCGATCGGCTCGAGCACGCCGAAGGACTCGACGTCCGTCTGCGCCTGCGACGCGTCCGTGCGCCCCGGCGTGAAGGGAACCGCCACGTCGTGGCCGGCGTTCTTCGCGGCCTGCTCGACGGCGGCGCAGCCTCCGAGGACGATCAGATCGGCGAGCGACACCTTCTTGCCGCCGGTCGCCGTCTTGTGGAAGTCGGCCTGGATCCCCTCGAGCGCCTTCACGACCTTGGCGAGCTCGGCCGGCTGGTTGACCGCCCAATCCTTCTGCGGGGCGAGGCGGACGCGGCCGCCGTTGGCGCCGCCGCGCTTGTCCGACCCGCGGAACGTGGACGCGGCCGCCCACGCGGCGGACACGAGTTGCGACACCGACAGACCCGAGGCCAGGATCTTGCCCTTGAGCGCGGCGGCGTCCGTCGCGTCGATCAGCTTGTGGTCGACGGCCGGGACCGGGTCCTGCCAGATCAGCTCCTCTTTGGGAATCTCGGGGCCGAGGTACCGGGCGCGCGGCCCCATGTCGCGGTGCGTCAGCTTGAACCACGCGCGGGCGAACGCGTCGGCGAACTGATCCGGGTGTTCCAGGAAACGCCGCGAGATCTTCTCGAACTCCGGGTCGAAGCGCAGGGTGAGATCCGTGGTGAGCATCGTCGGGACGAGCTTCTTCGATTTGTCGAAGGCGTGCGGAATCGTCGCGCTGGCGCCCTTCGCCGTCCACTGCTGCGCCCCGGCCGGGCTCTTCGTCAGCTCCCATTCGTGGCCGAACAGGTGCTTGAAGAAGTCGTTGTTCCACCGGGTTGGCGTCGTGGTCCAGGTGACCTCGAGACCGCTCGTGATCGCGTCCGCTCCCTTGCCGGAGCCGTGCTTGTTCGCCCAGCCGAAGCCCTGCGCCTCGAGACCGGCGGCCTCGGGCTCGACATCGACGTTGGTGGCAGGCGCGGCGCCGTGGGTCTTGCCGAAGGTGTGGCCGCCGGCGATCAGCGCCACGGTCTCCTCGTCGTTCATCGCCATGCGCCCGAACGTGTCGCGGATGTCCTTGGCGGCGGCGACCGGATCGGGCTTGCCGTCCGGGCCCTCCGGGTTGACGTAGATCAGGCCCATCTGCACCGCGGCGAGCGGATTCTCGAGGTCCCGCGTGTGCGGCTTCTTGCTGTCGTCCTCGGTCACGAGCACCGGGTGGCCGGGGACGCCGGGCGACCCCTTCGCGTACCGTTCGTCACCGCCGAGCCACTTGGTCTCGCGGCCCCAGTACACGTCCAGATCCGGCTCCCACACGTCGGGGCGGCCGCCGCCGAACCCGAAGGTCTTGAAGCCCATCGACTCCAGCGCGACGTTGCCGGCGAGGATCATCAGGTCGGCCCACGAGATCTTCCGGCCGTACTTCTGCTTGATCGGCCAGAGCAGCCGGCGCGCCTTGTCCAGGCTGACGTTGTCCGGCCAGCTGTTGAGCGGCGCGAAGCGCTGCTGACCCCGGCCGCCGCCGCCGCGTCCGTCGCCGATGCGGTAGGTGCCCGCGCTGTGCCAGGCCATGCGAATGAAGAGGCCGCCGTAGTGGCCGAAGTCCGCCGGCCACCAGTCCTGCGAGTCCGTCATCAACGCCGCGAGGTCTTTCTTCAGCGCGGCGTAGTCGAGGCGCTTGAACTCGCTCGCGTAGTCGAAGTCCTCACCCATCGGGTTCGACTTCGCGGAATGCTGCTGGAGCAGGTCCAGCCGCAGCTGATTCGGCCACCAGTCGCGGTTCGTGGTGCCGCCGCCGGCGGTGTGATTCACCGGGCACTTGCTCTGTTCGGTCATGATCCTTACTCCTCCTGATGCCGTGAGTGGTTGATCGAGGCCCTGGCGGCCCTATTAAGCATTGGCGGCGGCGCCGCGCCGGCACTTCCGGCACAGCCCGTGAAACTCGAGCGTCCGTCCCGCGATCGTGAAGCCCTGCGCCTTCAGCCGCCGCTCTCCCGGCAGCGGCTCGGGTCCGCGGGCGATGTCCACGAGGAGCCCGCAACGGTCGCAGGAGAAGTGGTCGTGGAGGGCGAGGTCCGCCTCGTAGCGGATCCGGCCCTCGCGCTCGAACGAGCGCAGCTTCCCTTCCTCCACGAGGCGCTGCAGGTTGCGGTAAACGGTCCCGAGCGACACGCGCGGCAGCTCGCGTCGGACCGCTTCGTAGACCCACTCCGCGGTCGGATGGGTCTTCGTGCCGCAGACGACCTCGAGCACCAGGCGCTTCTGGCGCGTCGAGCGGCGGGCCGGCGAGGCGTGAACGGCGGAAGCCATATCAGTAACGATTCGCATTATTGTTAGCATCACCGGCGCTGTCAATGGGGCGATCGCATCAACGGGAATGCCTCGCCGGATCCTTTACAATCCAGAGCGCTTGGAGACGGAAGATCCATCCTCTATCCCCGCCGGGAGGGACTTTCCTCTCGGCGAGCCCGGCTTCACGTACCAGGACCTTCACCGCGACGGCCGCCTCGCCGATCTCGATCGCGCGTTCCTGACGTTTCTCGCCAGTCAGGACGCGGCCCTGGCCGACCGGCTGAGGGCTCACCGCGCCGATCCGGCCGCGACACCGCCGCTGGCGCTCTCGCGCCTGCTCGTCGAAGCGGCCCGGCCCCTTTCGGCCTTCGTGGCCCGGCTCTTCGGCATCGCGGAGGCGCGGGAACGGCTCAAGGCGGCGGCCGCTCCCGAGGCCGTGCTGTTCCGCTTCCGGCGGGACTTTCTGCAGCGCCGGGCCGTCAAGGCCGCGCTGCCCGAGAGCCTGGCCGCCGGCGACACGGCGGCGGAGGCCGCCACCGCCCGCGCTCTCGAGCGCGGCCTCCACCCGGAGCTTCCGTGGGACGCGGACCCCGAGCTCGCGACGGCCCGGATGATCGCGGGGCTGCTCGACCTCGAGTCGGACTTTCTCGCCGCCCTGCGCCAGAAGAAAAAGCCGGAAGTCTCGCCGGAAGCCCGCGAGCGGGCGCGCGCGCTGGCCGCGCGCGCCGCCGCGGCGGGTGCCGGGCTTCCCGAGGCCGGCGGCGGGGACGACGACGCGCTCCTCGGGTTTCTCGAGAAGCTGCTCGAGCGCTACGCCGTCTGGTGCCACGCGCGCCTGAAGGTCCCCGCGCTCCGCGCGGGCATCCACGGCTGGGTCTCCTTCAAGCTGCCCGAGACGCTCGACTACCGGCACCTGGTCCGCACGGAGCGCCCGAATCCCGACCTGCCGGAAGAGCGCGTCGGTCCCCCGGAGCACCGCCGGCGCCGCGAGGGGTTCGGCCTGACCGACCCGCGCATGACGCGGCGCGAAGTCCTCGGGGAAACCCACTACTGCCTGCTCTGCCACGAGCGCGAGAAGGACTCGTGCTCGAAGGGCTTTTTCGACGCGAAGACGTCCTCCTGGCAGAAAAACCCCCTCGGCATCTCGCTCAAGGGCTGCCCGCTCGACGAGAAGATCTCGGAGATGCACGAGCTGCGCCGCGAGGGCGACGCGATCGGCGCGCTCGCGATCGTCTGCGTGGACAACCCGATGTGCCCGGGCACCGGCCACCGCATCTGCAACGACTGCATGAAGGGCTGCATCTTCCAGAAGCAGGACCCGGTCAACATCCCCCAGATCGAGACGGGCGCGCTGACGGACGTGCTGTCGCTGCCCTGGGGCGTCGAGATCTACGGCCTGCTGACCCGCTGGAACCCGCTCCACCCGACGCGGCCGTTCCCGAGGCCGTACGCCGGGCGTAAGGTCCTCGTCGTGGGCCTCGGGCCCGCCGGCTACACGCTCGCCCACTATCTCTTGAACGAGGGCTTCGGCGTCGCGGGGATCGACGGTCTGAAGATCGAGGAGCTCCCCGCCGACTGGACGGGAGCCGACGGCGGCGGCGTCCGACCGATCCGCGACTACGCCGAGATCTCCCGGCCGCTCGACCAGCGGCCGCTCGCCGGCTTCGGCGGCGTGTCCGAGTACGGCATCACGGTCCGCTGGGACAAGAACTTCCTGACGCTGATCCACCTGACGCTCGCGCGCCGGCGCCGCTTCGCGATCCTGGGCGGCGTGCGGTTCGGCGGCACGCTGACGGCCGAGCAGGCGCTCGACCGCGGCTTCGACCACGTCGCGATCGCCGCCGGCGCGGGCCGGCCGACGATCATCCCGATGAAGAACAACATCATCCGCGGCGTGCGCAAGGCCTCCGACTTCCTCATGGCGCTGCAGCTGACCGGGGCGTTCAAGGACGGCGCGCTCGCGAACCTCCAGGCCGAGCTCCCGGCCGTGGTCATCGGCGGCGGTCTGACGGCCATCGACACCGCCACCGAGCTGCTCGCGTACTACCCGCTCCAGGCCGAGAAGACCCTCGATCGCTACGAGAAGCTCGTCGCCGACAAGGGCGAGTCGGCGGTGCGGGCCACCTTCGACCCCGAGGAGCGGGACGTCCTCGACCGTCTGCTCGCGCACGGCCTCGCCGTCCGCAAGGAGCGCGAGCGCGCACGAACCGCCGGCGAGAAACCCGACCTCGCCCGGCTGTGCCGCGAATGGGGCGGCGTGTCGATCGCCTATCGCCGCACCCTCGAGGAGTCCCCCGCGTACCGCCTCAACCACGAAGAGGTGATCAAGGCCCTCGAGGAAGGCATCGCCTTCGTCGAGTCCCTCGAGCCGGAGGAGGCCGTCGCCGACGAGTACGGCAAGCTCCGCGCCGTCCGCTTCCAGCGCGGCGGCTCGGGCGAGGTCGTCGAGCTGCCGGCGCGCGCCCTGCTCGTCGCGGCCGGGACGACGCCCAACATCACGTACGCCAAGGAGTATCCGGACGCGCTGCCGCTCGACCAGAAGCGGCGGTTCTTCGCGCCGCACCGCGCGGTTTTCGAGGACGGCGCCTGGAAGCTCGTCGCGGCCCCGGCCGAAGACGGCGGCGCCTTCTTCACGGGCTTCTCCCGGGGCGGCAAGTTCGTCACTTTTTTCGGCGACAACCATCCCGTCTACAACGGGAACGTCGTCAAGGCGATGGCCTCGGCGCGCAACGGCTACCGCGCCATCGTGGAAGTGGTGGACGGACGCGCCGATGCCCCCGTCGCCGACACGGAGTGGGACGCCTTCCGGCGGAGCCTCGAGGACGACCTGATCGCGCGCGTCGTCCGCGTCGAGCGCCTGACCCCGACCATCGTCGAGGTCGTCGTGAAGGCGCCGGCCGCGGCGCGCAACTTCGAGCCGGGCCAGTTCTTCCGCCTTCAGAACCTGGAAGGGCGCGCGCCCCGCGTCGGGAAGACGCCTCTCCTGCTCGAGCCCTGCGCGCTGACGGGCGCGTGGGTGGACCAGGAGAAGGGCCTGTTGTCGATGATCGCCCTCGAGATCGGCGGCTCGTCGCGGCTGTGCTCGGTCCTGAAGCCGGGTGAGCCCGTCGTCGCCATGGGCCCGACCGGCACCGCGACCGAGCTGCCCGAGAACTCGACCGTGATGCTCTGCGGCGGCGGCCTCGGCAACGCCGTGCTCTTCTCGATCGGGAAGAAGGCCCGCGCGCTCGGGAACCGCGTCGTCTACTTCGCCGGCTACAAGAAAGCCGAGGACTTCTACAAGCGGGACGAGCTCGAGGCCGCGGCCGACGCCCTGGTTCTCTCGGTGGACCGGGGCGAGGCGATCCCGGCCCGGCGGCCGACCGACCGCAGCTTCGTCGGCAACATCGTCGAGGCGATGGCGGCCTACGCCGCCGGCAAGCTCGGCGACGTGACGATCCCGCTCTCCGCCGTCGAGCGCGTCATCGTGATCGGCTCGGACCGCATGATGGCGGCCGTCGCCCGGTCGCGGAAGACCGTGCTCGCGGCGTACCTGAAGCCCGACCACGTCGGCATCGCGTCCATCAACTCCCCGATGCAGTGCATGATGAAGGAGGTCTGCGCGCAGTGCCTGCAGAAGCACGTCGACCCCGACACCGGACGCGAAGAGATCGTCTTCTCGTGCTTCAACCAGGACCAGAAGATGGACCACATGGACTGGGGCAACCTCGCCGCGCGCCTGCGCCAGAACACGGTGTCGGAAAAAATCACCAACCTCTGGATGGACCGTCTGTTCTCCATCGAAGACCCGCGATCCGTATAGCCTCGCCCGCGATCACCGCATACCGTCATCGGGGTCAGGTGTTCGCGTTCTCGGAGCGACGCCGCAATCCCCATAGAGCCACAACGGAAAAGAGCTCCGAAAACCGAAGACCCGACCCCATCGAAGCGCGCAGGCCCGACTCGCGGGCTGGTGTCTTCCGTAAGCGACTTACTTGCCGCGGGGACTTGCGGGCTGCCTCGCCGGGGCGGCGAGGTCGAGGCAAGGCCTCTGTCTTACGGGACTGCGGCGAGGAAGAGCAGGTACGGGTTGATCGCGACGCCGGCCTTGAAGTTGTCGTCGTCCTCGGGCAGGCGCGTGATCGAGAAGTGCAGGTGCGGACCGCCGATGACGTGGCCCGTGCGGCCCACGTACGCGATGACGTCGCCCTTGGCGACCTTCCGGCCCGCCTTCAACCCCTGGGCGTAGCGGGTGAGGTGGCAATAGAAGAGCAGGTACCGGCCGGTCGCGTCCTTCTGGTAGAGCGAGATCCCGCCACGCTTCTC
This sequence comes from Thermoanaerobaculia bacterium, assembly GCA_035500755.1. Taxonomy (GTDB): domain Bacteria; phylum Acidobacteriota; class Thermoanaerobaculia; order UBA5066; family Gp7-AA6; genus DAHUXD01. The sequence continues at coordinate 37,106 of DATJXB010000165.1, read as the reverse complement.
GTGCCGGAGCGAGACCACCTCGCCGTCGGCCGCCGCGAGGACCGGAGTGCCCTTGGGCGCCCCGATGTCGATGGCCAGGTGCTGCCGGTGCTTGCCGCGTGAGTTCAGGAACGAGTCCTTGAGGCGGCTCGCGTCCACGCCCTCGACCGGGATCTGGACGCCGGCCGTGAGAAGGTCGGTCAGGTCGACGTCCTCCGGCCGCAGCGTCGACTCGGCCGACTTGGGCCGGAGCAGCGACCCGAGGGTCCGGGCGACCCGCGTCAACGGGTTGACCGGCGGCGGCACCGCCTCGGCCACGTCGTCGTCCGGGCCATCTTTCTCGATCTCGTGCTCGTGGGCCTCGACGACCGCGTCGAACTCGCGGCACTCGGGCTGGGGGTAGTCGTAGAGCTCGGCCGGCAGAAACGGCCCGTAGACCTCGGCAACCGTCTCGGGCGCCGCGGGGGCAGCCCGGCGGGTCTTTCGGGTGCTCTTGGCCCGGGTGTGGGAAGACGCGGAGACTGCCTTCACCTTCGAAGCGCTCGTCTTCGAGGCGGTCTTCGAGACGGTCGCGACCGAGGGCGCTGACTTCTTCTTGTGGGTCCCGGCTTCTGCGGCCGGACAGACCAGCAGAGCGAACCCGGCGGCCAGGACCGCCGCCGGAAGTACCGACGACTTACGCACGAGGAGGGATTATCCGGAGCGTGGGGAGGGGCGTCAAGGCAAAAAGGCCAATCGGGTCAACCATTTATGCTGAATCAGCATAAGCGATTTAACAAGGGCTCTCGCCGCGGCGGCGCGGCGCGCGTCAGGCCCGCTCGAGGTAGCTGTTGTCGCGGGTGTCGATCTTGATCCGAGTCCCGGCCTCGACGAACTGCGGGACCATCACCTGGAGTCCCGTCTCCAGGGTCGCGGGCTTGTACGAGGCGGACGCGGTGGCGCCCTTCATGCCGGGCTGGGTCTCGGTGACTTTGAGGGTCACGGTGTTGGGCAGCTCGATGCCGACGGGGTTGCTCTCGTAGAAGTCGACGTGGATGGCAGTGTTCGGCAGCAGGTACTTCATCTGCTCCCCGATGACCTCGTCCGAGAGCGTGACCTGGTCGTAGGTGGTCTGGTCCATGAAGTGGTGCCCCGCCGCGTCGGAATAGAGGTACTCCATCTCCCGCTCGTCGAGCGAGGCCTTCTCGACGCGGTCGGTCGAGCCGAAACGGTGCTCGTTCATCGAGCCCGACCGGACGTTGCGCATCTTGGCCTGGACGAATCCCCGGAGGTTACCGGGGGTCTTGTGGACCATGTCGTGGACGCGGTGAAGCTCGCCGTTGTGGATGATGAGCATCCCGCTGCGCAGCTGTGTCGCCGGAATCATCATGAGACCGTCCCCCAAAAAGACGGCGAAATCTAGCAGAACCGGCCTCAAAGGAAAAGCCCCGGGTCGCCCCGGGGCCTTTCGAGGCCGGATGCGCGGCCCGGTCTAAATGTCGTCGTGGCGGTGGGGGTTCCGGACGGTCCTCGGCGCGGCCGGGACGGGCGCCATCCGCCGCGCGGGAGGCGCCGAGACGCTCGGCAGCGCGATCGCCGCCGCGTTCGTGTGCGTGGATGCGAGAACGTCCCGCCACATCCCGTACGTGTAACCCCAGGCCCCGGCGCCGGAGAGCACCGAGGACCCGGTCCCCGGGTTCGGGGGATTGGGCTCGAAGAGGATGCCCGACAGGTCGACGTGCGGGAAGCTCCTGCCGGCCTGGTCGTTCAAGGCCTGGCCGAACCAGTCCGCGATGACCGAGTAGCCGATCGACGAGGGATGCACCCCGTCGAAGGAGAAGATCCCGCCCGTCAGGAAGGCCGTCGTCAGGTGGATCCCGCCGACGTCGTAGCCGGCGACCGCGACCTCGGAGAGACGCGCGTGCATGTCGACGATCACCGCGGCGCCCGAGTCGCCGGTGATGATCTGGTTGTAGGCGTCCGTCGTCTGTTGGAGCAGCGCGATCTCGTCGGGATAGAGCAGCACGCCGGCGTGCGGGCCGGTCGCGTCGACGTAGCCGTGCGGCAACGGCAGGCCGGTCCCGCCCGGGACGACCGTCGGGATGCCGACGCCCTGCGCGAGCAGCGAAGAGGCCGGCAGGTTCACGAGCGTGCCCGGGGGCAGCGCGCACCCCTGATCCGGAGGCACCGGAGTGCACGGATACCCGGCGTCTCCCGGCCCGAGCAGGGGCACGGTCGAGCCGTTGATGATCACCGGCTGCATCGTGGCCGGGTTGACCACCACCGGCGGGATCGTCGTCGAGAACGGGATCACCGTGACGTCGGGGATCGTCGCGACCATGAGCTGGACGCCCGGAGGAACGCCCGCGATGATCGCGTCGTATTGCTGCTGGAAGTCGTCGGCCGAGATCAGGGTCACGCCCGGGACCACGATGCCCGAGGTCGAAGCGCCGAGCGTGTTGTTGTTGCCGATCCAGAGCGTCAGCAGCGCGTTGCTCGCGGCCGGGGCGAGCAGGCTCCCCGCCTGCTGCACGGCGTTGGTGTCGTTGAAGGGCGACCCGGGGAAATTGCGCAGGACGAGCGCCGAGATCTGCTCCAGGCTCGAGCCGTTCGGGTTGACGCTCGTCAGCGACGTCAGGTCGCCGACCTCGGCTCCCGGCATTCCCAGGTTGTTGTACGGCCGCGGCAGCAGCGCGTTCAGGGGGTTCCACATCTCCGACAGGGGCTCGACCGAGAACGACGCCGGCGGCGCGAACACCGCGCCGAGGCACTTGGGCGCCGTGCCGTTGGTGACCGGGCCCTCGGACACCAGGGGCTGCTCGAAATCGCCGCCATAGACGATCTTCGAAAGGACCGCCGGGTAGGAGTTGACCTGGTTGCGCTGGACGAGACAGCCGCTCTCCCAGCCCGCCGTCAGGCTGTCGCCGAGCGCGACGTACTGGTCGTAGGGCTGCGCGGCGGCGGGCGAGGCCGCCAGGAGCGCGAGGCCGATGGCGAGCGGGGCGATGCGGGTGATGGTCTTCTTCATGGCTCCCTCCTCGCCTAGAACGAAATCCGCAGGTCCGCCACCGCGGCCCACGCCGTCTCGTTGTAGATGCCGAAGAAATTGTCCGTGGATTCCGTCGTGACGCTGCGCTGCTTGAGCTTGATGTAGGCGCCGCCGATGTCGATGCCCCACGTCGGCGTGTTGTAACCGAAGCCGCCCGTGTAGACGTTGCGGTCGTTGTCGGCCAGCAGCGGTCCGACGTCCTTGGTCGGCTGCGGCGTGTTGTCGTAGTAGTAACCGACGCGGAGCGCCCAGTTGCCGAACTTCTTCTCCAGACCGATGCGATAAGCCCACGAGTCGTTCCAGTTCGTCGCCCGGTCGATGCTCGGCAGCGATCCGTCCGGGAAGGTGATGTTGAGGGCCTTGAAGTCGGACCACTCGGTCCAGTCGGCTTCGAGCGCGACCGTGAACCCGGCGCCGAAGTCGATGCCGACGCCGGTGTTGATCGACGCCGGAAACACGATCTGCGTGGCGACGGGGTGGACGCCGAGAAGACCCGACCCGGCGACGAGCTGGTCGTAAACCGGGTCGCCCGTCGGTCGCGGGGTGATCGTCGCCGTCCCGTCGTAGTCGACCGTGATCTTGCTCCGGTAGGAGGCGCCCACGCCGACCGACGGCGCGGGCTTCCACAGGATCCCGGCGTTGTAGCCCCAGGCCCCGTTGGAGGTCAGGTCGCTGTACAGCTTGGTGTGCGCGATGTCGACCTGCGCCTGCGTGAAGGGATCGGTCCCGGCGACGTTGCGCTCGAGCTGGACCCCCGAGAAGCGGTAGTCGGCGCCGGCCGCGATCGAGAGCTCGGGCAACAGCCGGTACGAGAGCACGGGGTTGATGTCCGTCGTCTTGATGACGACGTTCTGGGAAATGAAACGGCCGCTCCAGAGCTCCGGGACGTTCCACCGCAGGCCGAGGCCGTACGGCGCGTCGATGCCGAGACCGAATTTCAGGTCGGCGGTCAGGGGGACGACGACGTAGAGCTGCGGGAGGGCGAAGACCTGGTTCTGCACGCTCCCCACCGCGCCCACGCCCGGATACGGGTTGGTGCCGACGAACGTCGCGCTGTCGCGCCCGAGCACCGCCGCGCCGCCCTGGACCGCGAAATGATCCTGGAACCCGATGCCGGCCGGGTTGTAGAAGATCGCCGACGGGTCGTCGGCCACACCGGCGAAGGCCAGTCCCATGCCCGTGGCCTTGGCGCCCTGGGTCATGACCTGGAAACCGGACGGAAACGCGGGCCCCGCGACCAACAGACCGATGGCCGCCGCGGCGAGAAAAACGCGCGGCAGCGGGACGTTATGGAGTCGTCTCACGATTCTCCTCCCTCAATTGTTTGGCATGGGGTGCGACCGATGGCGTGTTCCCTGCGCACGATTTGCGGCCAGCGTAGACCCCGGACACCCGAAAGTCAAAGCTCGACGCGGCGCTGGACCACCGGGCGCGCCACGCGGGATGCGGCGTTTCGACCGCCTCCTCCGTCTTACAATCGTGCCACCGTGTCCCACGAAAGCGAGATGCCCACCCGCGACGGCTCGGCCGTCAGGTCCGGGTCGCGCGAGGCGCCCGTCTCGGTCGGCACCATCCTCGGCGGCCGATACCGCATCGACGGCGTGCTCGGCTTCGGCGGCATGGGTGTCGTGTATCGCGCGCGCGACCTGAAGCTCGACCAGGAGATCGCCTTGAAGCGCGTCCGCCCGGACCGCGTCTCGCCGGAGCGGCGCGAGACGCTGCGCCGCGAAATCATTCTCGCCCGCAAGGTGACCCACGAGAACGTCTGCCGCGTCTACGACCTCGTCGAGATCGAGGGCGAAGAGTTCGTCTCGATGGAGTTCCTGCCCGGGCGGACGCTCAAAGAGCTCGAAGAGAGCGAGGGCATGCTCCCTCTCGGGCGCGGCCTGGCGATCGCCAAGGGCATCTGCAGCGGCCTGGCCGCGGCGCACCGCATCGGCGTTCTCCATCGGGACCTGAAGCCCGAAAACGTCCTCGTCGGCGAGGACGGCAAGCCGCACCTGATGGATTTCGGCATCGCCATCGAGAGCTCGCTCTACCGCGGCGACCTCGGCGACACGGTCCCCGGCACGCCGCAGTTCCTGGCGCCGGAGCTCCTCGAAGGCAACGCGCCGGGGCCGCGCACCGACGTCTACGCGATGGGCGTGCTGCTCTACGAAATGTTCACGGGCCGCGTCCCCTTCGACGACAACGACACGGCCCGGCTCGTGCGGCGCGTCCTCTCGGAGAAGGCCCCGCGGGTCGAGACGCTGCGTCCCGACCTGCCCCCGGAGCTGCGCGACATCCTCGAGCGCTCGATCGCCCGCGACCCCGAGGCGCGGTTTCCGGACGCGACGGCGCTCTCCGACGCGATCGCCGCCTTCGAAGGCCAGGTCCTCGACCGGGTGCTCGCCGAGGTCTCGGTCACGCGCGCCCGGATGGTCAAGCTCATGGTGATCCTGGAGGCGAACAAGTCCCTCGCCGCCACGTTCGACCCGACGGAGATCCTGCGCATCATCCTGAAGACGGCGACGTCGGAGACCGACGCCGAGCGCGGCACCATCTTCCTGAAGGACCCCTCGACCGGCGAGCTCGTCAGCCAGATTCTGGAGGGCGGCTCGGTTCGGGAGATCCGGCTGCCCGTCGGCACCGGCATCGCCGGAACGGTCGCGGAGTCCGGGAAGATCGTCAACAGTGCGGACGCCTACCTCGACCCGCGCTTCGACAAGAGCACCGACAGGTCCTCCGGGTTCAAGACCGAGTCGATCCTGGCGGCGCCGATGCGCACCCCGACCGGCGAGATCGTGGGCGTCGTCGAGATCCTGAACAAGCGGCGCCGCCACTTCACGAAGGAGGACGAGGAGTTCCTCGCCGAGGTGGCCACGCACGCGGCGCTCGCCGTCGCGTCCGTGCGCGAGCACGAGGCCGCCGTCCGCCGCGCGCGCGACGACGGCGCCGCGGCGATTCTCCATGCCGTCACGCCCCTGCTGCTGCCGGCCGCCTGGCCCGCCGCGCCGGGCTTCGACGCGGCGCCCCTGCGGTGGAGCGCCGCGACGCCGAACGTCCTCCTCTACGCGGTCGCCGCGCGGGCGGACCGGCTCGCCCTTCTGCTCCTCGAGCATCCCGGCGGGCTGTCGGAGTCGGCGGGCCCGCTCGTCCGCGCGCTCGGCGTGGGCCGCCGCCTGCTCGACGGCGCGGATGCCGCGGCCGTCGTGCGCGGCGTCGGAGCGGCCGAGCCCACCGTCGCCGCCACGGCGGCGTGCTGGGAAGGCGACCGCGTCCACCTGGCGGCGCGCGAAGCGCCGATTCCGTTCCTCCTGCGCTTCGGCCGCCCGCTGCCTTTCGAGATGGCCGAGTCCCGCGATCTGCGCGAGGTCGTGCTCGAGACCGCGCGCGGCGATCTGCTGGCGGTGGTCTCGACGGGGCTCGGCGCGATGCGCTCGTCGGCCAAGCCGCCCTCGCCCGAGAAGGCCGTCCAGCACCTGGCGCGCGCGGCCGAGACGCAGCCTCTATCGGCGGCCTTTGCCGGCCTCGTCGCCGAATGGAAGAAGACGGGCTTCGAACCCGGCGACCGCGACGTGCTGCTGTTGGCGGCGAAGAGACTCTAGGTCTCTACGGCAACACCGCCACCGCCAGCGCCCCCGGACCCCCATGCGCCCCCAGGGCGGGGCCGCACTCGGCGATCAGCACGTCGGACTCCGGGTAGCGCGCCCGGATTTCGCGGGCAATTTCCTCGGCCGCGTCCTCGGCGTCGCAGTGCGCGACCCCGAATCGGCGCGACGCGCTGACCCGCTCGCCGGCCTCGGCGAAGAGCAGCCGCAGCATCTTGCGTCGCGCCGCGTCGTACCCGCGCGCCTTGGCCGCGGCCTCGACCTTGCCCTCGCGCGTGAGGGTCAGGATCGGGAGCAGACCCAGGAGCTTCGCGACGAACCCGCGCGTGGCCGAGACGCGCCCGCCGCGAACGAGGTGCTTCAGCGTCGGGACGGCCACGAACAGGCGCACGCGCGCGGCGGTCTCGCGCGCCACGTCGGCGACCTCCGCGGCGGTCTTGCCCGCGCGCGCCGCTTCCGCGGCCGCCCGCACGACGAGGCCCAGGCCGACCGACACGTTGCCGCTGTCGATGTGGGCGATGTCGGTCCGCGGCACCGGGCGCGCACCGACGAGGGCGGCCTGGTAGGTGCCCGAGAGGCTCGACCCGAGGTGCACCGACACGATCGCCCCGGCGTGGGTCGCGACATTCTCGTAGACCTGCGTGAAGTCCGCCGGCGGCGGCTGGGACGTCTTCGGCGCCACGTCGGTGACCGCGAACCGTCCGTAGAACTCGGACGGGGTGATCGTCACCTTGTCGAGATAGTTCTCCGAGCCGAAGTAGACGCGGACCGGCACGACCCCGACGCCGAAGTCTTCGAGCATCGACTCCGGCAGGTCGCAGGTCGAGTCGGTGACGATCCCGACGCGCGAGGCGCGGTTCTTGTCGAAGTGCGACTCGTGCTGCGCGCGCATGTCCTCGACCTTCGTCTGCGCGACGTCCGCGTAGCGCGCCGCGACCGCGAAGAGCTTCTCCGGCTCGTTGGTGTGGATGTGGAGACGGATCTTCGAGGCGCCTCCCGCCATGACGATCGAGTCGCCGAGAAGGGCCGCCTCGCGGCGCAGCTCCCCGCGGTCGATCGCGTCGCCCTCGAGGAGCACCTCGGTGCAGTAGCGAAACAGGATCGCCTCGGGGCTCTTGTCGAAGACCGCCGCCTGAATCGCGTCCGCGGCCACGGGAACTGGCGCCGTCCGGGCCGACTCCCGGAAGTAGGCGACGATGCCTTCGAGGAGATAGACGAACCCCTGCGCGCCCGCGTCGACCACGCCGGCCCGGGCGAGCGCCTTCATCTGCTTCGGCGTGTTGTCGAGCGACGTGCGCGCCGCCTTCAGCGAGTCGGGCAGGAGCACGCTGAAATCGCGAACCTCCTCCGCCCGGTCGGCGACGTGCCGCGCCCAGTCGCGGATGACCGTCAGGATCGTGCCCTCCACGGGACGCGCGATCGCCGCGTACGCCGACTCGGCGGCCCGGACGACGGCCGCGGCGAAGGCCTTCGTGGTCGCGCGCGGCGAGTTCGGCAGACCCTCCGAGAACCCGCAGAAGAACTGGGCCAGGATCGCGCCGGAGTTGCCGCGGGCACCGCCCACGGCCTGGTCGGCGAGCGACTTTGCCATCTCGGCGAGGTGCCGCTGGCGGATCCGCGAGATCCCCGCCGCGATCTTCTGGAGGGTCGAGGCGACGTTGGTGCCCGTGTCGCCGTCCGGGACCGGGAAGACGTTGATCTTGTTGAGCGCCTCGGCCCGCTCGGCCACGAAGTGCGCCCCGGCGATCACCGCCCGGGACAGACGGTTGCCGTCGAGGTACGCGATCGCGATCAAGGCTTGATGGTCGCCGGGTATCCGTCGGGGGCGCGGCCGGCGCTGCGCGCGCTGCGGTATTCCTCGGCGACGGCGGGCAGGCGGTCGAGGTAGAAGAGGACGACCCCGCAGCCCATGCACGCCCACGGGTAGACCTTCTCCGCTCCCCAGGCGAAGAGGCCCGTCTTCCAAGGCTTCTTCCAGAAGTAAGTCGTGTAGCCGGATGTATTGCTCCGCGAGCGGAGCATGTCTCCGCCGCAGAGAGGACATTTCCGGTGGAAGGCGTCGCTCATGGGACGGTCAAAGCGGAAGGATACCGCAGGAGGCCACGCCGGCCGGCGCCGGCGCCGTCCTCAGGGCCTCCAGCGCAGGACCAGGTTCCGCGCCGCCCCGACCTCGTCGACCCGCTTGACCGGCGTCGTGTGCGGCGCGGTGCGGACGATCTCGGGCGTCTCTTCGCACTCGCGGGCGATGTCGCGCATCGCCTGAATGAAGGCGTCGAGCACGGGCTTCCCCTCGGTTTCCGTCGGCTCGATCATCAGCGCGCCGTGAACGATCAAAGGGAAGGACATCGTCGGCGGATGGAATCCGTAGTCCATCAGGCGCTTGGCGATGTCGACGTTGGAGACCCCGAGGTCGCTCTGCTTCTTGTCGGAGAAGACGACCTCGTGCATCGAGGGGCCGTCGTACTTGAGGTGGTAGACGTCGGTCAGACCGGCGCGAATGTAGTTCGCGTTCAGCACCGCGCCGCGCGCGACCTCGCCGATGCGGTTCCCGTAGGCCGCGATGTACGCGAGCGCGCGGACGAACATGCCGAAGTTGCCGAGGAAGGTCCGCAGCCGCCCGATCGACTCGGGCCGTTCGAAGTCGAGGAAGAACGTGCCGTCGGCGCGGCGCTCGACGGTCGGCCGCGGCAGGTGCGGGACGAGCTTCTCGGTCACGGCCACCGGCCCCGAGCCCGGCCCTCCCCCGCCGTGCGGCGTCGAGAAGGTCTTGTGGAGGTTCATGTGCATGACGTCGACGCCCATCAGGCCCGGCTTCGCGACGCCGACGTACGCGTTGAAGTTGGCGCCGTCGCAGTAGAGGTAGCCGCCCCTGGCGTGGACGATGCGGGCGATGTCGAGGATGCGGTCCTCGAAGATGCCGAGCGTGTTCGGCTGCGTCAGCATCAGCGCGGCGACGTCCTCGGTCATCGCCGCCTCGAGCGCGGCGAGGTCGATCGTGCCGCGCGGATTCGACTTGAGCTCCTTGACCGTGTACCCCGCGAAGTGCGCCGAGGCCGGGTTCGTGCCGTGCGCCGAGTCCGGGATCAGGACGAGGCGGCGCGGCTGCCCCTCCTTCTCGAGGGCCTTGCGCACCATCAGGATCCCCGCGAGCTCGCCCTGCGCGCCGGCCGAGGGCTGGAGCGTCACGCGCGCTAGTCCCGTCAGCTCGGCCAGCAGGCGCTCGAGCCGCCACGCGAGCTCGAGCGAGCCCTGGGAGACTTCTTCCGGCGCGAGCGGGTGAGAAGCCGCGAAACCCGGCAGCCGCGCCATCTCCTCGTTGGTCCGCGGGTTGTGCTTCATCGTGCACGAGCCGAGCGCGTAGAGGCCCTGGTCGATCGAGAAATTCAGGCGCGAGAGCCGCGTGAAGTGCCGGGCCACGTCCACTTCCGAGATCTGCGCCTCGCCGGCGATCTCCTTCCGGCACAGCGCCGGCGGGATCGCGAGCGCCTCCGGCACGTCGAGCGGCGGCAGCGAGTAGCCGACCTTGCCCTCGCCGGAGCGCTCGAAGACGAGCGGCAGCGGGCGCGGCTCGGGGCGCTTCGGATCGCGCGGCAAAGCGGCCTTCGCTTCGACGTCGACGCTCACGCGCCCCTCCCGGACAGCGCGGCGACGAGCCGGTCCACCTCGGCGCGTTCGTTCATCTCGGTCGCCGCGACGAGGAAGCGCCGGCGGTCTTTCGCATCGAAGCGCGACAGGGGCACCCCCGCGAGGATGCCCCGCGCCGCGAGCCGCGACAGCAGCGCCGCCGCGTCCTCGGGCGCCTCGACGACGAACTCGTTGAACGTCGGACCCGAGAAGGGGATCCGGTACCCGGGGACCTTCGCGATCTCGCCCTTCAGGAACTGCGCCTTCGCGTGCGACTGGAGCGCCATCTCGCGCAGGCCCGCCTTGCCGAGCAGCGACATGTGGATGTTCGAGGCGAGGGCCATGAGGCCCTGGTTCGTGCAGATGTTCGAGGTCGCCTTCTCGCGGCGGATGTGCTGCTCGCGGGTCGAGAGCGTCAGGCAGAACGCGCGCCGGCCCTCGGCGTCCTTCGTCATCCCGACGAGCCGGCCCGGGATCTGGCGCTGATGCTCGGTACGGCACGCGAGAAAACCGAGCAGCGGCCCGCCGTTGTGCATCGGAACGCCGAGGGCCTGCGCCTCGCCGCACGCGATGTCGGCGCCGCCGTCCCCGGGCGGGGAAAGCAGGGCGAGCGAGACCGCCTCGGCGACGACCGCGACCGAGAGCGCGCCGTTCGCCTTCGCGGCGGCCGAGCCGGCCTTCCAGTCCTCGACGACGCCGTAGAAGTTGGGCGACTGGACGGCGACCGCGAACGTCGCGTCGTCGACGGCCGCCGCGAGAGCCTTCGCGTCCGTCGCGCCGTCCGGTCCGACCGGCACTTCCACGACTTCGAGGTCGAGGTTCGAGAAGTACGTCCGGACCGTCTCCCGGTACTCGGGATGGACGCCGGCCGAGAGCACCGCCTTCGTGCGGCCTCGCGAAAGGCGCTCGGCCATGAGCAGCGCCTCGACGAGCGCCGAGGCGCCCTCGTAGAGCGAGGCGTTGGCCACTTCGAGACCGGTCAGAAGGCAGATGTGCGTCTGGAACTCGAAGATGTTCTGGAGCGTGCCCTGTGAAACCTCCGGCTGGTACGGCGTGTAGGAGGTCAGCCACTCGGCGCGGTAGAGCATCTGGTCGGCGATCGACGAGACGTAGTGGTTGTAGACGCCGGCGCCCAGGAAGAAGGCCGTGTCGCGCGCGCTGGCGTTCTTCTTCGCGAGGCCGCCGAGGAAGCGGCGAATCTCGATCTCCGACATCGGCGGCGGCAGATCCGGAGCGCGGCGGACCTCGGCCGGCACGGCGGCGAAGAGGTCGTCGATGGACCGCGCGCCGATCGAGGCGAGCATCGCGGCCCGCTCGGCGTCCGAGGTCGGAAGAAACTTCACTTTTCCTGCTCTTCGGCGCGGACGTACTCGGCGTAGGCGTCGGCCGACATCAGCTTGCCGATCTCGACGTCGGTCGAGAGCTTCAGCTTGATCAGCCACCCGTCGCCGAAGGGATCGTCGTTGATGATGCCCGGCTCGCCCACCGCGCCCTTGTTGACGGCGACGACCTCGCCCGAGACCGGCGTGAAGAGCTCGGAGACGGCTTTGACCGACTCGACCGTGCCGAACTCGTCGCCCGCGTCGTACATGTGGCCGACCTCGGGGAGCTCGAGATACACGATCTCGCCGAGCTGCTTCTGGGCGTGGTCGGTGATCCCGATCGTCCCGACCTCTCCCTCGACGCGGACCCACTCGTGGCTGTCGGCGTACTTCAGATCGTCCGGATTCACGTGCTGACTCCTTTTGCGGCAGCGCTAAGCGCGTCTCTTGTAGAACGGTGTGGGCACGACGCGCGCGGCGGCGTCGCGCCCGCGAATCTCGACGGAAAAATCGGTCCCGACGGCGGTCGCCGCGGCCGGCAGCAGCGCGAGGCCGATCGGTTTGCCGAGCGTCGGCGAATGGGTCCCGGACGTCACGAGGCCGGCGCCGGCCGCGGTCTTCGCCGGATAGCCGTGCCGTCCGATGCCCCGATCGACCATCTCGAAGCCGACGAGACGGCGCGGGAGACCGGCGGCCTTCTGAGCGAGCAGCGCGTCCCGGCCGATGAAGTCGCCCTTGTCCGGCTTGACGATCCAGCCGAGGTCCGCCTCGTACGCGGTGACCGTGTCGTCGATGTCGTTGCCGTAGAGCGCCATCTTCGCTTCGAGCCGCAGCGTGTCGCGCGCGCCGAGGCCGCACGGCAGCGCGCCGTCCGCCTTCCCCGCGGCGAGAAGCTCGCGAAACAGGCGGGGCGCGTCCTCGGGCCGGCAGTAGACCTCGAAGCCGTCTTCGCCCGTGTAGCCGGTGCGCGAGACGAGGGCGGGCGCGCCGAGGACCTTCCCTTCGCGGAAGCCGTAGTACGGCAGATCGGACGGGTCCGGCGACGCCGTGCGCGCGAGCAGGGCCGCGGCCTTCGGTCCCTGGACGGCGATGAGCGCCCAATCCGAGCTGCGGTCGGCCAGGCGCATGTCGCTCCCCGCATGGTCCTTCGCCCAGGCGAAGTCCTTCGGCGTGTTGCCGGCGTTGACGACGAGCAGGTACCGGTCCGCCGCCCGGCGGTAGACGAGCAGGTCGTCGACGAAGGTTCCCTTCTCCGTCAGGAACGCGGAGTAGTGGACGCGGCCGTCCGCGAGCCTCGCCACGTCGTTCGGCGTGACGCGCTGGAGGAAGGCGAACGCCCCCGGGCCCTCGACGTCGAACTCGCCCATGTGCGAGACGTCGAAGAGACCGACGCGCTCGCGCACGGCCCGGTGCTCCTCGAGGATGCCGGAGTACTGAACGGGCATCTCCCAGCCGCCGAAGTCGATGAGCTTCGCGCCGAGCTCGCGGTGGACGTCGTAGAGGGGCGTGCGGCGGAGCGCGGCCTGTGTCGCGGGCGCGGACATCGGGATGGGGAAGTTAGCACAACGGTGCGGGAGGCGGGAGACGGCCCGAGCCGGCCGTATCATCGGCGCGTCCATGGAGACCGACAGCCCGGCCGGCCGGGCGCGCGACTCGGCGCGCCGCTGTGAAACCGCGGGCCTCGCGGCCGAGGCGGACATGCTCTACCGCCTGGCCGAGTCGCTCGAGGCACAGGACCGCGCCGCGGCGGCGGCCTCGCTGGCCCGCGTGCTGATCGCCGCCGGGTCGACCGACGCGGCCCGGCCCTACGCGCTCGACGGCGACGACCCCGTGCTCGTCGCGCGCCTTCGCCTCGAGGACCACGATTTTTCGGAGGCGCGGCGCCTCCTCGACGAAGCGCGGCGGCGCGACCCGTTCGACCCGCGCATCGCCTCGGCGCGCGGGCGGCTCGGCTTTCTCGAGAAGCGGTTCACCGACGCCGTCGGCGATCTCCTCGAGGCGGCGCTGCTGAAGCCCGAGGGCCTGCCCGACCCCGCGGACCGCCGGTTCCTCCGCGCCGCGCGGGCTCTCGCGCCCGACCGGATGCCGCCCTGGAAGGAGGCGGTCGCGGCGGCACGCGACCGGCTGGCGCGCGAGGCCGAGGCGCGGGCGCCCGGAGCGCCCTGGCCCGACCGCTCCGCGGGGCTGCTGCGTTCCCTCATCCGCCGCACGGGCCAGGCGTCGGAGGGAGTCCTCGAGCGCGCGCGCCGACTCGCGGAGCTCCCGGCGCTCGCCGGTCTCGACGAGAGCGCCCTCTTCTGGGCCGCCGCGACGGGCGACCTGCGCCGCCTCGCGCGCGGCAGCGTCCTCTACCGCGCCGGCGAGGCCGCCTCGGAGATCTCGCTCGTCGTCTCCGGCTCCCTCGAGCTCGTGCGTCCGACGCCGGTCGGCGACCAGCCGATGGGAGAGGCCGAGCCCGGAGACTTCGTCGGCGAGGAAGCGCTCGTCGGCGGCGCGCGCGTCAGCGACGCCCGCGCTCCCGGCCCCGCGACACTCCTCGGGTTCCCGGCCGACGCCTTCTCGGCCGAGCCCGACCGAGCGGTGTGGCTGCGCTACCTGCGGCTGCGGCTCGCCCGCCGCCTCGCTCGCCTGAACGACCTCTTCCGCCGCTTCTTCCCCGAGGACGCCGGCGCGGTGCCGGCGGCATCCGACGCCGCGGCGCCGGTCGAGTCGGCCGCCGAGCTCTCGCTCGCCGACCGCTCGCGCTCTCTGACGACGGTCGGCCTGTCGGAGTCCGACCGCTTCCTCTTCGCCGTCTTCGCCGAGGAGAAGCACTATCCCGCCGACGCCGTGATCTTCCGCGAGGGCGACCGCGGCGGCGCGATCTTCGTCATTGCCCGCGGCCGCGTGCGCATCTCGCGGCGCATCTCGGGCGGCGAGGAGGCCTTCGCGATCCTCAAGCCCGGCGAGATCTTCGGCGAGATGTCGCTCCTCGATCCGGGATCCGGCCGCTCGGCCGACGCGGTCGCCCACGAGGACGCGGTCGTGCTCGAGCTCTCGCGCGAGCGCTTCGAGGCGCTCGAGGCCGTCGACCCCGAAGGATGCGCCGACCTGTCGCTGCTCCTGTGCCGGCTCGGCGCGAGGCGCTCCATCGAGACGGCCGAGCGCCTGGCCAACTGGCGGATGATGGCAGGGCCGGGGTGAGGCGGGAAGCGGGAAGCGAGGGTCGGTGACTAGTCGGCCTTTAGCGTTGCTTTGACCACCGCGCGATCTTTCCCCGCGTTCGACGCGACGAGGATGCGCACGAGCTGCGGACGGTAACCCGACGCGGCGAGCAGCAGGTCGTGGACCGCGGGGCCCTTCAGCTGAAGCGGCGATGCGGGGCCGAAGTCGCCGGCGGCGCCGATCTCCTTGCCGTTTTCCATGATCACGGCGCCGGAGGGCTCGACGGCGAACTCGACCGCCCCGGTCGTGCTGGCGTAGGGCGCCGGCAGCTTGTCGTAATCGACGCGCTGGCGACGGTCGAGCTCCTCGTCGACCGACGGCGAGTCCTTGCCCGCGTCGGGCGTGACGTCGATCTCGATCGTCATCGGCCGATAGCCGGGCAGCTCCAGGCGCACGTAGTGCGTGCCCTCCTTGCCCGGCTCGAGCTCCTTGCCTCCCCCGCGGTTGTCCCAGTCGTCCGCGATGCCGATGTAGCGGCCGTCGAGGAAGAGACGCGCCTGCTGGGGGCTCGACGTGAAGCGCACCGCGCGGCGCGTCTCGTAGCGCGCGTCGACGCGATCCGGCTTCGAAGGTGCGGCGGTCGCCGCCGGCGCCGGGGCTTGCGGCGCCGCGGCGACGGCGGCCGGCGGCGCGGGCGCGGCTCGGGGCTTCGGGGTCGAACGCGGCTTCGGGGCCGTCGGCTCCGCGGGCGCCGCGGTGGGAGCGGCGACGGCCGCCTCGGTCGGCGCCGGCGACGGCGCCTCGACGGCCGTCGGCTCGGCGGGAGCGGCCGTGGCGGGCGCCGCCACGGCGGGGGTCGGCGGCGCCGCGGCGGCGATCGGGACGGCCTCGGGGCGCGGCTGCCGCGCGCGGACGAGGAGCACCGCCAGAACGACGAGCGCGGCGAGGAGAACGAGGGCGAGCGTCCGGAAGCTTCGGCCGGGGGGCTCCGACGGAGCGGGGGGCGGCGCCGGCACGCGTTGGGGCGGCTCGGTTCCCGGCGGCGCCGGGAGCGTCGGGGCCGCGCGCGCGGCGGGAGAAGGCAGCGGCGTCTCGGCGAGCACCCGCCGCGTCAGCTCGGACTCGCGCTGGATCTTCTCGATCCGGGCGAGCTCCTGGACGAACGCCTGCGCCTCCTGCGGCCGCTTCTCCGGCGCCTTGGCGAGAAGGCGGCCGATCACCTCGCGCGTCGCCACGGGCAAGGTCGCGTTCCACTCGAGCGGATCGCGCGGCTCGGTGTGCAGGATCTGGTACACCAGAGTCGTGATGGACTCGCCCGGGAACGGCCGGGCCCCGGTCAGGAGCTCGTAGAGCACGACGCCGAGGGAGAAGAGGTCCGACCGGCCGTCGAGCTTCTCGCCCTTGACCTGCTCCGGCGACATGTAGGCCGGGCTCCCGATCATGTGGCCGGTGCGCGTCAGGTTCGACGTGCTCGCTTCGGTGAATTTCCCGATGCCGAAATCCGTGACCTTGACGCGCCCGTCCTTGCCGACGAGGATGTTCCCCGGTTTGACGTCGCGGTGGATCACGCCGCGCTCGTGCGCGTGGCCGAGCGCTTCGGCCACCTGGCGGACGATCGCGATCCGGGCGTGCAGCGGCAGCGCCTCGGAGGCGCCGAGGTATCGCGTCAGCGGGCGGCCGTCGACGTGCTCCATCGCAATGAAACAGGTCTCGCCCTGCCGTCCGACGTCGAAGATGGTGACGATGTTCGGGTGCGCGAGGCGGCCCGCGAGCCTGGCCTCCTTCAAGAACCGCGCCTCGAGCTCCTGCGCGGACTCGCCGCCGATGCCTTCGGGCCGCACCGTCTTGATCGCGACGTCGCGGCCGATCTCCGGATCGTGGGCGAGGTAGACGACGCCCATCGCGCCCTGCCCGAGGACGGACTTGATCTGGAACCGCCCGATCTTCGAGCCGGCGGGCAGCAGGCTCATTCGCCCGCGTTGTCTGAGAGGTTCCGCTCCGCGTCCTTCTCGCGTTCGGCGATCAAGGCCCTCGCTTCGTCGGCGCGGTCGGGCGGCACCATCACGCGCGACACGCCGAGCGCCCCGAGGTTCTCCGGCCACGGCGAGGCCGAGGGCCCCTCGATCTCGCACGGGATGTCCTCGGACTCGAGGAGGCCCGCGATGATCTCCGCCTCCTCGTCGTCGCCGGCCGCCGCGACCTCGACCCAGTCCTCGCCGTCGTTCTCGACTTCGCTCATGTCCTCTCCGTCAGCGCACGACGCGCAGGGTCGTCTCCCCCGGCTCGAGCACCCGCCCGACGACCGACGCGGCGGGAGCTCCCGCCGCGCGGCACCGCGCCGCGTAGCGCTCGGCTTCGGCCTCCGGCAGCGCGACGAGCAGGCCACCCGAGGTCTGCGCGTCGCACACGAGGAGGAACTCCTCGTCGGAGACCCCCGCGCCCAGATTCGTCCGGACGCGCAGGTTTTTCGCGTTGTTCTTCGAACCGCCGGGAGCGACCCCTTCCGCCGCCAGGCGCCGCGCTTCCGACAGGAAAGGAACCCGCGCCATCGAAAACTCGGCCGTCGTGCCCGAGGCCGCCATCATCTCGTGGGCGTGCCCGAGCAGGCCGAAGCCCGTGACGTCGGTGACGGCGTGGACGTCGAAGCCCTCCATCGCCTCGACCGGAGCGCGGTTCAACGTGCACATGACCGCGACCGCCTCCTCGAGCGCCGATCCGGAGAGACGCCGCGGAGCCGCCGCGCCGCCCGATGCCGCCGAGTCCATGCGCCCCGCGCGGATCGTGATGCCCATGCCGAGCGGCTTGGTCAGCACCAGCGCGTCGCCGACGCGCGCCCCGGCGTTGCGGGTCACCTTGGCTTCGTCGACCACGCCGGTGACCGACAGACCGTAGAGAGGGATGTCGTGGTCGATCGAATGGCCACCCGCGATGACCGCGCCGGCCTCCGCGACCTTCTCGGCGCCGCCGCGCAGGATCTCCTCGAGAACCTCGCCGGGCAGGACCTTCGTCGGAAAGGCGACGACCGCCAGCGCGAGCACCGGGCGTCCGCGCATCGCGTAGATGTCGGAGAGGGCGTTGGTCGCCGCGATGCGCCCGAAGAGGCGCGGGTCGTCCACGACGGGCGTGAAGAAGTCGATGGTCTGGACGATCGTCTGGCCGCCCCCCAGCCGATAGACGGCGGCGTCGTCGGACTCCGCGTTTCCGACGAGCAGGTTCGGATCGTGCGGGGAAGGCAGCCGCGACAGCAGGGCCGCGAGGTCGAACTGCCCGATCTTGCAGGCGCAGCCGGCGCTCGACGCGAACGTCGAAAGCGCGGGGTAGCTCGCCGTCCCGGTCGTCATGCCCGGATTCTAAGCCGACCGCCGTCGCGGGCCGCCGCGCGCGCGCCTAGTCGTCGTCGCCGCGCAGCAGGAACCCGAGAACGAACCCGGCGGCCGCCGAGAGGGCCAGCGCCGTTCCCGGGTTCTCCCGCACGTAGCCGCGCACGTCGTCCCAGATGTATCCGTAGTCTTTCTGGATGTTCTGCGCCGTCGCTTTCACGGACTTGCGCACGTCCTCGCTGACGTCGTCGAACTGCTCGCGGGCCTTCCCGTAGGACTCGCCGAGCACTTCCTTGGTGCGGTCGATCTTCTCTTCCACGAAGTCCCGCGCCCGGTCGAAAGGAGTCTCCTTGGCCATGTTCACCTCCGCTCCGAAGAAGCGGCATCATATACCCTTGGGCGCTCGGATGCCCGACTGCGGAGCGCGGACTTGAGCAAATCGACCGAGATCGAGCGGCGCGAGTGGGCGGGCTGGTCGCTCCTCGAGATCGTCGGGGACACCTATCGCGGCTTCCGGGGCGAGCGGGGCTACGACCTCGCCGCGTCGCTCGCCTTCACCACGCTCTTGACGGCGGTGCCGATGCTCGCCGCGTTCTCGATCTTCCTGGTGACCTTCTTCCGTGAGAACGACGACCAGATCATCGCCGTCGTCAACGCGCTGCTCCCCTATCAGACGGTCCACCTGACCGAGTCGCTCCGCGACTTCATCGCCGAGTCCACGGCGATCTCGGGCGTCGGCCTCCTCATCGCGCTCGTCGCGTCGCTGCGCCTCATCTTCGTCGTCGAGGGCGTCGTCAACGCGGTCTGGGGCGCGCCGCGGCGCAAGATGAGCGTGCGCCGCGTCGTGCTCTACTCGTTCGCGCTGCTCGCCCTCGGCCTCGTCCTCGGCGGCATCGGGCTCGGCCTGCGCAGCCTCCGCCACTCGGTGTCGATCGACTCGGCGGTCAAGTCGATGAGCGTGGCGGCCGCCCCGTTCGTGCTGAAAGGACTGCTGCTGACGCTGCTCTTCCGCTTCCTGCCGAACACGCGCGTGCGGTGGGTCGCCGCGGCGACGGGCGGTGCGGCCGTCGCGCTGGCCCTCGAGCTCCTGCGCGTCGCCTTCAACGTGTACGTCGAAGCCATGATGCGGATGAACCTGATCACCGGCTCGATCGGGTTCGTCTTCCTCGCGATCCTGTCGCTCTATCTCGCGTGGGCGCTCATCCTCCTCGGCGTCGAGCTGACGCACGTGCTCCAGGCCCACGTCGTGCGCGCCTCCGGCGGCCTCGCCGGACAGGGCCGCGCCGAGCGGGCGATCCGCATGCTGCTGAAGATGTCGAGCGGCGAGTCCCGGCCCGTGGCGGAGATCCAGGCGGACCCGGACGCGCCCCCCGCCGAGACCATCGCCATCCTCGAAGAGCTGCAGCACGCCGGCCTCGTCGCCGGCGACGCGACCGCCGGCTACCGGCGCGCGCTGCCGTCCAACCAGATCACGGTGGCCCGCGTCGTCGACGCGCTCGCGCCCGACCTCTATCGCCTGAGCCCGCAGCGCCAGGACCGCGTCGCGATGGTCCTCGAGCCGCTGTTCTACCGGATCGATTCCGAGCGGCGCGGCCTGCTGCGCGCCACGCTCGCGGACCTGAAGCGGCGCTCCTAGCTCCTAGGCCGCCGCGCTGGGCCGCAGCAGCTTCAGAAGCGGCGGCGCGACGAACGTCGTCAGAAAGACCGCGACGAGCACCGCGACGAACGCCGGCTGCGACAGCGCCCCGGTCGAGAGTCCGACGGACGCGAAGATCAGGCCGACTTCGCCGCGCGGCACCATGCCCGCGCCGATGAAGGGCCGGCGCACGTTGCCCCACGCGCAGAAGCCCGCGGCGAACTTGCCGAGGAACCCGACGATCGTCAGCAGCAGGCCGAGCAGGAGCGCGGGCCGGTTCGCCGCAACGGTCGGGTCGAGGAGCTTCACGTTGACCTCGGCGCCGACGTAGACGAAGAAGACCGGCGCGAACACGTCGACCACGGGCTTCAACGCGTGGTCGATGTCGTGGCGGCGGTTCGTGCGCGCCAGCGCCGCGCCGGCCGCGAAGGCGCCGACGATCGGGGCCGACTCCGCGACGGTCGCCAGCCACGCCACCAGCAGGGCGAAGGCGACCGACATCGCGCCCAGCACGCCCCGCACCTTCGCCTTCTCCACGACCCCGATCAGGCGATGGCCGAGCGGGATCCCGAGCGCGAGCGCCGCGACGAGGAAACCGAGGGCGAGGCCCGTGGACTTGAGGATGGTCGCGGCCTCGAGCCGGCCGCCGCCGGCGAGCTTCGAGACGACCGCGAGGATGACCAGGCCGAGGACGTCGTCGACCACGGCGGCGCCGAGGATGATCTGCCCCTCGCGCGTCGCGAGCACCTTCAGCTCCGAGAGCACCCGGGCCGTGATGCCGATCGACGTGGCCGTCAGCGCCGCGCCGATGAAGGTCGCCGTCAGGCTCGCGTGGCCGAGCGCCGACGCCACCGCGTAGCCGCCGGCGAACGGCAGGACCATTCCGGCGAGCGCCACCGCGAGCGCCGGGGCGCCGACACGGCCGAGCTCCTCGATGTCCGTCTCCAGGCCCACCTCGAAGAGGAGCAGCACCACGCCGATCTCGGCGAGCTCGAGGATCGCGTCCGACAACGGCACCCAGCCGAGCAACGAGGGCCCGAGCACGACGCCGACCGCGAGCTCCCCGAGAACCGCAGGCTGTCCGATCCGCTCCGCGAGCTCGCCGAAGAGCTTCGCGCCGATCAGCGCCGCGGCGAACGCGAGAAACAGGGCGCCGACGTCGAGGCCGTGTTCCATCGGGCCCGATCGTAGCCGATCCATTCGCATAAGCTGCGCGGAAATGGCGACCCGGAGGGAGATCGCGAACCGCTGGATCGTGGCCGCGGCGGCCGCGGCGGCGGCCCTCCTCCTGGCGCTCCAGCTGCTGGTCGCGCCGGTCGTGGGACTCGCCGACAACGGCGACTACCTCCGCGTCATGGGCCCCGCCGGCTTCGACCACACGACCGACGTCCCGGCCGAACGGTACCTCTCGTTTCTCCGCACGACGTACCGGTTTCTGCCGGTCGGCTGGACCGGCAACGGCTACCTGACGTCGGAGAGCGGCCTCGCACTCGTGGCGCGCTATGCGAGCCCCGCGCTGTGGCGGGGCGGTCTCTTCGACCTGCGCGCGCTGTCCGCGATCCACGCGGCCCTGCTGCTGCTGGCCCTCGTCGGAATCCTGCGCGCGGCGCGCGGCTTGCCGTGGCCGGCGCAGGCCGTCGCGGCGGTTCTCCTCGTTTTTTTCTTCACCGACGTCGGCTACGTCGCGCCCCTGAACTCCTTCTACAGCCAGGTGGCGTCGCTTCTGGCGCTGCTGCTGCTCGCGGCCGTGGCGCTCGCGGCCGCGCGCCGCGGACGCCTCGACGGAGCGCTCCTCGCCGCGTACTTTCTGCTCGCCGCGGCGTTCATCGGCTCGAAGCCCCAGGAGGCCGCGCAGGGACTCGTGCTCGCGTTGCTTTGCTGGCGGCTCGCGGGAGGCGCATCGCGCCGCGCGTGGCGCCAGCCCGCGGCCTGGCTCGCCGCAGCGCTCGTCGCGTTCTCGGCCTGGTACGGCCGCTCGACTCCGGACACCCTGCGCGCCGCGGCGCTCTACCAGGTCGTCTTCTACGAGATCCTGCCGCACTCCCCCGACCCCGCGGGCGACGCGGCCGCTCTCGGCCTCGACCCGGCGTGGCTGCGTTACTCCGGCACGGACGCCTTCCAGCCCGGGACGCCCGTTCTCGACGACGCCTTCCGGACGCGCTTCCTGCGCGACTCGGGCTACGGCAGGGTCGCCCTCCTCTACGCGCGCCACCCGCGGCGTCTCGCGGAGCGGCTGCATCGCATCGCGCCGAAGGTGTGGTCCCTTCGGCCGAGCTACGGCAACCTCGAGAAGTCCGACGCGCATCCCGCGCTGACGCTCACCGACCGATACTCCGTCTGGAGCCGGTGGCGCCTCCGGCTCTTCCGACCTGCCGCGTGGGGATGGCTCGGGGCGCTGCTCCTCGGCAACGCCGCGTGGGCCGCGATGACGTGGCGCCGCGCGACGCCCTGCGGACGGCTCGCCCGCGAGACGCTGCTCGCGGCGGTCGCCATGACGGCGACCGCCTACGGCGTCTGCGTCCTGACGAATGCGCCGCCCGACTTCTCCCGCGTCTTCTACGTCGCCGAGGCCCTGTGCGACCTGATTCTCGTCGCGGACGCGACGTGGCTCGTCGCCGCTCTGACGGCGCGCGGTGCCCGGAAGCCGGTGTCGAGCGACGCCGCCTGAAGGGTTTGCCGGCCCGGACCGGCCGTGCTATTCTCCGCCCCCTTCCGCGTGGGGCTGTAGCTCAGTTTGGGAGAGCGCGTGAATCGCACTCACGAGGTCGCCGGTTCGATCCCGGTCAGCTCCACCAATCCCGTCTGATACTCACGTCGATGGGGCCGCCGATCGACCCGGTCCCGATCCGGGCGTATTCTTGGACGAGGTACTCCCCGGTGCGTGCACGAAAGGAACCGTTGCGGGCGGGCGTTCCTCGCCGGGCGAGGCTGGTCGCGGTGACGGCCCTCGCGGTCTTGGCCTGGAGGGGCGCTCCTCCTCTCGACCCGGTGACCGCGGAAGCATTGCCGGTGGACGGCGGCTCTCTGCGAGACATCGTCGCGAGCGGAAACCTGTCGGATCTCCGCTGGCCGGACTTCTCCGACTACGTGGTCTGGCTGACGAGTTTCTACAGTCCGACCGGCTACGCACCGGCGTGGATCGAGGCTGGTCAGCCCACGCCGAAGGCCGTCTCCATGATCGAATTCTTCAAGGCCGCGTCGACGAAGGGTCTACGGCCCGAAGACTACGACGCGTCCCGATGGGACGTCCGCGTTCAGGCCCTGAGGGCGGGGAGCGGCGATCCCTCGCGCTTCGACGCCGCTCTCTCCGTCTGCACCATGAGGTTCGTGTCCGACCTTCGCATCGGGCGCGTCAATCCCAAGCACTTCGAGTTCGGCCTGAGCGTCGACGAGAAGAAATACGACCTCGGACGCTTCCTCAGGGAGCGCCTGCTGCCCGCACCGGACCTCGCCGCGCTCTTCGACACCGTCGAGCCGCCCTGGGGCGGCTATCGCCGCACCGAAGCGGCCCTCGCCCGGTACGAGGTTCTCGCGCGATCCGACGACGGACAGACCCTTCCGTCTCCGGCCGGTCCGCTCCGGCCCGGTCAGAAATATTCGGGGAGCACGCTCCTCTTTCGGCGCCTCTCGCTCGTCGGCGATCTCCCGGCGGGGGCGGCGCCGCCGGCGGACGGCCTCTACGCCGGCAGCCTGGTCGAGGGCGTCAAGCAGTTTCAGCGCCGCCACGGACTCAACGACGACGGCCGCCTCGGACCCGACACGGTCAAGCAGCTCAACGTTCCGCTCTCGGATCGCGTTCGACAGCTCCAGCTCGCCCTCGAGCGCTGGCGCTGGCTTCCGGCCGAGTTCTCGGCGCCGCCGATCGTCGTCAACATCCCCGACTTCCGCCTCCGCGCCGTCGAGAGAGACGGCCAGATCGCTCTGAACATGCGCGTGGTGGTCGGAAAGGCGATGCGCACCGAGACGCCCGTCTTCTCGGACATGATGACGTACGTCGTCCTGAGGCCCTACTGGAACGTGCCGCCCAGCATCCGCCGCAGCGAAATCGTCCCCGCGATCCAGCGGGACCGCTCCTACGTCGCGAAGAAGGGTTTCGAGGTGACGACC
This sequence comes from Thermoanaerobaculia bacterium, assembly GCA_035500755.1. Taxonomy (GTDB): domain Bacteria; phylum Acidobacteriota; class Thermoanaerobaculia; order UBA5066; family Gp7-AA6; genus DAHUXD01. Next base: position 13,356 of record DATJXB010000165.1, on the reverse strand, counting down.
AACGACGGCAAGGTCGTCACCGACGGCGCGATTTCCGACGACGTCCTGGCGAAGCTGAAGGCCGGGACCCTCTCGGTGAGGCAGAAGCCGGGTCCCGCCAACGCCCTGGGCCTCGTGAAGCTGATCTTTCCGAACGACTTCAACGTGTACCTGCACTCGACGCCCGCTCCCGCCCTCTTCGCGAAGAGCCGGCGCGACTTCAGCCACGGCTGCATACGCGTCGAGAAGCCGGCCGAGCTCGCCGCATGGGCGCTCAGGAACAACCCGGACTGGCCCCTCGAGCGGGTTCAGACCGCGATGGAGTCCGGCCCGGACGACGTGACGGTGAATCTCGTCAAGCCGGTACCGGTCTTCATCGTCTACGCGACGGCGCTCACCTACGAGAACGGCGAGGTCCATTTCTACGACGATCTCTACGGGTACGACGCGAGCCTCGCGCAGGCGCTGGCGAAAGGGTACCCCTACCCCTGACGGATCGGGGCGCCCACAGGCGCCCCGAGAAGGTCGATCCGGAAGTGAGACGTTACTTCTTGGGCGCCCTCGTGACCTTGATGGCGTATGCCTCGACGTAGGTGACGTCGACCGTGTCCCCGACGCCGACGCCCTGCAGCATCGAGGGATCCTTGACCTTCATGGTGTAGGAGTTTCCCGCCGGTCCCACGAAAGTGACCCGGGAACCCTTGGGGTCGATCGCCGTGATTTTCACCGTCACCGTGGTCCGCTGCGCGATGACGCCGGCCGGCATCGAGCCGGGCCGGGCGCCCGCCATCGTCGTGGTCGTCGAGGAACCCGTCGTGCCGCCCTTCTTGACCTCGTAGACCAGGCCTTCCCTGTAGGTCGCCGTGACCAGGTCGCCCGGCTTCACCTGCGGAAGATTCTTCACCTCCTCGCCGGCGGTGAAGCTGAACGTGCGGCCGTCCTTGTCCTTGAGCGTCACCTCGCGGGTCTTCTGGTCGACGCTCACCACGGTCGCGGTGGCCGTCACGTCCGCCGCCATGGTCTCCTTTCTCTGCACGTTCTCCGGGTTCTGAGCCAGGGCCGACGCCGTCAGGCACGACGCAGCGATCGCGAAGGCAACCGTCATCCAGGATCCCATCGTCTTCATGGTGTTCCTCCTCACCCATCTGGGGCGATTGACGAAACGAGGTCTCACAATATTGCTATTGCTCGGGGCTGTCGAGTGGATGATGCGGTTGTCTGAAGGCATCCCTCCCCCGACGTTCGAGACGGAGGCCGGGCGGGCGTTCGAAACGAGCTCGAAAACGGCCGCGGACGGCCCACGACGCGGGATTTCCCGGGGTCCGGGGGTCTCTCCGGTGACGCTGAGCGGGCTTCCCGCTCACGAGGTCGCCGGTTCGATCGCGGCCAGTCTCCACCGCAGACTCCCGCGATCACCGCGCCCCTACAGCGACAGCACCCCGCGGCGCGTCAGCAGCGTGGCCGCGCCGACGAGCACCATGACCGCGCCGTTGGCGACGAGCACCGTGGGCGCCGAGAAGAGGCTCGCCAGCGCCCCCGCCACGAGGTTCCCGAGGGGCATCGCGCCGCGAAAAGCGAGCGTGTAGACGGACACGACACGGCCCCGCAGATGGTCCTCGACGTTCGACTGCACGAGCGTCATGAAGAGCGCGAAAACGACCATGAGGGCCGCGCCCGCGAGGGCGAGGAGACCGTACGAGAGGATCATCGAGCGCGAAAGGGCGAAGCTCGCCATGAGGGCACCGAAGAGCATCTGCATCCCGACGGCGAGGACGCCCTTGCGCCGGACGTTGCCGAAGGCGGCGACGCCGAACGCGCCGAGGATCGCGCCCACCCCGAACGCCGCGAGGAGAACGCTGTAGCTCTTCGCGTCCCGGTGAAAGATGTTTTTCGCGAAGACCGGGAGAAACGTCACGAGCGGCATCGCGCAGAAGCTGCCGACGAAGGAGAGGACGATCAGCCCCCGAAGCGGGCCCGTTTTCTGGACGGCCCGGAGACCGGTCTTCAGGCTCGCGAGCACGCCCTCGGTCGCGGGGGTCGTCCCGCCGCCGCGGCGCAGGACGAGGAGGGCCGCGATCGGGGCCAGGAACGAGAACGCGTTCAGCCCGAAGCAAGCCGCGGCGCCGAGCTTGTAGAAGGCGACGCCCGCGAGCACCGGGCCGACGACGCGGGCGAGGTTGAACTGGATCGAGTTGAGCGCGATGGCGTTCGGGAGATCCTGGCGGTCGACGAGCGTCGGGACGAGCGCCTGGTAGGCCGGCCCGCCGAACGACTGGGCGAGGCCGACGACGAAGGAAAGCGTCAGGATCATCCAGACCTGAACGGAGTGCGTCAGCAACAGCGCCGCGAGCAGCGCCGCGCTCGCCATCTGCACGTACTGGGAGCGCAGCAGGATCCGACGCCGGTCCACGCGATCGGCCATCACGCCGCCGAAGAGCGAAAAGAGGAGAAACGGCGCATCGCCCAGGAACGCGTCGAGGCCGAGCAGAATCGTGGACCCCGTCATCGTCAGGATCAGCCAGTTCTGCGCGACCTCCTGCATCCAGGTGCCGACGCTCGACGTGAATGCGCCCGCCCACATGAGGCGAAAGTCGCGGTAGGTGAAGGCCTTGAGGGTGTTGCGCAAGCGCGCGTAGCTTATGCCGGTTCGCGCCGTGCGCCCGGCGGCATGACAACTGGATTACGCTCATCGCCGGGAATCGGGTTCGCGTCTTTCGCGTTACGGGCACATTCCAGGAGGCGATCATGGCGAAGGCAACTTTCGGCGCCGGCTGTTTCTGGGGAGTCGAAGAAGTGTTCCGCAAGATTCCCGGCGTTCTCGGCACGGCGGTCGGCTACAGCGGCGGCGCGCTCGACCACCCCACCTACGAGGACGTCTGCTCCGACCGCACCGGCCACGCCGAGGTCGTCGAGGTGGACTACGACCCGCTGGCGGTTTCTTACGACAAGCTTCTCGACGTGTTCTGGGAGAACCACAACCCCACGCAGCTGAACCGGCAGGGCCCCGACGTCGGCACGCAGTACCGCTCGGCCATCTTCTTCCACGATGCCGTTCAGGAAGCCGCGGCCCGGGCCTCGAAGGCGCGCCTCGAGAAGAGCGGACGCTTCGCCCGGCCGATCGTGACGGAAATATCGCCCGCCCGACCCTTCTGGCGCGCCGAGGAGTACCACCAGCGGTACTTCGAGAAGCGCGGCGGCGGGTCCTGCCACGTCTGATCCCCATCCCGGCATCCTGCTGTTATAGGATCCGCCGATTCGACCGGCCCAAGCCGGTCACCTAACGCAGGAATAGGAGACACGTCTATGAAGAAGGTTCTCGTCCTCGCCCTGGCGCTCGGGCTCGCCGCCGGTTCGGCGCGCGCGCAGGCCCGGTGCGGCATGGCTCAGCCCGCTCAGCAGCAGCAGATGTCCTCGCCGGGTCAGGAGGCCCTCAACGTCGCGCGCTACAAGATGGCGGTGTCGGACGCGCGCAAGAAGCTCTTCGCGGCCGGCATGAGCGACCTGACGCCTCAGCAGCTCGAGACGTTCTGGGCCGTTTACGCCGACTTCGAGAAGGAGAAGAACGCGGTCATGGCGTCGCGCGTCGACCTTGCCAAGAAGTACGCCGACAACTTCCAGAGCCTCTCGGACGCGGACATCACGGGCCTCGTCACCGACTCCGCGAACCTGCAGAAGAAGGGCACGGACCTGCGCCTCAAGTACTACGGCATCCTGAGCCAGAAGATCAACGCGCACGCCGCCGGACGCTTCGCGCTCATCGACGACTACACGACCACGGCCGGACGGTTGAGCCTGCTCAACCAGCTCCCGATCCCGACCGGCGAAGCCGGCAAGTAACTCCCGCTAGATTCTCGGACGTCGGCCGAGGCGCTCCCGGATCACCGCGAGCGCCTCGGCCCGCTCCGCTCCCTCGAGAACCAGCCGCGGCGGACGCACCCGCTCGGAGCCCAGGCCGCACTCCTGCTGCGCGAGCTTGATGAGCTGGACGAACTTCGGCACGACGTCGAGACGCAGCAGCGGCAGGAACCACTCGTAGAGGGCCCGCGCCTCGGCGCCGCGGCCCCCGGCCGCGAGATCGAAGAGTCGCACCGACTCCGCGGGCAGCGCGTTCACCAGGCCCGCGATCCAGCCGGTGGCACCGGCCGCCAGACCTTCGACGATCAGGTCGTCCACGCCCACGAAGAGCGCGAGGCGGTCCCCGCACAGCGCCCGAATCGCCGTCACCCGGCGCACGTCGGCGCTCGACTCCTTGACCGCGGCGAGGTTCGCGTGCCGTGCCGCGAGGGCCGCGAGGTCCTGCGGGAGGACGTCGGTGCCGTACGCGATCGGGTTGTTGTAGAGCATGCACGGCAGCGCCGTCGCCGCGATCACCGCGGAGAAGTGCGCCAGCATCTCGCGGTGGTCCGGCCGGTAGACGTACGGCGGCAGAACCATCAGCCCGTCGCAGCCCTCGTCGGCGGCGAGCCGCGCGACGGCCACGGCCTCGGCCGTCGAAAGGGCCGCGACGCCGGCCACGAGCGCCGCGCGCCGCCCGAGCGTCTCGCGACACGCGGCGAGCACGGCCGCCTTCTCGTCGAACGAGAGCGTCGCCGACTCGCCGAGAGAGCCGAGCGGCACGAAGCCCCGACACCCCGCGGCGAGCATCCCCTCGAGGTGGCCGCGGAGAAACGGGAGGTCGAGCGACAGGTCCTCGCGGAACGGGGTCGTGATCGCCGGGAAAACGCCGCGCCACTCCATGCGATCTCCTTCACTCCGCCGCGGCGAGATCGCCGAGCCGGACCGGTCTCACCGGCGGGCGTACCGTATCCGATTCCCAGCCGAACAGGAATCCGAGCGCGGGGCCGCAGACGCGCCCCTGGCACGCGCCCATGCCGGCGCGAGACACGAGCTTGGCCTCGCGCCCTCCGGCGGCGCCGGAAAGCGCGCCCCATCGGACGTCCTCGCACCGGCACACGATCGTGTCGGGCGCGGCGAGCGCGCGAAGCTCCTGCCGCAGGGTGAACGCACGGGCGATCCGAGCGCCGAAGCGCCGGGCTGCCGCGCGGGCCGCCGCGAGATCCGGCGAGCGCGCCTCGTCCGCGCGCCCCGCCGCCGCGAGGCCGGCGACCTGGCCTTCCGCGATGGCGGCGTCGAGGCCCGCCACGCCGCAGGGCTCGCCGGCAGCGAACACCCCGGCGACGCTGGTCTCCTGTCCGGCGTCGACGGCGACGCCCGATCCTTCGAACCGGCACCCGAGCAGCCGCGCGAGCTCCGTGTTGGGAACGAGGCCCCAGCCCACGGCCGCGAGATCGCAGCGGATCTCCCGCCGGACGCGGCCGTCCGTCACGACGACGCTCGACAGGGCGCCGTCGCCGCGCGCCTCGGCGATCCACGCGCCCGGCCGGTACGGCACGCCCGCGAGTCCGTAGCGGACCGCTTCGAGGAGCTTCGTGGGCAAGCGCACCAGGCCGGCGCCGAACGACGCGACCGCGCCGTAGCCGGCCTGCTCGGCGACGACGGCGATGCGCGCGCCCGCCTTCGCGAGCGAGGCCGCGACCGGCAGGAGCAGCGGCCCCGAGCCGCCGACGACCGCGGTGCGGCCGGCGAGCGACGCGCCGGACTTCCAGAGCGCTTGCGCGCCGCCCGCGCCCAGAACGCCGGGCAGCGTCCATCCTGGAAACGGCAGGAAGAGCTCGCGCGCGCCGGTCGCGAGAACGACGCGCCGGGCCCGCACCGAGAGCGCCGCGCCGCCGCGCTCGCCGGAGAGAACGAACCCGTCGCCGTCGGCCACGGCGTCGACGACCGTGACACCGGAGAGGACGCGCGCTCCGGAGCGGGCCAGCCGCGCGTGCCAGGCGCGCGCCGCGGGCGGCGGCTCCGTTCCCGGCCGGTGCCGGTGGATCTGGCCTCCCGGGGCGAGGCCGTCGTCGAGCACGACCGTCGGCGCGCCGCTCTCGGCCGCGCGGCAGGCAGCGGCGATTCCCGCCGGACCCGCGCCGACGATGGCGACTTCCGCCTCGAGGCTTTCGGCCGGGCCCGAGGAGACCGGAGGCGGGAGACGGGAGGCGGGATGGGAGATCCCGGTCGCGACGACCATGCCCTCGCGCACACGCTCCAGGCACGCGCGCCGGTGCGCCACGCCATTCACCGCGACGCGGCACTCGAAACAGATGCCCATCGCACAGAGAGCGCCGCGCTTCTCCCCCGAGACCGATGCGCGCAGCGCGTCGACGCCGGCGTTCGAAAGCGCCGCCGCGACCGTCGCGTCGGCGTCGGCCGGGACGGTCCGGCCGTCGACGGTCAGGCGCACGCGCTCAGGCATGGGGCCCCTGCGGCAGCGCGCGGGCGGGCCGGTACGGCGCCGCGTCGATCGGGCTCTGTCGGGCGAGCACGGCGTCGACGATCAGATGCGCCGTGCCGAGCGACGTCGTCACGCCGAGGCCCTCGTGGCCCGCGGCGACGAAGAGGCCCGGTGTCTCGCCCCAGGCGCCGATCAGCGGCAGGTTGTCGGGAGTCGCCGGGCGAAAGCCCGTCCACGTGCGGATCGCAGACAGCTCGGAGAGCGCCGGCATGAAGTCGAGCGCCCGGCGCACCATCTTCGCGCGCACGCGCCGGTTCACGGCCGCCTCGAACCCGACGAACTCGCGCGAGGAGCCGAGCAGCATCTGCCCGGTCGCGCGCGGCTGGAGGTTGAACGCCACCGACTCGGCCGAAGCGCCGTGGGCGCTCGCGAGGTAGCCGAGCTCGACGAGCTGGCGGCGGCAGAAGCCCGGGTAACGATCGGTGATGACGAGATGTCCCTTGCGCGGCGCGACGGGCAGGCCGGGCGTGAGCAGCGGCGCGGCGGCCCCGGCGGCGTTGACGACGCAGCCGGCTTCGAAATCGCCGGCGCGCGTCACGACCCGGCGTCCGACGATCGCCGTGGCCTCGGCGCCGGCGACCAGGCGCGCGCCGCGCGCCACCGCGCGCTCGAGGAGCCAGCGCGCCGCGCGGACCGGGTACACGACGCGGTCCTCCGGCACGAGGAGGGCCCCGGCCAGTCCCGGGCGCAGGTTCGGCTCCTCGGCGGCGAGCGCGCGCGCGTCGAGGAGCGACGCCGCGACGCCGCGCGCCCGGTAGAAATCCTCCTTGCGTCGGGCGATCTCGAGCTCCGCGGCGGTGGCCGCGATCCACAGCGTGCCGGTCGGCACGTCCTCGCAGGCGGCCGGCAGCTCCGGCGAGAGCTCCTGCCACAGGGTCCGCGACAGCTTCGTCAGCGCGAACTGCGCCTCGGAGTCGTCCATGACGACGACGTGTCCCATCGCCGCCGCCGTCGCCCCGCCGCCCGCGAAGCGCGCCTCGAGCACCGTGACCGAGAGCCCCGCCGCCGACAGGGCGTCGGCGCAGGCGGCGCCGACGACGCCGGCACCGACGACGACGGCGTCAGGAGGCATGACCTCCGAGGCCGTGCCGGAACGGATCGCGCGGGTCGAAGAAGAGCGTCGTCTTCCCCGTCACGAACGCGCGGCCCTGGATGCGCGGCATCAGCCGGCCCTCCCGGTCTTCGAGCCAGCCGGTGAAGAGGCTGCCGGTGATCGACTCCTGGCGCCAGCGCTGGCCGGGGGCGAGCTCGCCGCGCGCGTGGAGGGAGGCCATCGTCGCCGACGTCCCGGTGCCGCAGGGCGAGCGGTCGTAGGCGCCGCCCGGGCACATCACGTAGTTGCGGCTGTCGGCGTCTCTCCGGGAAGGGGGCCCATATAAGATGACGTGGTCGACGAGCGCTCCCCCCTCGCCCGTGACGCCTTTCTCGGCCAGGGCCCGCTGCAGCGCCAGCGTCACCGTGCGCAGCCGCTCGTGGTTCCCGGGGTCGACCGTCTCGCGGTGCTCGCGGACGAGGAAGAACCAGTTGCCGCCGTAAGCCACGTCGCCGACGACCCGGCCGACGCCCGGCGCCTCCACCGCGACATCCTTCGCGTGGCAGCGGGCCGGCACGTTCTCGATCGTCACGAGCCCGTCCACCGACAGATCCGCGCCGACGGTGCCGACCGGCGTGTCGAGCCTCACGGATCCCGGCGCGAGGCGGCCGAGGTGCTCGAGCGTCCGGACGACGCCGATCGTGCCGTGCCCGCACATCCAGAGCGGCCCGACGTTGTCGAAGAAGACGACGCCCGCCGAGGCGCCGCGGGAGACCGGCGGCGTCAGGAGCGCCCCGACGAGGGCGTCGTGCCCGCGCGGCTCGAGGATCGCGCCGCGCCAGAGCGCGCCGAAGCGCTTCTCGAGCTCCGCGCGGCGCCCCTCCATCGTCGGCGCCTCGAGCTCGGGCCAGCCGCCGACGACGACGCGCGTGGGCTCGCCTTCGGTGTGCGAGTCGACGACCTCGAGCGTCTCCGGCAGCGCTCCCGGCTTCACAGCGGATCCCGCGTCAGGCCTCCGTCGACGAGGCGCCAGAGGCCCCGCGGGTTGCCGTCCTGGAGCTCCTCGGGCAGCGCCGCCTGCGGAAAGTCCTGGTAGCAGACCGGGCGGACGAAGCGCTCGATCGCGGCGGTGCCGACCGACGTCGATCGCGCATCGGTCGTCGCCGGATAGGGCCCGCCGTGCTGCATCGCCGGACAGACCTCGACGCCCGTCGGAAAGCCGTTGAAGACGAGCCGGCCGACCTTGCGCCGCAGGATCGCCACGAGCTCCGCGAACTCCGCGAGGTCCTTTTCGGTCGCGTGGATCGTCGCCGTCAGGTGGCCGTGGAGCGAGCGCGCGAGCTGGAGCAGCTCGGGCCGCGACGCGCAGCGGACGGCGAGCGTGGCCGGTCCGTAGATCTCGTCGCCGAGCCTCGGACTGGCCGACCACGCGCGCGCGTCGGCGAACAGGAGCATCGCCGGGGCTTCGGTCTCCGGGTGCGCGCCCTCGCCCGACGCGCGGGCGCCGATCGAAACGCCTTCGAGACGCGCGACGTGACCGACATCGCGGTCGTAGGCGGCCTTGACGCCCGCGTGGACCATCGTGCCGGGGGACGTCGCCGCGAGAACGTCGCCCGCCTCCTTCAGAAACGCCGTCGCGGCCGGCGACTCGACGACGAAGACGAGACCCGGGTTGGTGCAGAACTGGCCCGCCCCGAGCGTCACCGACGCCGCCAGGCCGCGCGCGATCGCCGACGAGCGCTCCGCGATCGCGCCCGGCAGGACGAAGACCGGGTTGGCCGAGCCCATCTCGGCGTACACCGGAATCGGCTCCGGCCGGAGCGCCGCCGCGTCGAAAAGGGTCCGCCCGGCGACGAGCGACCCGGTGAATCCGACGGCGCGAATCGCCGGGTGCGTGACGAGGGTGACGCCGACCTCGGGCGAAGGGCCGTGGACGATCGAGAAGACACCCTCGGGCATGCGGGTCTCGCGCGCGGCCGTCCGGATCGCCGACGCCACGAGGTCCGACGTGCCCGGATGGGCCGGGTGGGCCTTGACGACCACCGGACAGCCGGCGGCCAGCGCCGAGATCGTGTCGCCGCCCGCGACCGAGAACGCCAGCGGAAAATTCGACGCGCCGAACACGGCGACCGGTCCGAGCGGCACGAGCATCCGGCGGATGTCGGGGCGGGGCTGGGGCTTGCGGTCGGGGACGGCGCGATCGATGCGCGCGCCGACCCACGAGCCCTCCTCGATCAGGGCGGCGAAGAGGAGGATCTGGCTCACCGTGCGCGCGCGCTCGCTCTCGAGGCGCGCGGCCGGAAGCGCCGTCTCGGCGTGCGCCCGCTCGAGGAGGCGCTCGCCCAGGGCCAGGACCTGCTGCGCGATCGACCGCAGGAACTCGGCGCGGCGCGCCGGCGTCAGGGCCGCGTAGGCCTCGAAGGCGCGTTCGGCCGAGCGCGCCGCGGCGTCGATGTCGCCGGCCGTCGCCTCCGGGAATTCGCCGTCGAGCGGCTCGCCCGTCGCGGGGTTCTTCGCGCGAAACGTCGTCCGCCCGGCCACCGCGCTCATGCCGCCTGGCGCGCCGCCACCCAGGCGCGCACCTGCTCCTCGAGAACGCTCAGGGGCACCGCCCCCTGGCCGAGGACCGCGTCGTGGAACGAGCGCACGTCGAACTTCGGCCCCAGCGTCTCCTCGGCCTGGCGGCGCAGCTCCCGGATCTTCAACTCGCCCATTTTGTAGCAGAGCGCCTGCCCCGGCCACGAGATGTACCGGTCGATCTCCGTCGCGACCTCGTGGGTCGAGAGGGCCGTGTGCGTTTCGAGGTACTCGATCGCCTCCGCGCGCGTCCAGCCTTCCGCGTGGATGCCCGTGTCCACGACGAGGCGGCAGGCGCGCCACATCTCGTAAGTCAGGCGGCCGAAATCGCTGTACGGATCCCGATAGAAGCCGGCCTCGAGGCCGAGCCGTTCCGCGTAGAGGGCCCAGCCCTCGACGAACGCGCCGACCTCCGAGAAGCGCCGGAACTCGGGAAGCCCGGTCAGCTCCTGCTGCAGGGCGATCTGGAGGTGATGGCCCGGAACGGCCTCGTGGAGGGTCAGCGCCTCGAGCACGTAGAGAGGCCGCTTGTCGAGCGCGTACGTGTTGACCCAGTACTCGCCCGCCTGCGTGCCGCCGATGGGCGCGGGGATGTAGCGGCCCCCGGTGTACTTGGGCGCCAGATGCGCCGGCACGGGCTCGACACCGTACGGCAGGCGCGGCAGCTTGCCGAAGAGCGACGGGAGCTTCCCGTCCATCCGCTTGGCGATGTACGACGCGTCCTTGAGCAGGTCCTCGCCCGTCTTCGCGTAGAACTTCGGATCGGTCCTCAGGAAGTTCAGGAAGGCCTCGAAGTTCCCCATGAACCCCGTCTTCGCGATGACGGCGTCCATCTCGGCGCGGATCCGCAGGACTTCCTGGCGCCCGATCTCGTGCACCTGCGCGGCGCTCACGTCGAGGGTCGTGAAGCTGCGGACGAGCTGCGCGTAGTAGTCCTTCCCCTTCGGGAGGGCCGAGGCCGCGATCGTGGTCCGGGCCCTGGGCACGTACTCGGTGCGCATGAAGTCCGCGAGCGCGCGATAGCCCGCGACCGCCCCGTCGAGGACGGCGCGGCGGCCGGCCGCCGTCAGGCGCGCGCGGTCCGCTTCGGGAACGCCGGCGGGATACTGCCGGAACGGCGCGAAGAAGACGCTCTTCTCGGGCGCCGTGACGACGTGCGTCGTCATCGTCACCTCGTAGCCCTCGAGGACGACGCCGGGCAGCGTGAAGCCCGCGGCGATGCCCTCGCGCATCAGCGCGATCTCCTCGGCGACGTACTGCGGAAAGGCCTTGAGCCGCGCGACGTAGTTGTCGTAGTCCCTCACCGACGAGAACGTCATGCGGTCCGGCAGGTCCGCGAAGTCGGTGTGGAAGCCGCTGTCCGACGTGAGCGGGATGCGGTACGCGCCGAAGTCGTACGCCGCCACCGCGTCCGAGAGCTCGCGCGCGAGGATCTCGGCGCTCGCCTTCTCGGAGGGGGTCAGCGCCGCGCGGTCGAGGGCGCGAACCTTCTCCAGGGTCTCGCGGTCATGGGCGGCGCGGCGCGCCAGGTCCGCCTTCGTCATCGAGGGCAGGCGATCGTCGTAGCGGTGGTCGCCCGCCGAGGTCGCGAGGAGCGGGTTCTCCTGCAGCCGGTACTGCCACTCGGCGTCGGCGAGCGCCTGCAGGGTCGCCGAGGCCGATTCGGCGCGCAGGCGCGGCGGCGCCGCGGCGGCGAGGACGATCAGGAGGAGTGCGAGCGCGCGCACGGCAGGCGCGCATGGTAGCAGACGCCGACGCGGCGGCGCCGCAGCGCCGCCGCCCGGACCGTCAGTGCCCGCAGGGACCCGCGGCGGCTTCGACCCCGAGCTGCTTCTGGAGCGACGCGATCGCGGACTCCGAGCGCTGACCCGGCGGGAGCGCCTCCGCGAACGCCAGCGCCTCCCGCACCGTCTTCTGCGCCTTGGCCTCGTCGCCCATGCCCTTGTAGATGTCGATCCGGACGGCGTAGATGCGGAGCTTGCGCGGACCGTAAACCCGCGCCAGCGCCCGGTCGCTGCACGCGAGCGCCTGGTCGTACTGCTTGAGCTTCAGGTACGCCGACGCCAGTCGCGCGGGCGGATTGTAGTCGTTCGGGAAGGCCTTCTCCGATTGCTCGAGCATGGGGATCGCCTTCTCGATTTCGCCGGCCGCCTGGAAAGCGCTGTATCGATCCGGATCGAGGGCCGTGAACTGCTCCGGGGTCTTCGCCGCCGCCGCCGTCGCGTCGAGGTCCGCCACCCAGGCGAGCGCGATCCTGTGGGCGCCCTCGTCGTCCCTCGCCTCCTTGCGGGCGTCGAAGAGCGAGTTGTAGAGCGCCGAGCGGTCGTCGGCGACGAGGTGGAGTTTCGGATCGGAGAGGACCTCGGTCGACACCCGCTCGAACTCCGCGATGCTCGCCGCGCGATCGGGCGCGCTCGGCGGCAAGCCGAGGGCGCAGTCGAGGCCGCTGCCGGCGAGCACCGCCGCCGCGGGCGTCGCGCGCAGCGCGGGCAGAGCCGACCGCGCCGCCGTCACGCACGGGGCGGGCTCGTCCGAGGCCGAAAGGGCGAAGAGCAGCGCCTCGACCGCGCGCGCGTAGGAGGGCGACGTCTTCGGCAGGGACGCGACGGCCTCCTGGTAGGGTGCGATCGATTCGCGGTACTTCCCCTCCGCGTACAGCGCGTCCGCCTGCTTCAGCGCGGCGCTCGCCACGGCGTCCTTGGACGGCCGCGACGCCTCGACGAAGAGCTTGTCGAGCTCGGCGACCGTGGCCCCGCCGACCCACCGCAGCGTGATCTTTTCGGACGCCGCGTCGATGACGTACATCGACGGCCACGCCCGGATGGGGTACTTCTTGACGAAGGCCGCGTTCTGGGCCTTCTCCGTGTCGATCGAGAGCCAGACGAACTGTCCGGCGTGCTTCGAGAGGGCCTTGTCCGTGAAGACGAAGGCCCTCATCGAGCGGCACGTGTGTCACCAGGGCGCCCAGGCCTCGACGAAAATCGGCAGTTTCTTGGATTTCGCCTCGGCCAGCGCGCGCGGATAGTCGTCCTCGATCCAGGGCAGAACCGGGGCCGCCGGGCTCGAGGCCGACGCCACCGAAGCCGCGGCGGCCAGGACCACGGGAAATAGTCGTGTCAGGCGCATCCGCGAATCCTACGCCGTTCGCGCCCGTCGGCGATAGACTTCGGGGCCCATCGTCGAAAACAGGAGGACGACAAGGATGAAGATTCTCCCTCGCCTCGCGCTCGCGGCGGCCCTCGGCGCCGCCCTGGCGGTCCCTGCGGCCGCGCAGGACAAGAAGAAAGCCGCCGACGAGAAAGCGGCCATGGAGGCCTGGCAGAAGGCCATGACGCCCGGCGACGGCCAGAAGAAGCTCGAGCCCCTGGTGGGCACCTTCGACGCGCGCGTGCGCACGTGGATGGATCCCACCAAGCCGCCCGACGAC
>DATJXB010000164.1:0-9679 GCA_035500755.1 Thermoanaerobaculia bacterium | reverse complement strand
GTTGCGGCCCGATTCGATTCAGGAATTCAGCGTTGACCCCGTCCACCCCCGTCCACTGCCCTCCCATCCAAAAGGGCCTGACTTCGCGAGGTTCGACGCCGCCGGGCGCGTCGATCCCGGAGATGAACGTGAGACGAACGGCGGTCCGAAGACGGTCCGCTATACTCCGGTTCCTTCCAGGGAGGCTCGATGAATTCGAAGCTCGCCGTGTTGCCGCTGGCCGCGCTCTTCGCGGCGGCTCTCGCCTCCGGCCAGGATGCGACGACCACGCCTGCTGCCGGAACCTCGGCGGCGGCGCCGGCCGCCAACGCCCCGGCTCTCCTGTCGGCGACGCAGATCCAGTCTCTCGTGGCACCGATCGCCCTCTATCCCGATCCGCTCCTGACGCAATGCCTCGTCGCGTCGACGTACCCGATCGACGTCATCGAGGCGGAACAGTGGCTCGCGCAGAACTCGAGCCTCACGGGTGACGCGCTCTCGGCCGCCGCCATGAAACAGCCGTGGGATCCGAGCGTTCAGTCGCTGACGGCGTTTCCGACCGTCCTCAAACAGCTCGCATCGAACATGACGTGGACGACCAACCTCGGCAACGCGTTCCTCGCGCAGAAAGACGACGTCCTCGACGCGGTCCAGACGCTGCGCCAGCAGGCGCAGCAGGCCGGCAAACTCCAGTCGAACGACCAACAGAGCGTCACGACGCAGACGGTCGACTCGAAGCCGTATGTCGTCATCCAGCCGGCCTCGACCCAGGTGGTCTACGTGCCGACCTACAGCCCGGTCGCCGTCTGGGGTCCGCCGGTCGTCCCGTATCCCGCGATCTGGTACCCGCCGGTCGTCTACGGCGGCGGGTTCGCAGTGGGATTCGCCGCCGGCGTGCACTTCGGCGCCTGGTTCGGCGGTGGATGGGGCTGGCACTTCGGGTGGGGCGGCGGCTGGGGCGGCCACACCACGGTCATCATCAACAACAACAACACCTACATCCACAACACAAACATCCACAACAACACGTACAAGACCGGCAACAGCAACTGGCAGCACAACCCGAACCAGCGCGGCGGCGTGCCGTCGATGCAGCCGAAGTCGGCCGCGACCCGGCCGGGCGCCGGCGGCGCCGGAGAGCGGCAGGGCAGCGATGCCGGTCGGACCCAGGGGCTCGGAGCGACCCGCGGCGAGCAGGAGCAGAACCGGACCGCCGACGGCCGTCAGGCGCAGGAGCGTAATGCCCAGACGCGCGGCGGACAGGACGCCGGGCAACGTGAGGGCCGCGAGGCCAACGCCGGCCGCATCGGCAACCGTAACGTCGGCCCGAACCACCGTCCGAACAACTTCAACGCACCGCGCGGAGGAGAGCGGGCACATCAGGCAAGCGCACGCGGACGCCAGAGCATGGGCAATCGTGGCGGCGGAAACCGCGGCGGAGGCGGAAACCGCGGCGGAGGCGGCGGCGGAAGGCGGCGCTAGCTGGAGGCATAGAGATGAAAACGCGCACACTGGCTCTCCTGCTCGCTTCGGCTGTCTCAGCCTCGATCGCCGCTGCGCAGACTGCCGTCAGCAAGGCCTCGACCTTCGACACGCCGAAGCAGGCGGCCGACGCCCTCGTCGCCGCGGCGTCCAAGAACGACCGGGCCGCACTCTCCGCCATCTTCGGGCCGGCCGGCAAGGATCTCCTCGCCGAGGTCGGAGGCGAGAACGCCGAAGCGCTCACGACGTTCGCCGCGAAGGCGCGCGAGAACGTCGTCCTCGTTCCCGAGCCCGGCGACCCGAACACGTTCACGATGGAGGTCGGCGCCGACGGGTGGCCGGTCCCTTCGCCGATCGTGAAGTCCGGCGGCAAGTGGTTCTTCGACGCGGCAATCGGCGAGAGAGAGATCGCCGCCCGCCGGATCGGCATCGACGAGCTCGACGCGATCGCCCTGATGCGCGGCTACGTCGAGGCACAGGTCGACTACGCCTCCGCCACCCGCGACGGCGCGTCTTTGCTCCAGTACGCCCAGAAAGGCATCAGCTCGCCCGGCAAGCACGACGGCCTCTGCTGGAAGAATGCGGACGGCTCGTTCGGCGGCCCGGCCGCCGAGGAGGTGGCCCGCGTGCTGTGGGACGGAAAGTCCGGCAAACCCGAGGCGTACAACGGCTACTACTTCCGCACTCTCACGGCGCAGGGGCCGGCGGCGCCGCTCGGCGCCCGCAACTACATGGTCGACAACGCTCTCGTCGGAGGCTTCGGTTTGCTCGCGTGGCCCGAGAAGTACGGCGTGACCGGCGTGCAGACTTTCGTCGTGAACCAGGACGGACTCGTGCACCAGAAGGATCTCGGGCCGCATACGGCGACGGCGGCGGCGGCGATCAAGGCCTACAACCCGGATAAGACCTGGATCGTCACCGACGACGAGAACGACTGAGAGCGGCTAAGCCGCTACTCCCGAGGCATCGCCCCGGTGGACGGCGCCCCTGCGGGGGTCAACGCTGAAATCCTGCGTTGCGGATTCGATTCAGGAATTCAGCGTTGACCCCGCCACTGGGGCGGCCCCCGTTGAAGTCAGCGAATCAAGACTGACCCCGTCAGCCCCACCGCGCCCGAGGATGTGTGATACGGTCGTGCTCCCTTCAAAGAACCAGTCGGCCGCGGAACCTTGTCGTCGCCGTCCTTCCTTCGAAGTCGGGGGGTTTCCCGACGGAGGCCAATCACTCAAGGACCCAGGAGTACCGCCATGCGATTCGCACGCAACGTCCATTTCCAGATCAAGAGCGGCAAAGAGCAGGAGTTCGCGGGCCTGTTCGAGAAGGATGTCCTTCCGATGCTTCGGAAGCAGAACGGCTTCCTCGAGGAAGTGACGCTCGTCAACCC
The DNA here is from genome assembly GCA_035500755.1 of Thermoanaerobaculia bacterium. Lineage (GTDB taxonomy): Bacteria > Acidobacteriota > Thermoanaerobaculia > UBA5066 > Gp7-AA6 > DAHUXD01. Next base: position 6,834 of record DATJXB010000164.1, on the reverse strand, counting down.
GAAGGGCGCCCACGCCATCAGTCTCTGGGACAATCGCCAGAACGCCGACGCGTATCAGACCGGGACCTATCCGCAGGTCCTCGCCAAGCTCACGACCGTCATCGAGGGAACTCCGACGGTCGAGACTTACGAGAACGTCACCTCGTACGCGCGCGCCTGACGATTTCGAAGGAGCGGCAACGCTCGTTCCACTGAGGCCCCCCTGTGGGGCCTCTTTCTTTTCGCGCCGGATCCGGCCGTGGGTCCCCGGGGGGTCCCCGGGGTCAACGCTGAAATCCTGGGGGTCCCCGGGGTCAACGCTGAAATCCTGCGTCGCGGCGCGATTCGATTCAGGAATTCAGCGTTGACCCCGCCCAGGACTCCCCCGCCCAGGACTCGGGTCAGCGATCCTTGTCGCGCCTGACTGTGACCTTCCGGCCGCGTACGCCGGCCGTCCGGAGCGCGCGGATGACGTCTTCCGTGATGGCCTCGGGCACCTCGACGATTGAGAACCGCTCCGCGATGCGGATCGAGCCGACTTCGCGGGGATGCACCTTCACGAGCTTGACGATCGCGCCGACGAGATCGCCCGGCTTGACCCCGTCGTCGCGGCCGGCGCCGACGAAGATCCTCCCGCCGCCCTTGCGCGATCTCGGCCCGAACTTTCCCTTTCCGCGCGGCTCGGGCGCGGGCGCGGCCGCGACCGCCGGAATCTCGTGCTCCTCCGCGCCGCCCTCGGCGGCCGACGGGTCCGCCATCTTCACCGCCGCCGCCGCAATGTCGAGCGGATCGAACTCCTCGGCGAGAGACTCGACGACGACGCGGTAGCCGTCGGATCCTCCCGCGAGCAGCGATTCCCGCAGCGACTCCCGAATCAGCTCCAGGCGCTTCGCGCGCAGGTCGGCGACCGTCGGCACGCTGCCGATCTCGATCTTCTGCTTCGTCGCGCGCTCGATGTTCTTGAGCATCCAGTGCTCGCGCGGCTCGGCGAGCGTGATCGCGACGCCCTCGCGTCCGGCCCGGCCCGTCCGGCCGATGCGGTGCACGTAGACGTCCGGCGAGGACGGCACGTCGTAGTTGACGACGTGCGACAGGTGCCCGATGTCGAGCCCGCGCGCCGCGACGTCCGTCGCCACGACGAGCTCGAGCGTTCCCGCGCGCAGCTTCTTCATCACCCGGTCGCGCTCCGACTGCGAGATTCCCCCGTGCAGCGACTCGACCCGCAGCCCGCGCGACTTCAGCGCCTCCGTCAGGTCGTCCACCTCGAGGCGCGTCCGGCAGAAGACCAGGGCCGCCGTCGGCGCCTCGATGTCCAGCACCCGCCCGAGCGCCGCCCGCTTGTGGCCGCGCGAGACCACGTAGGCGGTCTGCCGCACCTTCGGCATCTTCCCCGCCGCCGTCGTCTCCCGCGCGATCGCGATCCGCACGGGGTTGCGCAGGTGCTTCGCGGCGATCGTGACGATCCGCGGCGGCAGCGTCGCGGAGAAGAGCGCCGTCTGTCTCTGTGCCGGCGTCGCCGACAGGATCGCCTCGAGGTCCTCCGCGAAGCCCATGTCGAGCATCTCGTCCGCTTCGTCGAGCACCAGCGTGCGGATGCCGTCGAGCTTCAGCGACTTCCGGTTCACATGATCGAGCGCCCGCCCGGGCGTCGCCACGACCACGTCCACGCCGCGGTGCAGCCCCCGCAGCTGCGAGTCCATCGACGCGCCCCCGTAAACCGGGAGCACGCGCACGCCGATCGTCTTCCCGTACCGATGGACCGCCTCGGCGAGCTGCATCGCGAGCTCGCGCGTCGGGACCAGGATCAGCGCCGCAGGACCGGACCCCTTCGTCGGCTCCGCCGCGATCGCGTGCAGGATCGGCAGGGCGAACGCCGCGGTCTTGCCCGTTCCCGTCGCCGCCTGCGCCAGCACGTCGCGGCCCTCGAGAAGGGGCGGGATCGACTGCTGCTGGATCGGTGTCGGCTCCTCGTAGCCGAGGGCCGTCAGCGCGGACAGCAGGCGCGGGTCGAGGGAGAGCGAGGCGAAGGTCGGCGTGGGCGCGGTCGGCATGGAGGGCATTGTGTCGCAGTGGGGTCGAGGCCGGCGAGCGAAGCACGGGAGAGGGTCGGGGTGAGCGGCCTCTCCGGCTACACTTCCACCCGAAAGCGAGGCGATCCATGCCTTTTCTTCGAACTCGAAACCGTTCGCTGATCTTCGCTGCCGCGGTGGCGCTGGTCCTGCCGGCCGCCCTGCTCGCCGCGCCGGAGCGGCTGCACGCGGGGCAATGGGAGTTCACGACGTCCCACGTCGACGGCGAGCCGGATTCCGTCAAGGTCTGCGTCAGCGCCGAAGAGGCGGCGAGTATCAACGGAGGCACGAAGACGGCCCGCGCCTACGCCGAGAAGCAGGTGAAAGCGGGCTGCAGGATCAACGAATACACCGTGAACGGCAACCTGGTCACGTCGTCGGTCTCCTGCGGCAAGTCCACCGTTCGAACCCGGTTCACGTACGGCGGGGACACGTCGGAAGGGGACCGGGTGATCCAGAGGGAGGGTCAGCCGGAGATCGTGATCCACGTGAAGGCCAGGCGGCTCGGCCCGTGTCCGCCCGGGGAAGCCGGGAAGCCTTAGCGATTCGCGCGACTGGCTCGGGCCCCTACTCCCACCAGTACTTCGCGCGCTTCTTCTCCCGCGCGCCCGTCTCGTTGAGCGTCGCGGCGTCGTAGAGGCGGCCGTTGACCATGGTCCAGGCGACCTTCTCGGACTGGCGGATGTCCTCGAGCGGGTCGCCGTCGATGACGACGAGATCGGCGAGCTTGCCGGGCTCGAGCGAGCCGATGTCCTTGTCCATGCCGAGGCTCTTTGCGCCGTTGAGGGTGGCGCAGCGGAAGACCTCGAGCGGGGTCAGGCCTCCCTGCGCGAGCATCCACATCTCCCAGTGGAAGCCGAGCCCCTCGCGCTGGCCGTGCGCGCCCGCGTTGACGAAGACGCCGTCCCTGTCGAGCTTCGCGGCGATCTTCGCGAGGTTGAAGTGGTTCCACTCGTCGTCCGGCGCGGTGGTGCGGCGGCGCGAGCGCGGATCGAGGACGAATGCCGGGACGAACTTCGAGAGGAGCCGGTCCTCCCACACGTTGGTCTTCGCGTACCAGTAGTTCTCGCCCCACAGTCCGCCGTAGCCGACGAGGAGCGTCGGCGTGTAGCCGACTTTCGTGGGCGGCCAGAGCGCCTCGACGTCCGGGTAGATCTTCGGGACGGGGACGGTGTGCTCGACCGTCGTGTGGCCGTCGACGACCATCGTCATGTTGATCTCGAAGTCCGATCCGCCCTCCGGCACGACCATGATGCCGGTGTCGCGCGCCGCCGCGAGGATCTGCTGCCGCTGGTCGCGGCGCGGCTGCTGGTAGCTCTTGACCGAGATGGCGCCGGCGGCCGCCATGCGCCGCAGGTGGGCGAGCGCGTCGTCGAGCGAGTCCACGTCCGCCTTGAAGTCGCCGGCGGCGCCGTAGAGGATCGTGCCGGTCGAGAAGATGCGCGGCGCGCGGAAGAGGCCGGCGCGCGCGAGCTCGGCCGCGCTGAAGACCTCGGCCGTGTCGTTGGAGGGGTCGTGGACGGTCGTGACGCCGAAGGCGAGCGAGGCGTCGCTGTGCCAGTTCTGCTGCGGCAGGACGCCGTCGGATCCGAAGGGGCCGTGGTAGTGCGCGTCGACGAAGCCGGGGAGGACCGTCTTGCCGGTCGCGTCGACCGTCTTGGCGCCGGCGGGGATCGCGACCTCTCCCCTCTTGCCGACGGCCTCGATCCGATTGCCACGAACGAGGACGACGCCGTCCTCGATGATCTGGTCGCCCTTCATCGTCACGACGCGGCCGCCGGTGAAGGCGACCGTGCTCGAGGCGGCCGGCATGTCCACCGGCTCGACGAAGGAGACGTTCGTCCCCTTCGCGAGCGTGATCGGCTCGGGGAGCTTCTCGGGCGCGCCGGGCAGGTAGGCGAACGCGTCCTTCAGGTCGCGCTCGTAGAGGTCGGGCCCGTAGGACCAGTAGAGGCGCGTGGAATCGCCCGAGAAGTGGAGATTCTCGCCCGCTTCCTTCGAGACCCGCGCGACGGGCACGGCCTTGCTCTTCGGGCCGACGTCGACGCGGCGGCCGGTCTCGACGAACGGCGTGACGTACGCGTTGAAGCCCTCGCGGAACGCGAGCCACTTGCCGTCGGGCGAGATCGCGAACTCGGTCGCGAGCTCCGAGAGGTAGTACTCGTGCGGCTCGGAGCCGTCGAGCCGGATCGAGGCGAGGATGCGTTTCTCGGGAGCGATCTGGTCGCCGCCTCCCTCGGTCTTGACGAAGAAGACGCGGTCGCTGGCCTTGCCGAAGCGGGGCGCGGCGCCGTCCTCGGTGATCAGCGTGGACTTGCCGCCGCCGGACGGCACCTGGTAGAGGCCGGGGTCGGCGGACCAGGCGGTCGAGACGAGATAGCCGCCGTCGGCCTTGCGATACACGACGCGCGAGCCGTCGGGCGAGAAGACGGGCTCGTAGTAGTGGCCGGGCTTGTCGGTGATGGTCTTCGCCACTCCGGTCGCGAGGGGGGTGGTGCGGATCGAGCCGAGCGTGTCGTCGTTCCAGGTCACGTAGACGAGCGACTTCGAGTCGCGCGACCAGGACGGGAAGTACTCGTAGGCGTCTGTCTGCTTCGTCAGGCGATGGGGCGTGCCGTTCGGGAGGTCGCGGACGTAGACGTAGCCGAGGGCCGAGTAGGCGACGTGTTTGTTGTCGGGCGACACGGAGACCCAGCGGAGCATGCGCACGGGGAACGTCGGCGCTTTCGCGGTGCCGACAACCGCCGGCGACGCCGAGGCGGCCATGACGCCGGTGAGCACGTCGACCGGGAAGCGCACGGCGGTGGAAGTCTTGCGCGTGTCCCTGACGTGGAACGGGATCTCGGCGACCTGCCTCGACGCCACGTCGACGCGGCGGAACCTGCCGCCCGCCCACAGCACGACCGACTTCGAGTCCGGCGTCCACGCCATCCCGGGATAGACGCCGTGGATCGCCCAGGTCTCCTGCATGTCGCGCTCGAGACCGTCCCAGACCGGCCGCTCGACGCCGGACTCGACGTCCTTGACGAAGAGCGTCGACTTGTAGCGGACGCGGCGGATGAACGCGAGCGACTTGCCGTCGGGCGAGGGTGTGGGGCGGATCGAACCGCCCGGGCCCGTGACGAAGTTGACGATCTTGCCCGTGCTGCGCTCGAGCCGCTTGATGACGTAGATCTGCCCGTTGACGTCCTTGTTGTACTCGAAGATCTTGCCGGGCGTCGTGTCGGCGGACCAGTAGAGGTAGCGGCCGTCCGGCGAGAACGCGGGCTCGCCCTCGTCCTTCTGCTCGGTCGCGCGCTTGGTCATCTCCAGGCCGTCGCCGCCGGTGCGATGCCAGATCCAGATCTCGCCCGCGCCGCCCGAGCGCGTGCCCGTGTAGTTCTTGCGCGCCGCGATGTACTGCGAGTCGGGCGTCCACGCGGGGCTGTTCGGCAGACGGAAGGTCTCCTTCGTGACCTGCCGCGGGTTCTTGCCGTCGCGGTCCATGATCCAGATGTTGTCGCCGCCCGCGCGGTCGGACGTGAACGCGATCCACTTGCCGTCGGGCGAGTAGCGCGGCTGCATGTCCCACGGGATGCCGGAGGTCAGCGCGCGCGCCTCGCCGCCGCCGATCGGGATCGTGTAGATGTCGCCGAGAAGGTCGAAGGCGATCTCCTTGCCGTCCGGCGAGACGTCGAGCGACATCCACGTGCCGCTCGTGACGTCGAGGTTGACGGTCACGTCGAACGGGTAGGGCGGATTCGCGACGTCCCACTTCGGCTTCTCCGTCTCCTTCTCTTTCGGCGGATCGGCGGCGGCGAGCGGGAGCGCGAGGAGCAGGGCGAGGGCGGCGGAAAGGCGCGTCTTCATGACGCGTCCTGCCAGTGCAAGCCGAGCGCTTTGCTCAGGAAGACCGCCATCTGGCCTCGCGTGAGCGGCGCGTTGGGGCAGAAGTTTCCGTTGCCGCAACCGGCCGTGATCCCGGATGCGGCGAGGGCCTCGATGAACTGAAAGAACGGATCGCCGGTCGCGACGTCGTTGAACGTCGCCATCGCCGGCGCGGGCGAGACGACCCGCTTGAATCCGACGGAGGCGGAATTGAACTTGAGCGACCCGTCGGTCGGGCCTTCCCAGTGAATGACGAGATAGAGCGGATGCAGGCGAGGGTTCTGATAGAGCGTCCCCGGGCTGGGGAAGTGCGCGTAGGCGCTGCAACCCGTGCTGAACGTCGTCAGCGTGTCGATCAGCACGATGGGCTGCCCGGAGAAATTGCCGTCGTACAGCGAGATCGCGAGGTCTCCGGTCGTGCTGCAGGCGTTGATCCCGAGCGACTCGATCATGACGCCGCCCGGCAGGCTCACGGAGGCTGCGAGATACCCGCTCGCCGACGCCTCGAGGTGACGATAGCCGTTGCCGTCGTCGTTCAAATGGTCGCCGGACTGGGCCCCCTGGAAAGCATAGGCATCGACGGCGACGACCGTCTCGTCCTGAGTTCCGTATTCCGGTTCGTCTTCCGCCGACAGCTTCCTGACGGAGCCCGGCGTCTGCCGCGCGCGAGCGCGGGCGACCTGCTGCTCCATCGCCGACCAATCCTGTCCGAGCGCGGGCCGCGCGGGAGCCAGACACGCGGCGGCGACGAGCGCGGCGGCGAAAACGGAACAGCGCGGCGCCTGGGAACTCGGGACGATCATCGGGCCTCCTAGCTTCAGGTTCGGTTCAGGGTGGATTCGGGGATCTTATCGGCTCGCCCGCCCCCGCCTCACAGGGGAATGGGGTCAACGCTGAAATCCTGCCTGGGGAATGGGGT
>DATJXB010000163.1:0-2234 GCA_035500755.1 Thermoanaerobaculia bacterium | reverse complement strand
AAACGCAGGTGCGGTTTGCGGACGCCGCGACGGCCTTCCGCCTCGTGTACCACGCGCTGCACTCGGCGCTGCTCGCCGGCAAGGAGGAGCGCCGCCTGCGCCCGGTGCCGACGGGCCTGATCCTCGCCGAACCGCCGGCGTCGTACCGCGACCCGTTCGCGGCGCCGCCCGGCGTGCCGGTCGGCGTCCCGTCGCCGCCGCCGGTGCCTTCCGGCGAAGCCTCAGTCGCAGCGGCCGCGGCGGTGGCGCCGGCCGAGAAGAAGGTGCCGGACATCGTCCCGATCGGCCAGCATCGCGAGTCGTTCATCGTCGCGAGCGGTCCGGAGGGACTGCTCGTGATCGACCAGCACGCCGCGCACGAGCGCACGCTGTACGAGCGTATCCGCGACCGCGTCGCGTCGGGCCGCGTCCTGTCGCAGAAGCTCCTCGTGCGCGCGCTCTTCGAGGCGACGCCGGAAGAGGTCGAGACGCTCGCCGCGCGCGGCGCCGATCTCGCGGCGTCCGGCTTCGAGATCGAGCCGATGTCGGGACGGTCCTACGCGATCGCGGCGCTGCCGGCCGAGGCGACCGAGCGCGGCCCGGCGGACACTCTCCGCCAGGCGCTCGCCGCGCTCGCCGAAAACGGCTCGGCCGACGAGACGCTGCGGCGCGACCGGCTCGCGGCGAGCCTCGCCTGCCGCTCGGCGGTGACGATCCGGTACCATCTCGCGCCGGAGGAGATCCGGCACCTGCTCTCCGACTGGGCGAAGACGCGCGACCGCTTCACGTGTCCGCACGGCCGGCCGGTCGTGCTCGCGATGTCGGAAGAGGATCTGGAGAAGCACTTCAAGCGGCGCTAGAAACACGGAGCGGGAGGCTCTCGCCTCCCGCTGCTTCCTGCCTGTTGCCTTCTGCCTACTGACTCCGCGGCGGCATCCCGGTCTGAGCCTCGTTCTCGCGGCGGACTTTCCGGATGTGGCTTACGACGAGTAGGAGTCCGAACAGGATGAACGCGGCCGGGCCTCCCCATTCGGGAATCGCATCGAGCACCCGATCGAGCAGGTCATAGCTGTTCAGCAGCCACAGGCCGCCGAGTCCGATCAGGATGACTCCCCAAGTCAGCCCCCCGGTGCCCGATGCGGCGCGCTTCAACTGAGCCTGACCGGCGAAGCCGCTCTCTGCAAGTTGCCCCCGGTTGATTGCCTTGGCCTGGCGCACCGCGTCGATGACCGCAAAGAACCAGACGAACGCGATGAGCGGTCCGAAGAACTCGCCGGAACGCCCGTGCGACGTCATCATGATGCCCAGGATGAAGGCGCCGCCGATCGCGAACGCGCGCGGGTAGAGGCCGAGATACAGGTGCCCGAGTCCGGGGAAGAAGGACAGGAAGCCGGCCAGCGCGGGCGACTTGCGGTCCACGATCACGTAAGGCGGCGGCGTCGGCAGGGCGGGAGCCGGGGGCGCCTGGGGCGCCGGCGCTGCGGGTTGGGGGTTCAGTGTGTCGTTCATCGCATTCTCCTCGTCGACTGTCCGTCGCTCCTAGACACGAAAAAGGGACCGAAAAGGTTCCGCCGACGCGCCGCCCGCGAGCATCACGTCGCCGGGCGCGGCGACCGCGCCGCCTTCCTTGCCGAGGTTCGGACGGGCCGGCGCCTTCTTCGGTTCGGGACGAAACACGAACCCGAGCGCGTTCGAAACCGCGGCGCGCCCGTAGCCGCCGATGTGGCCCCGCCACACGGCGAGCGTGCGCAGCGCCCGCTCCTGCATCGCGCCGAGGCGGTCGCCGATCGAGCTCTCGGCCACCGTCACGGCGTTGCGCGTGCTCTCGCCGAGCGACGCGAAGCCGGCCTTGCGGACGACGGCGGTCGGGTTCAGGCCGAGCAGCATCACGAGGACCGCCGCCGCGTAGGCGTAGGTCACGACCATGCGCCCGGAGAGCGCTTTCCGCCAGAAGGACTTCTGGCGCGCCGCCGGCTTTGCCGCGGCCAGGCGCGTCGCGAGCCACGGGGGAGGCGCGGGCGCCGCGAGCGAGCGCATGCCCGAAAGGGCCGCCGCCGATTCGGTGCAGCCGGCGCAGCGCGCGAGGTGGCTCCGGAGCCGCGTCTCGTCGCCCGCGGCGATCTCGCCTTCGAGCAGCGCCGCGAGCAGGCCGTCGGCGGCCTCGCAGGTCACCGTCGTGCGCGGGACGGCGAGCAGCGCGTGGCGGAGCTCCGGTCTCCAGACCGGCGCGGCGATTCCCGCGGTGAACGCCGCCG
>DATJXB010000162.1:0-8928 GCA_035500755.1 Thermoanaerobaculia bacterium | reverse complement strand
GGCTTCGGGGAGACGGGCGAAGGACGGCTGCCGGAGATCTCCGACGACGGCGCGTGGACGCTGCGCGGCGCGCGTCACCCGCTCCTCGACGCCCGCTTCGAGAAGCTGCGCCGCCGCGCGCTCGACGACGCCCGGGAGGGGTCGGCCGCCGTGCCGCTCGACGTCGAGCTGCCCCCGGACCGACGCCTCCTCGTCGTGTCGGGCCCCAACGCCGGCGGCAAGACCGTCGTGCTGAAGACGGCGGGCCTCTTCTCGATGCTCGCCCAGTGCGGGATCCCGATCCCGGCGGCAGCCGGCACCCGGCTGCCGGTCTTTCGCGCGATCCGCACCGAAATCGGCGACGCGCAGGCGATCCTCGCCGACCGCTCCACCTTCTCCTCCTCGATGGAGCGCCTCGCCCGGATCCTCGCGGAGGCCGGCCCGGGCACGCTCGCGCTCCTCGACGAGATCGGCGGCGCGACCGACCCCGAGGAAGGCAGCGCCATCGCGCGCGCCTACCTCGAGGCGCTCGTCGACCGGGGCGGACGCGTTCTCGCGACGACGCACCTCTCAGCGATCAAGACCTTTGCAGCCTCGCGCCCGGACGCGCTCTGCGCCGCCATGGAGTTCGACGACGCGACCGGACGTCCCAACTACCGGCTCCACGCGGGCCTCGCGGGGAGGAGCCACGCTCTGTCGGTCGCGCGCGACCGCGGTCTCCCGGAGAGTCTGATCGAGCGGGCCACGGCGATCCTCGGCGAGGCCTGGAAGCGCCGCGAGCGGGCCGAGACGGAGGCCGAGCAGGCGCTCGAGCGGCTGCGCGAAGGCGAGCGGCGCCTCTCCGAGCAGCGCGCGCTCGCCGCCCGCGAGTCCGAGCGCCTGGAGGGCGAGCGCCGGCAGCTCGCGGACGAACGCGCGCGCATGCTCGCCCAGGGCCTGGCCGGCTTCGAGCGCGCCGAAGCCGAGCTCAAGCGCCGTGTCGAGAAAGAGCTCGAGGGCGCGCGGTCGGCGTCGGCGCGCCTGGCGCAGGCCTCGGCCGCCCGTCTCGTGGAGGGAGCGTCGCAGGCCGCCGGGATCGAGCCGGTCGTCGCCGCCGCGCGCGAAGCGGAAGAAGCGATCGCGCGGACGGTCGAGCCCGGCTCACGCGCCCGGGTCCGCGGCCTCGGCGCCGAGGGGCTCGTCGTGTCCTTCGACGGCGACTGGGCGCAGATGGAGATCGGGAGCAAGCGGCTGCGGGTGCGGCGAGGCGAGCTCGAACCGGCGGGAGCCGTGAACCGCAAGCCGGGAACCGGGAACCGACGGGACGGCGCCTCCGGTTCACGCTTCCCGATTCCCGATTCCCGCGACTCCACGGGTCCCACCGCCGAGGTCAACGTCATCGGGCAGCGGGTGGACGAGGCGATCGACGCCGTCGAGAAGGCTCTCGATCAGGCGCTCGTCTCCGGCGCCTCGAACCTCAGGGTGATCCACGGCCACGGTACCGGCCGGCTCCGCGACGGCTTGCGCGAGCACTTCCGGGGCAACGCGTCGGTCGCCTCGATGCGCCCCGGCGGGAAGAACGAAGGCGGCAACGGAGCCACGATCCTCGAACTGCGATAAGAAGGACTCCTCTCGAGCCCATGTCCGATCTCGACATCAACGACAACGTCCTCGCCGAGCTCCGAAGCGCCGCCGACATCGTCGCGGTCATCGGCGACCACACCGCGCTGAAGAAGGCGGGACGCTCGTGGAAGGGGCTCTGCCCGTTCCACAACGAGCGCACACCCTCCTTCACGGTCGACCGCGACAAGGGCCTCTACCACTGCTTCGGCTGCGGCGCCGGGGGCGACGTCATCCGCTTCGTCCGCGAGATCGACCGGCTCGACTTCCCCGACGCCGTCGAAGCGCTCGCCGCGCGCTTCGGCGTCGCGATCCCGAAGCGTCAGCGGCGCGGCCCGCGCGACGACCGGCGGGACCGCCTCTACGAAGCCGTCGCCGCCGCCCAGCGCTTCTACGCCGAGCGGCTCGCGCGCCCCGGCAACCCGGCGGCGAAGTACCTCGCCGGCCGCGGCGTGCCCGAGGCGATGTCGAAGGCGATGGGACTGGGCTACGCGCCGGATGCCTGGGAAACGATCGGCAAGGCAATCTCGGCCGCTTACCCCGAAGACCTCCTCGTCGAAGCCGGGCTCCTCCAGACGCGCACCGAGGGCAAGGGCGCCTACGACCGCTTTCGGGATCGGCTCCTCTTCGTCCTGAGAGACGAGCGCGGGCGGCCCGTCGGCTTCGGCGGCCGCGCACTCTCCCCCGAAGGCGAGCCGAAGTACCTCAACTCGCCCGAGACGCCGATCTTCTCGAAGAAGCGGCTGCTCTACGGCCTCTCCGAAGCGCGCGAGTCGATCCGGCGCCGCGACCGCGTCGTCCTCGTCGAGGGCTACTTCGACCACCTCGCGCTCGTGCGCGCGGGCGTGACCGAGACGGTCGCGTCCATGGGCACGGCGCTCACGCCCGAACAGACCGAGAAACTCCGCCGCCTCTGTCCGAGCGCGATCGTCTGCTACGACGGCGACTCGGCCGGGCGCCACGCGACGCGAGGCGCCCTCATGCTCCTGCTCGCGCAGGGGTTCGCGGCACGGGTCGCGAGGCTTCCCGAGGGCGAAGACCCGGATGACCTGCTCGCCCGCGAAGGGCCCGAGGCGCTGGCGGCGCGGATCGAGGAGGCGCCGGAGTACCTGACCTGGCTTCTGGAGGACCTCCGCCCCAACGAGCCCGACCTTTCCTCGGCCGAAAGGCGCTCCCGGATCGCCGCGATCCAGGAGGTTCTCGGCACGATCCCGGACCGGGTCCTGCGCTACGAGGAGTACCGAAAGCTCTCCGGGGCAGTCTCGATCCCCCTGGAAGTGCTCTGGTCGGGGGAAAAAGCGAACCTCCGGCCGGAAATTACGCGTTCTAGTAGTGTGGGAACGCCGGGGAATGCTGCCGCGTTATCCGCTCTGGAAGCGCCGGCGGTCGAAAAAAGGCTGCTCCGCTTCCTCACCGCCGGCGGCGAGCGCAACTCGCTGATTTTACGGACTTTGAAAGACGATTATTTGACCGATCCGAGGGTAAAGAGGGTCGTGGCGGCGCTCCGGGAGACCGGAACCGCCCTGGGACCTGTTGATTTTCAACGGCAAATCGCACACCTTACGGATGACGAGCGGACGTTTCTCTCTGGCATCGCGCTGGATGAATCTTTCGAGCCGACCGAGAGAGGCGTCGACCAGCTCCTCAAGGCCCTCGAAACAAACCATTTGGAGACGGAGAGCTCTGCGCTCCAGCAAGCCATCAAGCGCGCGGAGAGCGAAGGATCGGACATTGCGGAGCTCGTCCAGCGGAAAGAGCGGGTTGGCCGGCGGATCGCCGAGTTGAAACGGAAAGGATGACGACCTTGGCCATTGCGATCGACGAAAAGTTTCCCGAAGTCCAGCTCCTCGTCAAAGGAGGACGCGAGAAGGGTTATCTCCTCTACGAGGAGATCCACACCGTCCTCTCCGACGAGGCGACGGCGGAGCCTCGGGACCTCGAGCAGGTCTACGAGCGCCTCGCCGAGCTCGGCATCGAGATCGTCACCGACCCGGACCGTGCCGCGCGGCGCCGCGCCGCCCAGGAGAGCGAGGCGGCCGACGAAGCCCGCGACGCGGTCGAGAAGACCAACGACCCGGTGCGCATGTACCTGCGCGAGATGGGCACGGTCAAGCTGCTCGACCGCGAGGGCGAGGTCCGCATCGCCAAACGGATCGAGCAGGGCGAAGCCAAGATCTACCAGGCGCTCGCCAACAACCCGGTCGTTCTCGAAGAGATCCTGAAGCTGCTCGAGAGCGCGGGCCGCGACTCGCGCATCGTCCAGGAGCTCGTCAACCAGTCCGACGAGGACGACGAGGAAGAGGACACGCCGGCGGAAAACCTCGACGACCGCTCCGCGCGCCGCATCGAGGGAATTCTCAACTCGTTCAAGAAGATCGGCGCGCTCGACGCCGACATCAAACGGATGAAGTTCAAGGCGCGCACGATCAAGAAGGGCACCAAGACCCTCGCGCGCATCGAAGCGTCGATCGACCGCAAGATCGCCGAGATGGCGAAGTTGATCCGCGCCGCGGATTTCACGCCCGCCGTCTTGAACCGCGCGATCGGAATCCTGCGCGACATCGACCGGCAGATGGGGGCTCCCGAGCTGACGATCCGCCAGGACACGAACGTTCTGAAGAAGGAAAAGAACCCGACGCGGATCGACTTCTACAAGCGGCGCATCAGCAAGTACAAGAAGCAGCTCCGCGAGCTCGAGCAGAAGTTCGGCGTCTCGCACGAGGACGTCAAGAAGACGCTGCGCATGGTGCGCGAGGGAGAGGCCGAGGCCGACCAGGCCAAGCACGAGCTGATCGTCGCCAACCTGCGTCTGGTCGTCTCGATCGCGAAGAAGTACACGAATCGCGGCCTGCAGTTTCTCGACCTCATCCAGGAGGGAAACATCGGCCTGATGAAGGCCGTCGAGAAATTCGAGCACCGCCGCGGCTACAAGTTCTCGACCTACGCGACGTGGTGGATCCGCCAGGCGATCACGCGCGCCATCGCGGACCAGGCGCGCACGATCCGCATCCCCGTCCACATGATCGAGACGATCAACAAGCTCACGCGCACGTCGCGCTCGCTCGTCCAGGAGCTCGGCCGCGAGCCCAACGCCGAGGAGATTGCCAAGCGCATGGACATGCCGGTCTCCAAGGTCCGCAAGATCATGAAGATCGCGCAGGAGCCGATCTCGCTCGAGACGCCGATCGGCGAGGAAGAGGATTCGCATCTGGGCGACTTCATCGAGGACCGCGGCGTGCTCTCGCCGATCGACGCGGTGCTCGTGTCCAACCTGCAGGACCAGACGCGGCGGGTCCTGAAGTCGCTGACGCCCCGCGAGGAACAGGTCCTGAAGATGCGCTTCGGGGTCGGCGACGGCTCGGAGCACACGCTCGAGGAGGTCGGCCGCTCCTTCAACGTCACCCGCGAGCGGATCCGGCAGATCGAGTCGAAGGCGCTCAGAAAACTGAGGCACCCGTCGCGGGCGAAGAAGTTGAAGCCGTTCCTGGAAACGATAAGGTGACCGCGAGACAGGCTTTGCAAGCCGACCCCGTTTGTTATATTCATCGGGGTCCATAGCTCAGCGGTCCAGAGCCACCGGCTCATAACCGGTCAGACCCCGGTTCGAATCCGGGTGGACCCACCAGACGAGGGAAGGCGGAAGGCGATTTTGAGGATCCTGATCCGAGACCGAAACCACACAGCGTCGAGAGACCAAGGGTGTTCCACAAACGGAACACCCTTTTTCATTTCCGGGGAGCGGCGGTGACGGACCTGCTCGACCAGCTCTACCGGCTCCAGACCCGCATCCGGTTCGTCCAGGAGAACGAGCGCCGACGCGACACCGTCCCCGAGGACCTCGTCGAAGTCGACCGCGAGTTCCAGGAAAAGGTTCAGACCGTCGCCGCGCTCAAGGCGCGCCTGACGGAGGCCGAGCTCGAGAAGCGCAAGGCCGACGGCGAGCTCGGCGAGCACAAGGAGAAGCTCAAGAAGTACCAGGGGCAGCTCCGCAGCGTGCAGTCGTCGCGCGAGTACTCGGCGGCGTTGAACGAGATCGACGGCGTCGAGAAGCTGATCCGCACGACCGAGGACCGCTTCCTCGAGCTCGAAGAGGAGATCGAGAAAGCGCGCGCCGAGCTCACCGAGCGCGAGGCGACCCTGCCCGCCGAGACCGAGCAGCACGAAGAACGCATGAAGGACTGGCGCGCCGAGCAGCGCGCGATCAACGAGCAGCTCACCGCCGCGCGCGAGGAGATCGCCCGGCTCGAGGCCGAGGTCCCGCCGCGCGACCGCGCGGAGTTTCGCCGGCTCATCGACAAGAAACACGGCCTCGCCGTCGCGCTCGTCGTCAACGGCTCCTGTTCCGCCTGTCACGTGAAGATCCGCCCCGCGGCACTCCAGATCCTCAAGCAGGGCCGCGAGATCGTGTACTGCGACACCTGCAAGCGGATCCTCTACTACGAGCCCGCGAGCTCGTAACTCGTGCGCTTCCGGGCCTTCATCGACGGCGCCGCGCGCGGCAACCCCGGCCCGGCCGGCGCGGGCGTCTACGTCTCGGCCGAGGGCGAGCAGCCGGCCGAAGAGCACTTCGAGGCGCTCGGCAGGACGACCAACAACGTCGCCGAGTACCGGGCGCTCCTGCTCGCGTTGAAGCGCGCCGAAGAGCGTTCGGCCACGGAGGTCTCGATCGCGTCGGACAGCCTGCTCCTCGTCCAGCAGATGCTCGGCCGCTACCGTGTCAAGGCGCCGCACCTCCAGACGCTCCACGCCGAAGCCTTCGAGCGCGCCAAGCGCTTCCGGCGGTTCGCGATCGCCCACGTGCCGCGCGAGGACAACAAGAAGGCCGACCGCCTCGCCAACCTCGGCGCCGATGCGAGCGAGCGGAACCTCGGCGGGGAGCGCTTCCACCGGGAGCCATGAGCGGCGCGCCGCTCGCGGAGATCACGCGCCGGCGCGCGGAGATCCTCGAGACGATCGCGCGCGCGGCCGCCCGAGCCGCCCGCCGCCCCGAGGATGTCGCGCTGATGGCGGTCACGAAGGGCCAGAACCTCGAAACGGTCCGCCGCGCCGCCGCGGCCGGCCTCACCCTCTTCGGCGAGAACCGCGTGCAGGAGGGCTCGGCGAAAGTCGAGGCGCTCGGCACCGAGTTCCCCGGCGTTTCGTGGCGCCTGATCGGCCCGCTCCAGACGAACAAGGCCAAGTCGGCGCTACAATGGTTCGCAGCGGTGGAAAGTCTGGACAGGGAACGACTTGCGATGCGCCTCGAGGCTCTCCTGGGCGAGGCGCCCGGCGCTCGGGTGCTGCCCGTCCTGATCGAGGTCAACGTCGGCGGTGAAGCCTCGAAGTCGGGCGTCGAGCCCGGCCAGGTCTCCAGGCTGATGGAGGTCGCGCTCGGCTGCCCGCACCTCGCGGTCCGAGGCCTGATGGCGGTCCCGCCCTACGACGAGGATCCCGAGAAATCACGCCCGCACTTCCGGCGGCTCGCGGAGCTCCGCGAACGGCTCGCCGGCGAGTTCCGGCGGCCGCTGCCCGAGCTCTCGATGGGGATGAGCCACGACTTCGCGGTCGCCGTCGAAGAGGGCGCGACGGAAGTGCGGGTCGGCACGGCGCTCTTCGGACCCCGGGAGGCGGCGTGAGCGTCGGCGGCTCGGCCGCCGGCGCGTTCGTCGACGTGATCCTCTACGCGCTCCGCGCGCTCCAGTGGATCGTGATCATCGCGGCGCTGGTGTCGTGGGTCAGCCCCGATCCCCGCAACCCGATCGTCCGGTTCCTGTGGGCCGTCACCGAGCCGATGTTCCGCCCCTTTCGCCGCCTCCTGCCGCCGTCGCGGACGGGCGGGATCGACCTGTCGCCCCTCTTCGTGCTGCTCCTGATCTATCTCGTCTCGCGCTTCGTCGCGCGGCTCGCCTTTTCGATGTGACCCGACCGGCCAGGAGGACCCCATGCGCCCACGGATGACCCCGCTCGAGATTCAGAAGCGCGAGTTCTCGCGCAAGTGGAAGGGCCTCGACCCGGCCGAGGTCCAGCAGTTCCTGACGGACGCCGCCGAAGACATGGAGGCGCTCGCCCGGGAGAACGCGGACCTCGACGCGCGCCTGCGCAGCCTCGAACAGGAAAACGAGGAGCACCGCGAGCGCGAGCGCATCCTGAAGCAGACGCTCCTGTCCGCGCAGGAGGCTTCCGAGGACATCCGCGCGGCGGCGCGCAAGGAAGGCGAGCTCGTCGTCCGCGAAGCCGAGGACTCGGCCGAGCGGCTCACCCACAGCGCCATGCAGCGCGCGGCGGAGATCGAGAAGGCGATCCACGAGCTCAAGATGCAGCGCGCAAACTTCCGCCTGCAGCTCCAGAAGATGATCGAGCTCTTCCAGCAGGTCCTCGACTTCGACCGCGACGAGGACGACCGGGACCGGCCGCTCTCGTATCTGACGCGCAAGGCACCGAAGGAAGAGACGGCGGGATAAAGGCGAGGGCACGGGCAGCCCGCAAGTCCCGCGGCGAAAAAATCACTTACGGAAAGCAGCACTCCGCCAGTCAGGCCTGCGCGCTTCGATGGGGTCAAGTCTTTGGTTTTCGGAGCTCATCTGCCTTGCGGCCTTCGGAACCTCGCGGCGTCGCTCCGAAAACGCGAGAGACCTGACCCCGAGCACGGCATCCGTACAACAGCTGGGTCGGCCAACGCGATAGGGTTCGCCTCGCGATGAGCTCTCTCGAAATCCGCAACATCGGCACGCTCGCCACACCCGTCGGCACGACGGCGCGGGCGGGCAAGGCCCAAGGCGAGATCCGCCGCGTCAAGGACGCCGCGATTCGCGCCGAGGACGGCCGCCTCGTCTTCGTCGGTTCGGAGAGCGACTATCGCCGCGAGTTTGCCGGCAAGGCGGCCGACGTCTCGCTCGACGCCGGGGGCCACGCCGTCGTCCCCGGCCTCGTCGACGCGCACACGCATCCGGTCTGGCTGGGCGACCGCGGCGTCGAGATCGGGCGGCGCCTGGCCGGCGAGAGCTACGCCACGATCGCCGCCGAGGGCGGCGGGATCAACGCGACGGTACGCGCGACGCGGGCGGCCAGCGACGGCGAGCTCGAGGACGCGGTGCGCCGGCGCCTCGCCGCGATGCTCGCGCACGGAACGACGACCGCGGAGGCCAAGTCCGGCTACGGGCTGACCGTCCGCGACGAAATCCGCGCGCTCGAGCTCCTGCGCCGCCTCGACGGTGAGCAAGGCCTGCCGCGCCTGGTGCCGACGCTCCTCGCCGCGCACGAGATCCCGCCCGAGTTCCGGCAGAACCGGGCCGAGTGGGTCCGTCTCGTCGCGGAAGAGATCGTGCCGCGCGTCGCGCGCGAAAAGCTCGCGCGCTACTGTGACGTCTTCTG
>DATJXB010000161.1:0-5564 GCA_035500755.1 Thermoanaerobaculia bacterium | reverse complement strand
GAGGCCCAGCGACTTGCCGATCTCCGCTCCGAGGGGGTTGCCCGCCATCGCTGTCAGCCAGAGCGCCGACGAGAGGCTGAGCGTCGCCATTCCGCAGAACATGAGGTAGGCGCCCGTCTTCTTGCGAGTCGCGTCGTCGGGCTTCGAGCCCGAGCCCTCGGCGAGCGACAGGACGAGCGGGTAGAGGACGCCCGAGCGCGCCGTGTCGCTCGGGAAAGCGGGCGCGATGGCGGCGTCGAGGACGAAGACGCTGTATCCGAGTCCCAGCGTCGATTTCCCGAACAGCGTCACGACGGGGTGGCCGAGGCGCTGCCCGAGGCCGCACTTCACGATGGCCCTGGCCACGAGGAACGCGACGACGATGAGGAGGATCGTGCCGTTCGCGAAGCCGGCATACGCCTTCGCCGGCGGGAGGACGCGAGAGAGGACGCAGACGGCCACCGCGAGAACGGAGGCCGTCAGGATCGGGAACGCGCCGACGATGACGGAGAAGATCGTCGCGGCGAAGATCGCGAAGAGGCGCCAGGCCGGCGCCGTGAGGCCCTCCGGCACGGGCCAGAGCCAGATCACGGCGCCGAGCGCGATCGTGGCGCCGCGGGAAACCCAGGCTTTCGCGACGGCGCTCATTTCGGGGGCTCCGCCGATGCGGTCGACGGCGTCCTCGGCGGCGCGGGCGTCCCCTTCCGGGCCCGGCCCTCGACGTTCACCGAGAGCGCGTGGAGTTCGTCGCCCTCGGCCTCGACGACGAACGTCCACGAGAACGTGAAGTCCCCTTCCAGGCCGGCCCAGCGGCCCGTGCCGCCCGTGATCGTCCCTGTGGCCGTCCGGCCGGTGCCGAGCGGCTGCGCCCTGAGCGTCGCGAAGACCTTGTCGCCGCGCTCGTCCGTGAAGACGGCGCGGCCGACGAGGAGCGTCCCGCCGTCGTCGAAGCCGATCACCTCTCCGTAGAAACCGCGGCCGATCACGTCGCCCTTCGTGGTCACGAGCGAGCCCGAGACGTGCACGACGGCGGCAGGGCGCGCGCCCTCGGTCGGAAGGGTCGTGCGCGTTCCCGCGAGCGTCCACGTGGCCGAGAAGGGCCGCCACTCCCCGGCCGCCGCGGCCGAGGCCAGGAGGCACGCCGCGCCCGCGGCGGCGAGGAGGGCGGTACGCGCGAGTCTCATGCCTTGACGGGATGCTTCTGGCCGGTCATCGCCTGCGGGTCGAGGACCTCGGCGATCTGTTTCTCCGTGAGGATCTTCTTCGCGCGCAGGATCTCGAGGATGCCTTTCCCCGTCTTCATGGCCTCGGCGGCGAGCTCCGTCGCCTTGTCGTAGCCGATGACGGGGTTGAGCGCCGTGACCGTGCCGATCGAGTACTCGACGTAGTGCTTGAGGACGTCCGCGTTCGCCGTGATGCCGTCCACGCAGTGGACGCGGAGCGTCCTCGCGGCGTTGATGAACATCGTCTGCGCCTCGAAGATGCACGCAGCGATGACGGGCTCGAACACGTTGAGCTGGAGTTGCCCACCTTCGGCCGCCATCGAGACCGTGAGATCGCTGCCGATCACGCGGAAGCAGACCATGTTCACGACCTCGGGGATGACGGGGTTGACCTTCCCCGGCATGATCGACGAGCCGGGCTGCTTGGCGGGGAGGTTGATCTCCCTGAGGCCGCAGCGCGGGCCGGACGAGAGGAGCCTCAGGTCGTTGCAGACCTTCGAGAGCTTGATCGCGAGGCTCTTCATGCAGGACGAATAGAGAACGTACGACTGCGTGTCCTGCGTCGCCTCGATCAGGTCCGGGGCGAGCGTGATCGGGAACCCCGTCACCTTCGCGAGGTGCTTCGTGCACTTCTCGGCGTAGCCCTCGGGCGCGTTCAGGCCGGTCCCGATCGCCGTCGCGCCCATGTTCGTCTCGCAGAGGACGTTCTGGATCCGCTCGAGCGCGAGGACCTCGCCCGCGAGCGTCTCGGCGAAGGCGTTGAATTCCTGCCCGAGCGTCATGGGCACCGCGTCCTGGAGCTGGGTCCGGCCCATCTTGAGGATCGACGAGAACTCCTTTCCCTTCTTCCGGAACGCCTGGATGAGCTCCTTCATCGCCGCAACGAGCCGGACGTTGCCGAGCGCCATCCCGACGTGGAGGGCGGTCGGGTAGGCGTCGTTCGTGGACTGCGAGCAGTTCACGTGGTCGTGCGGATCGCAGGCCTTGTAGTCGCCCTTCTTTTTCCCCATGAGCTCGAGGGCGCGGTTCGCGATGACCTCGTTCGCGTTCATGTTCGTGGACGTGCCCGCGCCGCCCTGGAAGACGTCGAGGCGAAACTCGTCGCGGAGCTTGCCCGCGATGATCTCCTGGCAGGCCCCTTCGATGCCCTTCAGGATCTCCTTGCTGAACTGGCCGCAATCGAAGTTCGCGCGCGCGGCCGCGAGCTTGACCATCGCGAACGCTTTGATGAGGTCCGGGTAAAGGCGGAGCTCGACTCCGGAGATGTGGAAGTTCTCGAGCGCGCGAGCGGTCTGGACTCCGTAGTAGGCGTCGGCGGGAACGTTGAGATCGCCGAGCAGGTCGTGCTCGAGGCGAACGGCGGGTTTGGACATGGAAGACCTCCTGTTCACAGCCTCAACTGGCGGCTTTCTTGCGGCACAGCGAACGTGGTGCCACGTCGGATTCGCGGCACGGGTCCCCGGAAGATCCCGTCGGATCAGGGACTTGAGGAGGCTCGGCGGTGCCTCGCGTCGCCCGCCGTGGGCGGAGGCTTGGCCACCGCCCGCCACTCATGGCGACATGTCACCATGCCGATCCGGAGCGAACGCTTATATGATCCGGCTCGAGATCCAGCAGCAGGAGCCCGCGCCATGAAAAGACGAGCGATCTTTCACGTCATCACGAATCGCGCCGGCCGGAGCTTCGTCGCGATCGCCTGCGCATGCCTCCTTCTGCCCGGCGAGACGATGCTCCTCGCACAGAGCGCGCCCGCCGCCTCGCCGCCGGCCGCGGCCAGCGCGGCTCCCGCCAAAGCGGACGAGGACAAGCCGCTCACGGCGGACCAGCTCGACTCGCTCGTCGCGCCGATCGCCCTCTATCCGGACGACCTCCTCGCGCAGTGCCTCGCGGCCTCCACGTACCCGCTCGAGCTCGTCCAGCTCAAGCAGTGGATGGAGAAGAACAAGAGTCTGAAGGACAAGGCGCTCGCGGACGCCGTGGCGAAGCAGCCGTGGGACCCGTCGGTCCAGTCGATGGCCGCCGTCCCCGACGCGTTGAAGCGCCTCACGGACGACATCCAGTGGACGACCGACCTCGGCAACGCCTTCCTCGATCAGCAGAAAGAGGTCATGGAGTCCTGCCAGCGGATGAGGAAGAAAGCGGAGGAGAAGGGCGCGCTCAAGTCGAACGAGCAGATGAAGGTCGAGACGAAGGTGATCGAGTCGAAGGAGACGATCATCATCCAGAACTCGAACCCCGAGGTCGTCTACGTCCCGTCTTACAACCCGGCGTACGTCTATCCCCCGCCGCCCTACCCGTACCCGCCCGTCTACTACCCGCCGTACACGCCCGGCGCCGCGTTCTTCACGTTCAGCGCGGGCTTCGTGATGGGCGCCGCCATCTGGGGCGGCTCGTGCTGCGGCTGCGGCTGGGGCGGCGGCAACGTCAACGTCAACGTCAACAACAACTTCAACCGCAACACGAACATCAACGGCGGAAACCGCGGCCAGGGCGGCGGCAGCTGGAACCACAACCCGTCGCACCGCGGCGGGACACCTTACGGCAGCAACAAGGCCGCCAACAAATTCGGCGGCTCATCTCGCGGCGGAGCAGGCGGACGCGGTGGCGTCGGCGGACGGGGTGGTGTGGGCGGTGCCGGCGGCGTGGGCGGCGTGGGTGGCGTCGGCGGTGCCGGCGGCCGCGGCGGTGTTGGCGGTGCTGGCGGTGTCGGCGGTGCCGGCGGCGTCGGGGGTGCCGGCGGCGTAGGTGGTGCCGGCGGCGTTGGCGGCGTCGGCGGCGTCGGCGGTGCCGGCGGCCGCGGCGGCTCGGCCGGCGTCAGCGATCGTTCCGCAGGCGGCGGCGCGGACCGCGTGGGCAGCCGAGACGTGGGCGGCGGCGGGTCGCGCGGCGGCTCGAGCGGCTTCGGCGGTTCCAGCGGCTTCAGCGGGCGCAGCGCCTCGTCCGCGAGCTCGCGCGGCTCGTCGAGCCTCGGCGGGCGCGGCGGCGGCGGCGGTTCCCGCGGCGGCGGCGGCGGCGGAAGGCGTCGGTGAGGGGGAGATGAAGATGAATACGAAGAAGAAGGAATTTCTTCGAGTGGTCCCGAGCGCCGCGCGCCGCGGGATTATCGGCGCGATTCTCGCCCTC
The DNA here is from genome assembly GCA_035500755.1 of Thermoanaerobaculia bacterium. Classification (GTDB taxonomy): domain Bacteria; phylum Acidobacteriota; class Thermoanaerobaculia; order UBA5066; family Gp7-AA6; genus DAHUXD01. The sequence goes on along the minus strand of DATJXB010000161.1, from coordinate 1,239 downwards.
CCCTTGCTCTTCGCTTTCGAAGGCAATCTCTCGGCGGCCGCGCCGGCGGCCGCTCCGAAGCAGGAGACTTTCTCCTCTCCGAAGGCCGCCGCCGAGGCGCTGATCACAGCGGCCGCGCGCTTCGACGTCCCGGCCCTCGCGAAGATCCTCGGCCCGGACGGCATCAACCTCGTGACGTCCAAGGACGCCGTGCAGGACCGCAATCAGGCGGGCGCGTTCGCCCGCCGGGCTCTCGAGAAGCACGAGATCGTCCCGGACAAGAAGCACCCCGGCCGGATGATCCTCGTCATCGGCGACGAGGATTACCCCTCGCCGATTCCGATCGTCAAGGCGGCGAAGGGCTGGAGGTTCGACTCGAAGGCGGGTGCGCAGGAGATCCTCTACCGGCGGATCGGACACAACGAGCTCGACGCGATCCAGATCTGCGAAGGCTACGTCGAGGCGCAGCGGGAGTACGCCGAGACGAAGCACGACGGCTCGCGCGTGAACCAGTACGCGCAGCACATCATCGCGACGCCGGGCGAGCAGAACGGCCTCGCGTGGCGCACGGCGGACGGGAAATGGGAAGGACCGATCGGCGAGAACGTCGCGAACGCGATCGCCGAGGGCTACTCCGACAAGGTGAAGCCGTACCACGGCTACTTCTTCAAGGTCCTGAAGGGCCAGGGCCCCGCGGCTCACCTCGGCCAGCTGGACTTCGTCGTGGAGGGGGCGATGATCGGCGGCTTCGCCCTCGTCGCGGCGCCGGCGGAGTACGGGGTCACGGGCGTGAAGACCTTCATCGTGAGCCACGAGGGTGTCGTCTACGAGAAGGACTTCGGGGACAAGACGCTCGAGGACTTCCGGACGATGGAGCGCTACAACCCGGACAAGACCTGGAAGCCGGTCAAGGCAGACTGACCGCCGCCGCGCCGGCCCGGGCCTCGAGCCCGGGCTCGCCGGCGCGGGCGGCCCACGGAGCGAAAGCCGGCGTCGGCCCGCGCCAGCGCAGCTCATCCACGTCGCGGAAGAGGGGCGCGTCCGTCCGGAGCGTCGCGAGGCGCTTGAAGAGGAGAGCCCGCTCACGGTTCTCGCCGAGCGCGTCCTCGGGCCAGCTCTCGATCGGCCCGCGCGCGTCGAGGAGCCGCGCGGCCGTGACGCGCCCGATGCCCGGGATGCCCGGATAGCCGTCGGCGCTGTCGCCCACGAGCGCGAGGTAGTCCGGGATCAAATCGGGGACGACGCCAAATTTGGCTCGTA
>DATJXB010000160.1:0-4599 GCA_035500755.1 Thermoanaerobaculia bacterium | reverse complement strand
CCGGACAGCCTGAAATCGATCTGGGTCAAAGCCCAGGACGGCACCCAGGTCCCGCTCAGCGCCTTCACGCGTTACGAGCGCTCGACCGCGCCCCTCGCGATCAACCACCAGGGTCAGTTCCCGTCCGTGACGCTGTCGTTCAACCTCGCGCCGGGGGTCGCGCTCGGCGACGCCGTCGACGAGATCAACCGCGCCGAGGCCGAGATCGGCCTGCCGACCGCGATCCGCCCGAGCTTCCAGGGAACGGCGAAGGCGTTCCAGGAATCGCTCGCGAACGAGCCCATCCTCATTCTCGCGGCCCTCCTGACCGTCTACATCGTCCTCGGCGTCCTCTACGAAAGCCTCATGCACCCCGTCACGATCCTCTCGACGCTGCCGTCCGCGGGCGTCGGGGCGCTCGTCGCGCTGCTCCTGACCCGCACGGACCTCAGCGTGATCGCGCTCATCGGGATCATCCTTCTCATCGGGATCGTCAAGAAGAACGCGATCCTCATGATCGACTTCGCGATCGAAGCCGAGCGCAAGGAGAAAAAGAGCCCCGAGGACGCGATCTTCCAGGCCTGCATCCTGAGATTCCGGCCGATCACGATGACGACGATGGCCGCGCTCCTCGGCGGCCTGCCGCTGGCGCTCGGAAGCGGCGTCGGCGCCGAGCTTCGGCGGCCGCTCGGCATCGCGATCGTCGGCGGCCTCGTCTTCAGCCAGATGCTCACGCTCTTCACGACGCCGGTCGTCTACCTCTACCTCGACAGGCTGCGGCTGCGCCTCGCCGAACGGCGGAAGCGGCGCGCCGCGCCGCCGGAGCTCGCGGATGCGCCCGCGTCCTGACGGGCTCGGGCGCGCCCTCGCGCTCGCCCTCGCGCTCGCGTTCGTCCTGCCGGGCTGCGCCGTCGGGCCGGACTATCACAAGCCCGAGACCGTGTCCCCGGCCGCCTTCAAGGAGGCGCCCGTCGATCCGTCCGAGTGGCGCGTCGCCGCGCCGGACGACCACCTCCCGCGGGGCGCATGGTGGGCGCTCTTCGGCGATCCGGGCCTCTCCGCCCTCGAGGAAGAGGTCGCGTCGGCCAACACGACGATCGCGCAGGCCGAGGCCCGCTACCGCGCCGCGCGGGCGGTCGTTCGCCAGTCGCGGGCGGACTTCTACCCGACCGTGACGGCCGGAGCCGGCGTGACCCGGGCGCGCGTCCACACGAGCGTTCCCGGAGAGGCGCCCGTCGTGGCGACGGCGACGACGTACTCGGCGACCGGGGACGCCTCGTGGGAGCTCGACCTCTGGGGGCGCGTTCGCCGCAACGTGGAGTCCAGCGTCGCGGGCGCCGAGGCCGCCGGGGCGGACCTCGAGAACGTCCGGCTCTCGATGCAGGCCGAGCTGGCCGTCGACTGGTACCAGCTTCACGGCTTCGACGCGCAGATCGCGCTCCTCGCCGAGAACGCCGAGGCCCAGGAACGCGCCCTCAAGGTGACGCGGAACCGGCACGACCAGGGCGTCGTGTCGGGCGTGGACGTCGCGCAGGCCGAGACGCTTCTCGAGGCGACGCGCGCGCAGGTCATCGAGGCCCGTCTCTCGCGCGCCCAGACCGAGCACGCGATCGCGTTCCTCGTCGGCAAGGCGCCCGCCGACCTCACGATCCCGCCCGCGAAGATCGCCGTCGGGCCGCCGGCGGTCCCGGGCCTTCTCCCCTCGGAGCTCCTCGAGCGCCGGCCGGACGTCGCGTCCGCCGAGAGGCAGGTGGCCGCCGCGAACGCCCTCGTCGGCGTCGCGACCGCGGCCTACTTCCCGACGGTGTCGATCGACGCGTCCGCCGGCTTCGTCGCCACGACCCTCTCGAAGCTCTTCTCGGCGCCTTCCTTCGTGTGGTCCGTCGGTCCCGCGGCCCTCGCGACGCTCTTCGACGCGGGGCGAAGGAGGGCCGTCACCGACGAAAGGCGCGCCGAGTACGACGCCGCGGTCGCGGCCTACCGCGAGACGGCTCTCCGGGCCTTCCAGGAGGTCGAGGACCAGCTCGCCGCCGTCCGGCTCCTCGCGGACGAGGAGAAGCAGCAGGCCGCCGTCGTCGCCGCCGCCGAGAAGGCTTTCCGGCTCGCGGAGAACCGTTACGAGGGCGGCATCACGACGTACCTCGAGGTCGTGACCGCACAGACCGTCGCCCTCTCGAACGAGCGCGCCGCCGTGGACATCCTGACCCGCCGCATGGTCGCGAGCGTGAACCTCGTGAAGGCTTTGGGCGGCGGCTTCGAAGCCAACTTGGCATTTTCGAATCCGTCGTGATATGAAGCCGGGCCAGCACTTTAGATCCATCTTCGTCCCGGAGCGGATCCGGAAGCCGAGTCTCTCAAGGGCGTGTCGATGGCGTTTCGCCGGAGGCCTGCACGTCTCTGTGGCGGGCCCGAAGAAGCGGGTCCGGCGGAGCCGCGCCCGCGCTTCGAGAGGACAGAGCGCCGCCGCCTGCGCATTGTTCGCATTCTCGTCGCCGTGTCGGCGGTGTTCGCCGCCGGCGCAACGCGCCTCGCCGCGCAATCGGGCGCTCCGCTCGGCGTCGCGCAGCTCCAGGTCTCGGGCGCGCGGCTCGCGCTCTACGCCGACGCGCTGACGACGGACGCCGAGCAGACGATCAACGTGGGCGAGGCGGCCCGCGTGCGCACGTGTTACGGGTCGGGTGGAGCCTGCGGAGCGGCCGCGCCGGGCTCGGTGCCCGGCCTCACGGTCGTCGGCGACCTTTCGGGGCCCGAGCTGCCGCAGGCGATCCCCTACGAGACGGCGCCGGGAGGGACGTTCTTCCTCCCCGGGTTCCAGCGCGAAGGCGATTACCTGCTCTCGAATATCCGGCTCGTCGAGAGCGCGTCCGGCCGCGTCCTCGCGAACGCGGAACCCTCGCTCGCGACCCTGCACGTCAGGCAGATCCTCCTCGCCTCGGCCTCCGTCACGCGGCTGACGCTCGCGGACCTCCAGGCCCGCGGGATCACGATCACCCAGCAGGACTTCGACGCGTTCAACTTCGCCGTGGGGTTCGTGTTCTCGGGGACGACGGTGACGATCACGCTGCCGGTCCTCTACACCGGCAACGGCCTCGCGCAGGTGCTCGACAAGCCGACCGTGAATCTCGACGGGCTTCCGGCGGCCGTCGCGGGCGCGGTGAGGCGCTGGCAGCCGCCGAACATCGTCCCCTTCCAGCTCAACGCGTCGGGGCCTCGGACGCCGTCGCCGGGCGCGCCCGACGAGGTGACGGACCCCGAGTTTCCTCTCTACGGCGCGATCGTGCTTCCCGGGAGCGTCTCGTTCCTGAACCAGTTCTTCGACGCGCAGCTCGTCGTCGCGAACGGAGCTCCGGGCGGATCCGGCGCGACGCTGCAGAACGTGACGGCCGCGCTCAGGCTCCCGTCGGGCGACGTCCTGCGTCTCGCCGCCACCGTGCCGCCCGTCGCCGCGGGGCAGAAGCTCCCGGTCCTCGAGGCAAACGGGCTCGGAGCGATCGGGCCCGGCGAGCAGGGAACCGCGGCGTGGACGGTCGAGGGGCTCGTGCCCGGAACGCACGTCCTCCGGATGGAGATCGAGGCGGACCTCGCGCGGCCCGGCCGGCCGATCCTCGCCACGGGCGGCGTCGCGCAGGCGGCCGTCGAGGTCGTGGACGCGCGCTTCCAGCTCGCCTTCAATCATCCGGACGTCGTCCGGACGGGGGAGCCCTACTCCCTGTACGTCACGGTGACGAACCTGTCCCGCGCGGCGCAGAACCTCGTCACGGTGGACCTCGCGAGCGAGAACATCTCGGGCGCCCACAAGGCCGACTCCCAGGAGTCGTTCGCGAAGACGATCCCGACTCTCGATCCGGGAGCTTCGGAGACGCTCGAGTACCGCCTCGTCGCCGACGTGACGGGGACGTGCGTCGCGACGACGTTCCAGGCGACGGGAGGCGTCACCGGAGTCGTCCATCTTCGCGCGGGCGTGGGGGAGGCCGGCATCCCCCTGTCGCCCGCCGCGCTCGTCCTCCCGCGCTTCACGGACCTCCTGCCGAAGAGCCTCGTCGATGGCGACGTCCGCCTTCTCGGGCTCGCCTACAGCCTCGCGACGGCCCCCGCCGGCGCCGCGCCCGCCGGCCTCCCGCATCCGCTGAAGGCCGACGTCGAGCGCCGCGCGGTCGACCTCGGCGAGGCCGGGCAGCGCCTCTATCTCCAGGAGATGCTCCTCGAGTCGCTCGAGGCGCTCGCGCTCGACCAGCTCGGCAACCGGCAGGACCTTCCGGAGTACGACGGCCTGCGCCGCGCGCTCGACCGCGGGGCCCAGGCCTCGACGGCGCTCGGCGACCTCTTCCGGCAGGAGCAGCAGAACCGCAACCTGACCGCCTCCGATCTCCTCGACCACTTCACCTCGACGATGAGCTACGGGCGCCCGTGGATGGCGGCCGCGCTCGTCCCGAACGGATCGCAGCCGGCGCCGGCGCTCGAGGTCGGGCAGGTCTCCGGGTCGGTCACGGCCTCTCTCTCGGGCACGAGCGAGGACGCGTCGCGAACACGCGGCGTGCCGTACGGCGAGGTCTACGCGATCCACGACGTACCGGGCGGCCTGAAGATGCCGCTCGCGCTCGTCGGCCGGCTCGACGCGGC
>DATJXB010000159.1:0-10292 GCA_035500755.1 Thermoanaerobaculia bacterium | reverse complement strand
CACCGCACGAACCCTTACGTCGAGACGAGCCCCGCCAACGCCGTCGTGATGGGTCCGACGCGGACACGCCGGACGCCGGCGGTGCCCTGAAGCAAGGCGCGGTCTAGACGATTCCCGCCGCGGGTGGGTCGAGCCCGACGGCCACCGGCGCCGGCTCGGCCCGACGGCCGGCGAAGAGCGCGGCCAGGGCGGCGACGAGGAGCGCGGCGGCGAGCGTCCCCGCGGCCCGATCCGAGGAGGCCGGCTGCGCGAGCAGGTCGATCGCGCCGCGGCCGCCGAACGCGAGGATGCCGAAGAGGACCCAGGCGGCGGCGTGGTCGCGCAGGAGCCCGAACGCGCAGACGGCCGCCCAGCCCGCGAAGAGGAGCGCCGTCGAGAGCTCGAACGCGAATTCCGCGGGCGAGCGCAGCCCCGTCGGCACCAGCGCCAGCGCGAGCGCGGCGAATCCGAGCGCCCGCCCGACGGGCGTCCTGAAGAACGCGCTTCCCCAGGCGAGCGCCGCCGCGGACGCGGCCGCGGCCACGACGAACGTGCCCCGGGCCGCCGCCCAGAGCACGTCGACGGCGGGAACGGCGCTGCCGAGGCTTCCCGGAAGAGTCGGGTCGGGTTCGTAAAAGGACGGGATCCGCGCCGCAACGACGTGAAACCAGCGCGCGAGGCCGAGCGCGATCGCCGCGGCCAGCAGGGCCCGGACCGCGGCGTCGCCGAGCGAACCGCGGCGGCGCAGCGCGATCCCCCAACCCGGCCGGGCGGCGCCGATCAGGACGAACCCCACGGCGGCCACGACGAGAATGCCGAGGAGCGACAGGGTCAGCGAAACCGCGAGCCCCAGCCGGAAGAGGCCCATGGGTCTCTCGGTGTCGTAGACGCGAAAGAGCGCCGGCCACGTGTTCGCGAGGCCCGCGCCGGCGACGAGGGCCGTCCAGGCGAGCGGGCGCCACAGCCGCCGCCAGCGGAACTCCGGTTCGCGGACGCGGCGCAGGAACAGGATGATCGCGACGCCGACGAGAGAGCCCGCCGCGACGACGCGCACGCCCGTCAGGATCACCTCGGTCGAACCGCTCCGGCGCTGCTCGCGCACGTAGCTCTCGGGAATCTGGATCGACGGCAGGAAGGTCGAGAGCCTCGGCCCGTGAAAGACGGCCGTCAGCCGCGGCCGCGCGTCCCCCACGCCTTTGGGCTTCGCCTCCAGGACCACGGTGGTGTCGACGCGGTGCGGCCGCGCCTCGGTGCCGACCTCGAGCACTCCGTACTCGGCCGCCGGGTAGCCGAACTTCTCCGCCGCCCACACCGCCCGGCGCCGGGCGTCCTCCGCCGAGACGGGCGGACCCGCGGGCGCGTCCTCGCCGATCGGATTGACGAACGCGACGACGCGGGCGCGCCGGGCGTCCACGAGCACCTTCCACTCCTCCTTGTTCTCGGGGCGGAAATAGCGAACCACCCAGTACGCCACGGGCAACTGCCGCTCGGTCAGACGCCGGAGCGCCGACGGGCCGCCCTTCTCGACGACGTACCGCGCCGCCGCGTCGGAAAAGCCCGGCACCCCCGAGGCGTCCTGGGGCCGGGCCTCGCGCAGGGCCTGGTCGTAGGGAAACCCCGTGCCCGTGTAGGCCGCGCTCATCCACGCGTCGGGGTCGACGCCGTTGACGCGCAGGAACTGCCCGGAGAGCGCGATCGCCTTCGCGCGCCCGGTCGAGTCCTCGGCGAGCGGCCGGTCGGCGCCGTCGGGCACGAGAAAAGCCGAAGCGAGCAGGATCGCCGCGCCGGCGGCGAACACGCGGACCGACGGCGTGAGCGGGCGGACGTCCGGCGCCGGCTCGGCCGAAACCGGGGCCGTCGGCGGCTCCGGCACGAACCCGGCGTCGCCGTTGGTCAGCCCCGCGGCCGGCAGGAAGCCGCCGCGCCGCAGGTACAAAACGAGGGAGACGATCAGGGGAAGGAGCAGGATCCCCGAGGCGATCGAGCCCGAGACCACGTAGTAAGCGTTCCCCGAGCGCAACAGCAGGAGCGCCGTGTAGAGCGCGTCGACCGTGAAGTGCCAGACGAGCAGCGGCACGACGCCGAAGCGCAACATCACGAAGCCGATCACGACGCCGGCGCTGCCGACCTCGAGGCCCCGGATGAAGAAGGGCTGGTTCGGATACGTCGAATGGCCGAAGCCCCAGATGTAGGCCGGCACGACCACCGCGAGAAACCGCCCGACGCCCAGGCGGTCGAGAAAGGAGATCGAGAACATGCGGCTGATCCCTTCCTCCGAGACCGCCGGGAGAAATCCAATCAGGAGCACGGTGGCCCACGGCAGGGCCGTGTTCAACATGTCGCTGTACGGCACGTCCGCGGGAGCCCAGGCGCCGAAGCGCTCCGCGACGACGTAGAAGACGGCCTGGTACGCGAAGAAGAACGCGACGAGCGCGTAGCCGAGGACGACGCTGCGGAAAAACTCCTTCGTCTGGAGGCCGCGTCCCGAGAAGGCGCCCGACAGCGACAGCGGGCGCGGGAAACGCTCGCGGTAGATCGGCTCGGCCGCGGCGACGACCAGAGCGATGCCCGCGGCGGTCGCGACGGCGAGGAGGATGCCGAGGATCACGCCCCTGGTCAGGTAGGCCGACAGCGGGCTTGCCGTGTCGTAGTTGTAGAGCGTCAACGGGAGCTCGTTGGCGGCCGACAGGATCTGGAGCACGAAGGCGACGCCGCCGAAGGCCGCGACGAGGCGCCACGGCACGTCCTTCAAGACGATCTTGCGCACCAGCACCGCGAGCATCGCGATCAGGGTCGCGAAGAGGCCGAACGTGGCGATCTCGCCGGCCGCCTCGTTCTTCGAGCGCAGCCGCTGGTAGTCGCGGGTCCAGGCCTCGGGCACGTGCAGAAACTCGGAGTACGCCGTCAGCCGGTCGCCGGAGACGGTCGCCTCGTACCGCAGCGTCGCGTCCGCGAACTTGACCCCGCGCTTCTCGTACACGAACGTCCAGTCGGCGCGGTTGGGCCGCGCGACCGGCGTCGCCTCGATCGGCAGAAGCGCCGCCTCCTCGAGCCCCTGCGCGGCGAGGAAGCGCGTGACGAGGCTCCGCGCCTCGGCCTCCGTGAGGCGAGCCCCGGGCGCATCCTCCTTGAGGACCGAGTGGAAGCCGATCAGCGCGCCGAGCGGGGAAAATGCGGCGAGCTCCTCCTCCTTGACGCCCGAGCGGAACCAGCGCATCCGCCACTGCCAGATCTTGACGTCGCGGCCGTAGAGCCGCCCGGCTTTCTCGAGGCCGAGCTCCCGCTCGAGGTAGACCTTGGCGGTGTCGTCGACGTCGAACTCGCTCGCGAAATGGGCGCCCGCGACGTCGCGCCCCCGCTCCCGCAGCAGCTTTTCCCCGAGCTCCCGCGCCTGGCTCCGGTTGACCTTGAACTCGATCGAGGCCTCGGGGAAAGCGCGGCGAAACAGGGTCGCCGTGACCGCCGCGCCCACGGCGATCACGAGCACGCACACCGCCAGGAACCGCAGGTCCCGGCGGTCGAGCTTCTCCATCCGGGCACGCCGCGGGCGTCTAGCCCGCGAGCACGCTCCCGCCGTTGACGTTGACGATCTCGCCCTGGAGGTGGCGCGCGAGGTCCGACACGAGGAACAGCACGGGCCCGGCGATGTCTGCCGCCGAGGCGACCCGGCCGATCGGAATGAGCCGCAGGATCCCCGCCTGCTCGGCCGGATCCTCGAGGGACGCCCGCGACATGTCCGTCTCGACCCAGCCCGGCGCCACGCAGTTGACGCGGATGCCGCGCGGTCCGAGCTCGGCGGCGAGGGATTTCGTGTACGAGATCAGCGCGCCCTTGGAGGCGGCGTAGGCCGAATGCCTGGCCTCGCCGCGCTGGCCGGCCGTGGAGGATACGAAGACGATCGAGCCCTTCGTCTTCTCCAGGTGCGGGACGGCCGCGTCCGTGACGAGGAAGCAGCCGCGCTGGTTGATCGCGTACGTCCGGTCCCACACGTCCACGCGCCCCTCGCCCGCGACGTCTTCCTCCCAGATCCCGGCGTTGTTGACGACGATGTCGAGGCGCTGCCAGGCGGCGACGACGTCGCGGACGAGCTGCCGGGCGTCCTCGACCTGGGAGACGTCGCCCGCGAGCGCCATGGCTTCGCCGCCGGCCGCGCGGATCTCGCGGACGGCGCGGTTCGCGGCCGCTTCGTCCCGGCGGTAGTTCAAGGCCACCTTCGCGCCCGCCTTCGCGAGCAGATCCGCGACGGCGCGGCCGATGCCCCGCGAGCCGCCGGTCACCAGCGCCGTGCGCGAGGAGAGATCGATGACGAAACCGTCGGCCATCTGGCTCCGTATACTAAGTTAGAGAACAGCACCCGCCACGAAGACAGGGCGGCGACCGCGGTTGCGGCGCCGTCCCCCGCGTTTTGGTCGGTCCTTCAGGCCCCGGCGACGAGCTTGCCGACGTAGGCCGAGATCGTCTCGAGCTCGGGAGCCGAGGTCTTGAGCGCGGCGTCGACGTCGGCCGCGCGGGCGAGAGCCCGCGCGAGCTCGGCCGCGCTGAACCGCGCGGAGCGCTGCGAGGCCCGGTAGAGCGCGAACGGGTGGGCCGTGCCGCGGCCGCCGTCGAACGGCGAGCGCCCGAACGGGTCGACGGGGGCGAGCAGGCGCGGCAGGACGCGCGCCTGGAAGGTCGGGTAGCTCATGCCCGCGTCGAACCCTCCCCGGCCGCCCGACTCGAGCCGGGAGCGCAGGAGGAGCATCCGCCGGACCTCGTTGACGATCATGCCGAAGAGCTGGATGGCCCAGATCTCGTCGATTTTTTCGAGGACCCGGTCGCCCTGGCGCACGTCGCGGCCGTCGAAGAGGCGCTCGAGCCGCGCGAGCGAGTCGCTCGCGTCGCGGCGGCCGATCGCGTCGAAGAGACCGTACACGTCCTCCGAGGCCTCGTCCTCGACGTTCGACTCCACGTCCGCGGCCCGGATCCGGCCGCCCTTGCCCGCCCAGTCGAGGAGCTTGCCGAGCTCGGCCGAGAAGAGGGCCGGCTCGCCGTTGGTCCGCGCGAGCAGCCGCCCCACGGCCGCCGGCTCGAGGCCGACCTCGCGCTCCTTCGCGAGCGCCGAGGCCAGGCGCCGCAGCGCGGCCTCGGCATTCTCGCCGACGGAAGCTTCGAGGACGAGCCCCCTAGCCGCAATCTCCTGCAGCAGGTCCACGCCCGCCGGCGGGTCGACCGCGGTCAGCAGCGCGACGGTGCCGTCGTTTTCCCCGCGCCCCAGCAGCGTCCGCAGCGCCGCCTTCAGCACCGCCGGACCGCCGCTCTTCTCTTCCGGGAGCTCCCGGAGGATCTCGGTCAGCGCCGCCGCCTCGTCCTTCTTGCGCACCTTCCTGGCCGCGGCCTCGGCGTTCTCGGCCGGATCGCCCGCGGCCGGCAGATCGAGGGCGGCCAGCAGCGCCCGCGCGTGCTTGAAGGCTTCGCGCCGCCCGGCCGGGCCGCCCTTCGCCCAGCCCTCGAGGGCCTGCGCGAGCAGGCGCCCGGGCGTCTCGGTCCCGAGCAGGCGCGACACGTCGAGGCAGACGACGCGGCGTGCGGAGAAGAGCGAGCGGTTCAGCAGGGCGTCGGAGACGGCCTCGGCGGAGGCGTCGTCCTCGAAGCGCAGGACCTCCGCGTCCCCCGAGGCCAGAGCCTCTCTGGCGCGCGCCGCCGCTTCTGCGACGAAGAACTCCACGTCGCCCGCGACGAGAATCGCCGGCGGCGCCTTCGCAAAGGCCGGCACGGCGTCGTCGGCGAAGGGAACGCGCGGCATCGCCGCGAGTCTACTCAAACGGCGGGCAAGAAAAGGCCCCCGCCGGCGAAACCGGCGGGGGCCCAGTGAGCAGAGGAACCGTGAAGGCCTGTTCTAGTTCTGGAGCATCCCCTTCTCGGAAAGCTCCTGGCAGTCGAGGCAGTACGGCGCCCACGGCACCGCGTTCAACCGCTTCTCGGTCATGAGCTGGCCGCAGTTGAGGCACAGCCCGTACGTGCCGACGTCGACGCGCCCGAGCGCGTCGTCGATCTGAAGCAGCGTCGAACGCTCGCCGTCGGTCAGCGAATACAGAAACTCGCGCGTGTACGAGGAGACGGCCTTGTCCGCGATGTCCTGCGTCGACTCCTCGGTCGTCTCTTCCTCGGCGCTGCGCGTCTTGGCGAGCTCGGCCGAAAGGGACGCCTTCTTGTCGTCGAGGAGCCGCCGGTACTTCTCCATCTCCTTCTTGGTCAACCGCGCGGCTTTGGTGGCTGTCGAAGGCATTCGTTGGGTCTCCTTTTCTTCCCGGCCCCCGCTACGAAATCCGGGCCGTTTTTGGGATGGGGCATGATACCCGAATCCGTCGAGAAGTCCAGCCGGATCCGTGATTTAACGCACTTTTAGCGCCCCGACTTTTCACGCTCCCACAGGAATTTTCTCGACACGCCCAGACGCTTGGCCGCGAGCGACCGATTTCCGCCCGCCCGACGCAACGTCTCGGCGATATATGCGTCCGAGAGCTCCTTCAACGTCCACCGCCGCTCGACGGCGGACTGGAGGAGCGACTCCGGCGCTCCGAGCGATCCGGCGGGAAGATCGGGCGCCTCGACCTCGGGGCCCTCGGCGCCGAGCACCGCCTTCTCCACCGCGTGCGCGAGCTCGCGGACGTTGCCGGGCCAGGAATGCCGGGACAACGTCGCCTCCGCTTCCTTCGTGAACCGGCGCGCGGGGCGCGCGTAGGCGCGCGCGGCGCGCTTGAGGAACTCGCGGGCGAGCGGCAGGATGTCCTCCGGACGGTCGCGCAGCCGCGGCAGCCGGATCGAGACGACGTCGATGCGGTAGAAGAAATCGTCGCGGAACGCGCCTTTCTCGACGAGCGCGGCGAGGTCCCGGCGCGAGGAGACGACCAGGCGCGCGCGGAAGGGGTGCGTCGCGACGCCGGAGAGGCGGCGGAAGCTCTTTTCCTGGAGGACGCGCAGGAACTTCGCCTGCGCCGCCGGCGAGAGCGAGGAGGCCTCGTCGAGGTAGACGGTGCCGCCTTCGGCGACCTCGAGGAGCCCGCGCTTGGCCGAGATCGCGCCGGTGAACGCGCCGCGCTCGTGGCCGAAGAGCTCGCTCTCGAAGAGCTCGTCGGAGAGATTCGCCGCGTCCACGCGCACGAACGGGCTCGCCGCCCGCGACGACACGTCGTGGATCGCGCGGGCGAGCCGATCCTTCCCCGTGCCGCTCTCGCCGAGGATCAGGATCGTCGAAGGCAGGTCCGCGGCGCGCCCGAGGGCCTCGATCTCGCGGGCGAGAGCGCGGTTACGGGTCTTGAAATGGGACCGGAGGGAAGGCGCCCTCTTGTCCGCCATGGGATGCGGCTAGAAAGGCCGCTTGCCCGCGCTCGGCGCCGCTGCGACGCCACCCATCGAGAAGACCCCCGTCTCGTTCGCGGCGTCGCCCCAGAGGCGCTCGAGCGCGTAGAAGCGCCGCGCCTCTTCCTGGAACACGTGAAACACGACGTCGCCGTAGTCCATCAGGATCCAGTGGGCGGACTGCATTCCCTCGACCGAGTTGGCCGGCCCGATCCGCTCGGCGATCGCGTCGGCGATGGCGCGGGCCTGGCGGTCCGAGCTCGCCGTGGACAGGACGAAGTAGTCGGCCATCGTGGTCAGGTCGGTCAGGTTGAAGACGAGAACGGCGGCGGCTTTGCGGTCGAGAGCCGCCGTGAGACCTTCCCGGACCTTGTCCTGGGAGGAGAGGCCGGGCTTCAACGGTTCGGCATCCCGGGGTTGTAGAGACCGTGCTTCGTGATGTACTCCGCGACCGGCCCCGGAACCCTGCCCTCGATGCTCCTGCCCGCTGCCAGCGCGTTCCGGAGTTCCGTCGCGGAGATTCTAACCGATCCGGCGTCGAAAACCGACAGACGATCCTTCAGGCCCGGAACTTCGGGCACGGAAACGGCGGCGCCCGAGAACGGCTCGCGCTCGAAGGCGGCGATGCGCGCGAGCTTCAAAATGTCTTCAGGCGAGCGCCAGCGGCCGAAGCCCGCCAGGATGTCCGTGCCCATCAGCAGCCACAGCTCGTCGCCCGGATGGCGCGCCGCGATCGAGCGCAGCGTGTCGACCGTGTAAGACGGCGCCTCGCGGTCGAGCTCCTCGAGGTCGATCGACCAGTCGGGCCTGCCCGAAAGCGCGAGCGCGAGCATCGCCACGCGGTGCCGCGCGTCCGTCGGCGCGGCGGCGCCGCTCTTGTGCGGCGAGAGGCGCGCCGGCACGTAGAAAACGCGCTGCAACGAGAACTTCGCCGCCGCCGCCGCGACGGGCAGCAGGTGGCCGTCGTGGACCGGGTCGAACGTGCCGCCGAAGACGCCGAGACGCATCGGCGTCAGTCCGCCCCGGTCTCGTCCACGCGATCGGCGGTCGCCGCGGCGTCCTTCGCCTCGTGGAGCGACTCGGCCACCTCGTGGAACAGGAACCCCGTGAGCTCCTTCAGCCCGGCGCCGGTGGCGGCGGAGATCTCGAGAAACGGCAGGCCGCGCTTCTCGGCGGCCCGGCGGATCGACGCGACGCGCTCGGGGTCCGAGACGGCGTCCGCCTTCGACGCGACGAGGACGCGGGGGCGCCGCGCGACCTCCGGCGAGAACGCCTCGAGCTCCGCCTCGAGCGCCGCGACGTCCGACTCGCCGTCGCCCGCGGTGGAGGCGTCGACCAGGTGGCAGAGCAGCCGGCAGCGCTCGACGTGCTTCAGGAAGCGGATGCCGAGGCCGGCTCCGCGGTGGGCGCCCTCGATCAATCCGGGGATGTCGGCGACGACGAGTGTCCGCCGGTCGTGGTGCGACGTGACGACGCCGAGATGCGGCACGAGCGTCGTGAAGGGATAGTCGGCGATCTTGGGCTTGGCCGCGGAGATCGCCGAGATCAGCGTGGACTTGCCGGCGTTCGGAAAGCCGACGATCGCGACGTCGGCCAGGAGCTTCAACTCGATCGAGAGCCGGCGCTCCGCGCCCGGCAGCCCGGGTTTCGCGAAGCGCGGCGCCTGGCGCGTCGGCGTGGCGAAGTGCTGATTGCCCCAGCCGCCGTTGCCGCCTTTGACGAGGAGAACGCGGTCCCCCGCCGTCACGAGGTCGGCGAGGCGCTCGCCGCTCTCGGCGTCCGTGACGACCGACCCGAGCGGCAGGTGGACCTCGACGTCGGCGCCCGTCTTGCCGTGGCGGTTCGAGCCCATGCCGTGCTCGCCGCGCTCGGCGCGGTAGTTGTTCTGGTGGCGCAGGTGGTAGAGCGTGTTGTACGCGGGGTCGGCGACCGCCCACACGGAGCCGCCGTGGCCGCCGTCGCCGCCCGAGGGACCGCCGCGCGGCACGAACTTCTCGCGGCGGAACGCGATGCAGCCGTTGCCGCCGTCGCCGGCCTTGACGTGGATTTCGGCCGAGTCGATGAACATGTCGTCGATGCTGTAGGGGCGGGGCTTGCCCCCACCCGGGGGCGGCCGCGAAGGCCGCCTCTACGACGCCGCCCTACGAGGCGACCGGCTCGATCGAGACGTGGCGCCCGAGGCGGCCCTTGTCGTGGAAGCGGACCGTGCCCGTGACCTTCGCAAAGAGGGTGTCGTCCTTGCCGCGGCCGACGTTCGGACCCGGAAAGAACTTCGTGCCCCGCTGGCGCACGATGATCGAGCCGCCCGGCACGACCTGGCCGCCGAACGCCTTCACGCCGAGGCGCTGGGAGTTGGAGTCGCGGCCGTTGCGGGAGGAACCCTGACCTTTCTTGTGTGCCATGGCGTCCTCCGACTAGCCTTCGATCGCTTCGATGCGGACCTGGATCATCGTCTGGCGGTGACCCTTGGTGCGGCGGTACTGCTTCGTCCTCTTCTTCTTGAAGACGAGGACCTTCCGCGTCCGGATCTCGCCGAGCACCTTCGCCTGGACCGTGACGCCCTTGAGCGCTTCGGCCCCGGTGCGCACGCCGCCGTCGCCCGACACGAGGATGACGCTGCCGCCCGAAAGCGCGAGCGTCTCGCCCTTCTTGATGGCTTCGCCGGCCGGTCTCTCGATCCGGACGACGTCGCCCGCGGCGACCTTGAGCTGCTTACCCCCGGTACGGACGATCGCGTACATAAGAGCCGCGAATCATAAGGGTTTTCGGAGCAAAGTCAAGCCCCAGCGGAATCAGAGACTTAGACACGCTCCGAGCTCCCCTCACCCCAGCCCTCTCCCCGCCCCGCGGGGAGAGGGAGTCAGGCTGGCGAGCATCGTCGCTATCGTCGCGAACATCGCCACCGGGGGCCCCCTCACCCCAGCCTTCTCCCCGCCCCGCGGGGAGAGGGAGTCAGGCTGGCGAGCATCGTCGAG
>DATJXB010000158.1:0-4452 GCA_035500755.1 Thermoanaerobaculia bacterium | reverse complement strand
CGGAATACACGACCCCCGCGTTCTGGAGGCCATGCGCGAGGTTCCGCGCCACCTCTTCGTCCCGCCCGCCGAGGCTGCCTCCGCCTACGACGACCGGCCGCTTCCGATCGGGAGCGACCAGACGATCTCGCAGCCCTACGTCGTCGCCTTCATGACGGAGCAGCTCCGTCTCACCGGGAAGGAGAAGGTGCTCGAGATCGGCACGGGCTCGGGCTACCAGACCGCCATCCTCGCGAAGCTCGCGGCGAAGGTGTACTCGATCGAGATCCGGCCCGAGCTCGCGAAGGCGGCCGCCGAGAGGCTCAGGAGCCTCGGGTTCCGCAACGTCGAGGTGCGCGCCGCCGACGGCTATCGCGGCTGGCCGGAGGAGGCGCCGTTCGACGGCATCCTCGTCACGGCCGCGCCCGAGCGCGTTCCGCCCCCGCTCCTCGAGCAGCTCTCGCCGACGGGCCGCATGGTGATCCCGGTCGGCTCCTTCTACCAGGAGCTCAAGGTCATCGAGCGCCAGGGCGGCGGCTATTCGGAGAAGAGCGTCCTGCCCGTGCGGTTCGTCCCGTTCGTCGGCGAGGCCGAGGGCGTCCCGCCCGCCGCGACGCCCGGCAGCGGGCGGTGAGACGCCTCGCGCCGCGTCGCGTCCTTCTCGTCGTCGGAGCCCGGCGTGCCGGGTCTCGCGGATTCGTGCTGGCCGCCGACGGGCACCTTTCGTAGGATTCTCCCGTGAATTCCGAGTCTCCTCCCGACCCTCTCGACGGAATCCGCGTTTCCTCCCACCGCGTCGAGCGCGCCGCCGCGCGGGCGCGCGAGGCGGCGCACACCTTCTCGGCGTGGGTGCTTCGCGTCGAGACGGACCGGGGTCCGGGGGCCATCGCGCGGGTCGAGCCGACGCCGGACGAGGCCTACTGGCGCGGCGACGGCGTCTTCCTCGGGTGGACCGCCGGGCGTCTCGCCGCCGCGTGGGACGCGATCCGCGCAACGGAGCCGGCGCCCGAAGCCGTCCCCGACCTGCCGCAGCTCGGCTGACGGTCCGCTCCGGCCGGATCGCGCGGGGCGCCGTTCGCGCCGCCGCTCAGATCCCCGCCCAGCCCGGCTCGAGGCGCGTCCAGCCCTCCTCGATCGCCCAGAGATCCATCGCGAGCGAGACGAGGTCGTCCACCTCGGGGAGCGGCCGCGCGTCGAGCGTGAGGTCGAGCGACTTCACGTAGCGCCGGCAGGTTTCGCACGCCTCGATCCGCACGGCGGGATGGGCCTCCGTCTGGAAGGACGGGAGCTTCGCGGGGTCCTCCTCCTGGCAGGCCGCGCAGCGGATGCGCGGGAACGGCCACTCGGTCCCGCAGAGCGCGCAGGCCAGGAACCGCGCGGCGGCCGTCGCCTCGGGCATCTCGCGCCGCACGCCCACGACGGCGCCGTTCCCGCAGGCTGGGCAGTGGCCGGGATGCCGCGGGCGCTCCAGCGTGACGCCCTGCGAGGCGAGGACCTCGGCCCAGGGTCTCAGGGAGGCGCGGGACAGGTAATCCTCTTTCGCTTCGCGCTCTCCGCTCCAGTAGACCGCGAGGCGCGCGAGGGCCGTCTCGTCCGCGTCCGCGTGGCGCGCGGCGGCCGCCTCGGCGAGCTCCGGCGGCCCCTTCTCGGAGGCGTACGTCAGGAGCGGCGCCAGGAGGTCGAGGAGGCGCGGGAAATCGGCGTTCGTTCCGGTGAACGGCACGTCTTCGTGGCGGGCGAGGACCGCCGCCGCGAGCCGCCCCTGCAGGCGAAAAAGCCCGGCCGCGAAGGCGAGCGGTTCGGCGACGAGGGGAGCCGAGGCGAGCAGGGTCGTCGCGCGCGCCGCGCGCTTCTCGAACGCCACGGCCGGGTCGAGGGTCGCGTGCATGCCCGCCATTATCGCCTCGACGGCGGAAAGCGAACCGGCGCGGGATGTGCATCACGTCGTCGTCGAAAGATGGTGTTGGACGGATCCGACCCGCGCGCGCACCACGCGACCCGGGGGAGGTCCCTCAGCCCTTCTTCGGAGCCGGGCCGATCTTCACGAGATCGACGACGTTCTTGACGCCCTCGACGCCGGCGGCGGCCTTGAGCGCGAGATCCTTGCGGGCCTGGTCCGGGAGCGTGCCGCGCACGGAGCACGTGGAGCCCGTGCACTCGACGTAGATCGTCTTGTAGTGGGCGCCGACCTCGCCCTTGACCTTCGAGCGGACGGCTTTCTCGATCTTCGTGTCGGCCATTTCCTTCTTGGTCTTGCCCTCGAAGAGGCCCTTCTCGTTCTTCGCCTTGACCTGGTTGTCGATCTTCCCGACGCCCGCGTACTTGAGGACCTCGTCGGCCAGCTCCTGCGTGGCGCGGAGCGTGACCTCGCCCGTGAGCGTCGTCTTCTCGCCGACGATCGTGACGTGGATCGGCTCGGCGTCCTTGCCGAGCTTCTCGACGAGAAGCTTCGTGAGGGCGGCTTCCTTGTCCGCGGTCGAGGTCTTGGCGTCGGCGGCGTGCGCAGGGAGGGCGGCGAGGGCGAGTGCGAGGAGGCCTCCCGCGAGGATCGGGCGTGCTTTCATCGTTCTTCTCCTTCGGAAAGGGAACTATACAAAGAAGACGGGGGCGCCGGAGCGCCCCCGCGGACGGAACCCTCCTGCCGGCGAGGGATTACTTCTTCTCGGCCCCCGTGAGCTCCCGGTACCACCTCGGGTGGTGGAGCCGCGCCCAGGCCTTCGTGACGGTGCCCCGCGTCATCGATCCGAACGTGCCGGGCTCGGCCGCCGTGCCGAGGTAGATGTGGAAGACGATCGTGACGGCGAACATGATGAACGTGACGTCGTGGAGCAGGATCGCGGCCTCCCGGACGAGAGGCGAGAAGCGGAGCGGGAACCAGAGGACGACGCCCGACACGAGGAGGCCCAGCGCCGCGAGCGCCGACGTGAAGAAGAAGATCTTCTGGCCACCGTTGTACTTGCCGACGTCGGAGTCGTCCGTCTGGTAGCGCATGTACGTGAACAGCTTCGGGCCGATCCAGCTCCTTTCGTCGGGCCGGAGCTCCATCTCCGAATACCAGGCGACGAGCATGACGAGGGACGCGAGCGAGAACGCGAGACCGGACCAGGGATGGAGCCAGCGGCAGACGTTGAGGCCGCCCAGCAGCGGCGCCATCCAGGCGAAAACCGGCGTCCAGATCGGCATGCCGGAGAGCACGCAGACGAAGAAGGTGACGGCCACGCTCCAGTGGATGAGACGCGAGGAGAGACGGTGGCGGATGATCTCGTTCCCGACGACGACGTTTTCGCTGTCGCGGGCCACGACGACCGCCTCGTCCATCGCGCGGTCGCGAATCGGGGCAGCGCTCATGTTGCCTCCTCTTTCTCTCTTCCGCTCACGCCTGCGGCAGGTTGGTCTCGGAGTCCGCGGCCCCCTTCACTTCCTTCTTGCCGAAGTTCAGGTAGTGTCCGAACGCGCCGACGACGGCTCCGACGATGGCGATGAGCCCGATGGGGCGGACGACGTTCTTCCAGAACCTCACGCCGATCGGGACGTGCGGGTCTCGAGGCAGGCCGCCGTACCACTCGGGGTGGTCGCCGTGGGCGAGGACGGTCACGACGCCGGTCCCGTCGACGCCCGAGGGGTCGTAGAGCGCCGCCTGCTCGTACCCCTGCGCCTTGAGCTGGGCGACGCGGTGGTTTCCGAGCGCGACCATGTCGTCCTTCGTGCCGAAGTGGAGGCAGCCCGTCGGGCAGGCCTTGATGCACGCGGGCTCGAGGCCGACGGACACGCGGTCGACGCAGAGCGTGCACTTGGCCATCTTTCCGGTCTTCGCGGAGAATTTCGGGACTTCGAACGGGCAGCCCGTCGCGCAGTAGCCGCAGCCGATGCAGTTGTCCTGATTGACGTCCACGATGCCGTTCGCGTACTGGACGATCGCGCCGGGCGCGGGGCACGCCTCGAGGCACCCGGGCTCGGCGCAGTGCATGCACTGGTCCTTGCGCATGAGCCACTTGACCCCGCCGTCCACCTCGCGCTCGTCGAAGCGAATGAGGTTCCAGAAGCCGGCGTCGAGCGTCGGCATGGTCTGGTACGTGCCGCGCTGTTCGGTCTTGATGACCCCGAGGTCGTTCCACTCCTGGCAGGCGACCTCGCAGGCCTTGCAGCCGATGCACGTGGACGTGTCGATGAGCTTGGAGACGGTCGGGAGCGAGCGCTGTGCGCTCGAGCTGCCCCAGACCTGCGCGGAGGAGCGGACGACTTCGAGGGAGTTCTGCACGCTCATGGCCGCCTCCTCACGCCTTCTCGAGCGTCACGAGGAAGCTCTTGTATTCGGGCGTCCACGTGTTCGGGTCGGCGGCGGACGGCGTCAGCATGTTCGCGAGGGTGCCTTTGTGGCCCTGTTCGCCGGCGTACCCCCAGTGCAGCGGGAAGCCGATCTGCCAGAGCGGCTTGCCGTCGATCTGCATCGGTCTCAGTCGTTTCGTCACGAGC
>DATJXB010000157.1:0-2033 GCA_035500755.1 Thermoanaerobaculia bacterium | reverse complement strand
CGGGGTGATGCCCGGAGGGTTCGGGTTGAGGATGTCGCACTCGAGGATCTTCGCCGTGATCGAATCGCCGGCCGACCGCGACGCGACGACGACGGGATTGCCCGCGCGCCCGCTGAAGTCCTCGATGGCGAGCCTGCGCAGCGTCGCGCCGTCGCCGAGCGTCAGGATGTCGCCGGCCAGAACCGACGTGGCGCGCAGCAGGGTCTTGCCGTTGGGCTTGAACCCGGCCGGCAGGCCGTCCGCGCCGAGCGTCATGACCCCGTCGCCGATGACGGTCGCGCCGTCGGGAACCGTCAGCGCGTTGCCCAGGTCGTACACGCCCGCTCGCACCTCGATCCGCTTTCCCGCGTTCGCCGGCACCATCGCGGCCTCGAGCTCGGCGACGTTGCGGACGACGACCTTCCGGGCGTCGGCCCCGAGAGGGCTCGGCCAGGCCTGCATCAACCCGAAGGCGATCCCCGCCGCGACAACCGACCGTCCGACGCCGGAAACGACGCGTCTCTCCGACATACGCTCCCCCTTTCGCGGAGAAAGACGGAGCCGACGGCAGAGGACGCGGCCGCGCGTCTCCGCTCTCTCGACTGACTATTCCCGGAGGCGGGAGCGCGTTACGGGAACGCCGCGAAAAATGGCTCGTCAGGATTCGGCGATTGCGTTGACATCTGATGCGTCATGACTTAGCATCACTACATCATGCCGCGGACGACGGTCGACATCGACGGACCGGTCCTCGACGACCTGAAGCGGATCCAGAAGCGCGAGGGCAAGAGCCTCGGCCGCGCCGTTTCCGATCTGCTCGCCGAGGCAATTGCGCGCCATGGAAAAAAGGACCGCAAGGTGGTGAAGCTCCACTGGGTCTCGCGGCCGATGAAGGCCCGCATCGACCTGGAAGACAAAGAGGCCGTTCGCGCGGCGGCCGACGCGGGCCTTCTCCCTCCTCCTGGCGCGAAGACGCGTTGAGCTACGCCGTCGACGTCAACGTCCTGCTCTACGCCTCGGACGAGGCCAGCCCTCGCTCGAAGCGGGCGCGCGAGTTCCTCGACGAGTGCGCACAGGGCTCGGAGATTCTCTGCGTCGGTTGGCCCACACTCACGAGCTACCTGAGGCTCTCGACGCACCCGGCGATCTTCTCGAACCCGCTGACGCCCGAGGAGGCCGAGCGCAACGTCGGCGCACTGCTCTCGCTGCCCCACGTGCGTGCAGTCTCCGAGCAGGACGGCTTCTGGGACGTCTACCGCGAGGTCACCGAAGGACTGCCGACGCGCGGCAACGACGTCCCGGACGCGCATCTGGCGGCGCTGCTCAAGCAGCACGACGTACCGACGCTCTTCACGAACGATCGCGACTTCCTGCGCTTTGAGTTCCTGAAGGTGCGCAATCCCTTCGACGCAGACGCCTAGCGTCCGCGCCGCCGCTCAGCGCAGGCCGGGAGTCGCTTTCAGCGCCGTACCCTTCGGGCCGACGGCCCAGCCGACGAAGCGCGCGGTAAAGGACGCCGCGTTCATCGGCTGCTCGCCCGTCTTCGTCCACGTCCGCCCCGCGTCGTGCGAGATCGCCTCGCCCGCGAGGCCGACGGCGACGAGATCGTCCTTCTCGCCGGGAACGGGAACGACCGCGGAATAGAAGCCGGTCGCGGACAGCGGCGCCGGCGTCCACGTGGCTCCCCCATCCTCGGTGCGAATCCCGTTCAAGCCGGTAAACGCCGGCTGCTTGTAGTCGCCGCCGGCGGCGAAGCCGCGCTTGCCGTCGAGAAAGGCGACCGAGAAGAGTCCGGACGACGCGTTGCCGTTGGGGGCGGACGTCCCGGCGGCCGACCATGAACGGCCGCGATCGGCCGTGTGGAAGACGCGGGCGATCTTCGCGCCGCCCGTGACGAACCAGGCGTCGTTGCCGCCTTTGAGCGCGAAGAGGCACGTGCCGCTCGCGGCGAAGGCGCCCTCGTTCTCGAGGGCCGCCGGCATGATCATGCCGGGATCCATCGTCCACGACGCGCCGCCATCGTGGGTGACACGGATGCGGAACTTGCCGTTGAC
>DATJXB010000156.1:0-5377 GCA_035500755.1 Thermoanaerobaculia bacterium | reverse complement strand
CTTCTCATCCGTAGCACTCCTCGCAGAGAACTGTCCGGAATCGAACAGGTCGTTCCGCCGCCGGTCAGCGCGCCGGCCAGGCGACCGCCCGCGTCTCTGGCTCTTCAATGACTTAGCCCTCTGCCCCCCTGGCACGCTTCTCGCCCTTGTCCGCATCCCGTGGACATCATCCGCGAGGACGTCGCCGACAAGAAGCGCAAGAAACGGCTGATCATCGCGGCCGGCTCGGGGGCCGTGATCCTGCTCATCACGCTCGGGCTCTCGCGCCTGAAGCCGGCGGCGCCGACGGTCGACAAGAGCACGGTCTGGACCGACACGGTCAAGCGCGGTCCGATGCTGCGGCAGGTGCGCGGCCCGGGAACGCTCGTCCCCGAGGAAATCCGCTACATCTCGGCGGCGACCGACGGCCGCATCGAACGGCTGGTGCGGCTGCCGGGCAGCACGCCGGTCCAGCCGGACACGATCCTGCTCGAGATGTCGAACCCCGTTCTCGAGCGCGACGCGCTCGACGCCGAGTCGCAGCTGCGCGCGGTGCAGGCGGAGCTCGTCAACGTCCGCGCGCAGGCCGACCGGCAGATCATGGACCAGCAGGCGACGGCCGCGACCGTCCGCTCGGATTTCCATCAGGCCGAGCTGCAGGCGGCGACCAACGAGGGGCTCTACAAGGAAGGCCTCATCGCCGACCTGACCGTGAAGCTCTCGCGCGTGCGCGCCGAGGAGCTCGCGACGCGCAACGCGATCGAGGAGAAGCGCGTCAAGAGCGTCGCGGACGCGGCGGAGGCTCAGGTCGCCGTGCAGGAGGCGCACGTCGAGCAGTTGAAGGCCCTCGCGGCGTTGAAGCGGTCGCAGAAGGACGCGCTGCACGTGCGCGCGGGGATCTCGGGCGTCCTCCAGGAGCTGCCGGTGCAGGTCGGCCAGCAGGTCGCCCCCGGCACGACGCTCGCCAAGGTGGCCGACCCGAAGCGCCTGAAGGCGCAGCTGAAGATCGCCGAGACGCAGGCCAAGGACGTGGTCATCGGCCAGCCCGCCTCGATCGACACGCGCAACGGCGTCGTCGCGGGCAAGGTCTCGCGCATCGACCCGGCCGTGCAGAACGGCACGGTGACGGTGGACGTCGCGCTCGAGGGGGATCTGCCGCTCGGCGCGCGGCCGGACCTCTCCGTCGACGGCACGGTCGAGCTCGACCGCCTGAAGGACGTCCTCTTCGTCGGCCGGCCCGCGTTCGGCCAGGAGAAGGGCCAGGTCGGCCTCTTCCGGTTGAACGAGGACGGCGACGAAGCGACGCGCGTCACGGTCAAGCTGGGAAAGAGCTCCGTCAACACGGTCGAGATCCTCGAAGGTCTGAAGCCCGGCGACAAGGTGATTCTTTCGGACATGAGCGCGTGGGACGCGTACGACAGGGTTCGTCTGAAGTGAGGAGCGAGGGAAAACGATGAGCACGAACGGCAACGAACACCCGGTCATCAAGCTCGACGGCGTCACGAAGGTCTTCTTCACCGACGAGGTCGAGACGCACGCGCTCTCGGGCGTGCACCTCGAGATCGCCCACGGGGAGTACGTGTCGATCGCCGGCCCGTCGGGCTGCGGCAAGTCGACGCTGCTCTCGATGCTCGGCCTCCTCGACTCGCCGACGTCCGGCCGCTACTGGTTGAACGGCAAGCCGGCCGAGTCGCTGACGCTTTCCGAGCGCGCCCGCATCCGCAACCGCGAGATCGGCTTCATCTTTCAGAGCTTCAACCTGATCGGCGATCTCTCGGTCTACGAGAACGTCGAGCTCCCGCTGACCTACCGCGGCATGCCGAACCACGAGCGCAAGAAGCGCGTGCAGGAGTCCCTCGAGAAGGTCGGCATGGCGCACCGGATGAAGCACTTCCCGTCGCAGCTCTCGGGCGGCCAGCAGCAGCGCGTCGCAGTGGCGCGCGCGATCGCGGGCTCGCCGCTGATCCTGCTCGCCGACGAGCCCACCGGAAACCTCGACTCGGTCAACGGTGAAGCCGTGATGAACCTGCTCCAGGACCTCCACCGCGCGGGCGCCACGATCTGCATGGTCACGCACGATCCGCGCTTCGCCAAGCACGCCGGGCGGACGATCCATCTCTTCGACGGCCGCGTCGTCGAGGAAGAGAAGGGCGAGGAGAGGCTGCACTCCGAAGAGGAGCTCAAGGAGAGCGGTTACCGGGTGAGCTGATGAACGGCGTCGCGCAGGACCTTCGCTACGCCGTCCGCGGCCTCGCCCGAAATCCCGGGTTTGCGGCGCTCGCGACCCTCACCCTGGGACTCGGCATCGGCGCCAACACGGCGCTCTTCAGCGTGGCCCACGCGGCGCTTCTCCGGCAGCTGCCGGTCCGCGAGCCCGGCCGGCTCGTCCTCTTCGAGTGGCGCGCCGGCGAGACATTTCGCACCTCCGGGCGCCGCGGTTCCGGCATGCCGCTGCCGCCCCACACGACCGGCGCTTCGGTCTTCCGTCCCGACGTCTACGCGCGCCTCGAGGAAGCTCGGACGGGCGCGGGCGCGAAGAGCAGCCCGCTCCAGACCCTCTTCGGCTTCGCGCCGATCTACGAGTTGACCTCCCGCGTCGGGGATCGCGCCGAGATCGTCCACGGGCAAGCCGTCACCGGCAACTACTTCGAGGGCCTCGGCGTGCGGCCGGCGCTCGGGCGCCCGATCGTCGAGTCGGACGACCGGCCCGGCGCCGCTCCCGTCGCCGTCGTCAGCCATGCGTTCTGGAAGAGCGCCTTCGGAGCCGATCCGTCGGTCCTCGGCAAGGTCGTCACGCTCAACCGCACGGCCTTCACGGTCGTCGGCGTGACGCCGCCGGAATTCGCCGGGACGCTCCAGGTCGACTATCAGCCCGCGGTGACCGTGCCGCTTTCCTGCGAACCCGTCCTTCTCGGAGCGGACAGCGGCCTGCGGCCCAACGGCCGGCCGACCCTCTGGTTCCTGAACGTGATGGGGCGGCTGAAGCCCGGCGCGACGCTCGACGAGGCGCGGCAGAGTCTCGACCCGACGTTCCGCGCGGCGGCTCTGGAAGTCATGCCGCCGCCGCGCCGAGACGGCGAGCCGGCCCGGCTCGAGCCGAAGGACGAGCCCCGGTTGACCACGCGCCCGGGCGGCCTCGGCCTGATGGAGAGCCGCCAGATGTACTCCCGGCCGATCTACGCCCTGTTCGGCGTGGTCGGCGTGGTCCTCCTGATCGCCTGCGCCAACCTCGCGAACCTGCTGCTCGCCCGGGCCACGCGGCGCCGCGGCGAGATCCGCACGCGGCTCGCGATCGGCGCGAGCCGCGGCCGGCTGATCCGCCAGCTCCTGACCGAGAGCCTTCTGATCGCGATGCTCGGCGGTCTCGCGGGGATTCTGTTCGCGCTCTGGGGCGACGGCGCCCTGGCCGCGATTTCCGGCGAGGACGCCCGGATCCTGCCCAACGGCGTCTCGGCCGGCTTGAGCGCGCCGGTCATCGCCTTCGCGATCGCCCTGACGGTCGTGACCTCGCTCCTCTTCGGGCTCGTCCCGGCGTGGGGGACGAGCCGCGTCGACCTGAGCCGTGAGCTCGCCCAGAGCCGCCGCACCGCCTCGCGCTCGCGCCTGGGAGGCGGGTTGATCGTGCTGCAGGTCGCGCTCTCCGTCGTTCTCCTCTCGGGCGCGGGACTGCTCCTCCGAACGCTCCACAACCTGCAGGCGGTCCCGCTCGGCTTCGACCAGGAGCGGCTCCTCGTTTTCGGACTGCGCCCCGAGCAGGGCGGCTACCGGGAGGAGCGCCTGGCGCAGTTCTACGACGCGCTCCTGGCCCGCCTCGACGCGCTGCCCGGCGTGGCTGCCGTGACGTTCGGACGCATTCCGCTGATCGCCGAGTACTCGTGGAACACGAACGTCCTGTTGCCGGGCGAGTCCGTTCGCTCCGCCGCGCACCACGTCGTCAACCGCCAGATGGTCCGCGAGAACTACTTCGACGCGCTCCGGATCCCGAAGCTGCGGGGCCGCACCTTCACCGCCGGGGACGACGAGCGCGCGCCGCGCGTCGCGATCGTCAACGCGACCCTCGCCCGCCGCCTCTTCCCCGGAGGAGACCCGATCGGGCAGCGCATCTCCGATCCGGACGAGAAGTGGCAGGCCGAGATCGTCGGCGTCGTCGGCGACACGAAGTACGACAGCCAGCGGAGCGCGGTCGAGCCCCTGCTCTACACGCCCTGGCGGCAGGACCTCCGGAACGTCGGCGAGATGTACTTCGCGCTTCGCGCGGCGGAAGACCCGGCGGCGCTGACGCCCACCGTCGAGCGCGCGGTCCACGACCTCGACCGCGGGCTCCCCCTGACCGACGTCGGCACCCAGGAAGAGAGGTCGCGCGCGACCGTCGGTCGCGAGCGCATCTACACGCAGATCCTGACGTTCTTCGGCGGCCTGGCGCTCCTGCTCGCCGCGACCGGCCTCTTCGGCGTGCTGGCCTACTCGGTCGCCCAGCGCACGCGGGAAATCGGCATCCGCATGGCGCTCGGAGCCCGCCAGGCGAACGTCGTGCGGATGATCGTCGCCCAGGGCCTCCGGCCCGCGGCCGCCGGGCTGGTCCTCGGCCTCGGCGCCGCTCTCGCGCTCGGGCGGACCGTCGCCGATCTCGTGTACGGAATTCCGGCGTCGGATCCCGGCACGCTCGCGGGCGTCGGCGCGTTGCTGCTCGGCATCGCGGGTCTGGCCGCGTTCATCCCGGCCCGCCGGGCCGCGCGCGTCGATCCGAGCGTCGCCCTGAGGAGCGACTAGAGACCGATGAGCACGCTCGTCCAGGACCTGCGCTACGCCCTGCGGGGCTTCGCGCGCGCGCCCCGATTCACGGCCGCCGCCATCGCGACGCTCGCGCTCGGCATCGGCTCGAATGCCGCGCTCTTCTCGGTGGTGAACACGATGGCGCTGCGGCCGATGCCCGGCCTGGCCGACCCGCACCGCCTCGTCTGGATCGTCCACAACGGCCGCCGCGTCTCCTACCCCGACGCCCTCGCGTACGCTGCCGAGACGCGGATCTTCTCGGGCGTGGCCGCGTTCGATCGCACGCCCGTCCACGTGACCGCGGCCGGAGAGACCGAACGCCTCGAGGCCCACGTCGCGGGCGGCGACTACTTCCGCGTGCTGGGCGTCGTCCCGGCGGCCGGTCGCGTCTTCACGGCGGACGACGATCGGGCCCGGCGCCCCGTCGCGGTGGTCTCGGCCGCGTTCGCCGAGCGGCGGTTCGGCTCCGCGTCGGCCGCCGTCGGCGGCGCGGTCCTCCTGAGCGGGCGCCTCGTGCGTCAGCTGCTCACCGAGAGCGTCCTGCTCGCCGCCTTCGGCACCGCGGCGGGCGTCCTGCTCTCGTCGTGGCTCGTCGACGTCGCCCTCGCGCGATTCGACGCGCCGG
>DATJXB010000155.1:0-4230 GCA_035500755.1 Thermoanaerobaculia bacterium | reverse complement strand
GACGGTCGTCCACGTCTGCGACGACCTCGCGTGCCGGCTCGCCGGCGGACCCGAGCTGCTCGACGCGTTGAAGAAGCAGTCGCCGGCGGACTCGGTCCGGCCGTCGCCGTGTCTCGGTCTCTGCGAGCGGGCGCCGGCGGTGCTTTACCAACGAGCCGGCGAGGGGACGAAGGACGAAGCGGTCGCGCCGGCGGGCGCCCCTCACCCTGTCCCTCTCCCGCCGGGAGAGGGAACCCAAGGCAACCCCCTCGCCCCCCGAAGGGGGGAGAGGGCTGGGGTGAGGGGGGGCTCTCCCTCCGCGCCCCAAACGCAGGACGCCCGCCGCTCCGGCCTTCGTCTCCTCGCGCGCGTGGGCCGCGTCGACCCGACGAGCCTCGACGACTATCGCGCCCACGGCGGCTACCGCGCGCTGCCGAAGGCGCTCGACCTCGGCCCCGAAGGCGTCGTCCGCGAAGTCCTCGCGTCCCGGCTGCAGGGACGCGGCGGCGCGGCGTTTCCGGCGGGGCGCAAGTGGGAAGCCGTCGCGAAGCAGCCGGCGCGCCCGCACTACCTCGTCTGCAACGCCGACGAGTCCGAGCCCGGGACCTTCAAGGACCGCGTGCTCCTCGAAGAGGATCCGTTCGCGGTGATCGAAGCGATGACGATCGCCGCCTACGCGACCGGATGCGCCTGGGGCTACCTGTACGTCCGCGGCGAGTATCCGCTGGCCGAAGAGCGCGTGCGCAGAGCCGCCGGCGCGGCGCGTGCGGCCGGCCTCCTCGGGCCGAACGTCCTCGGCCTCGACTTCGCCTTCGACGTCGAGGTCCGCCGCGGCGCCGGCGCCTACATCTGCGGCGAAGAGACGGCGCTCTTCAACTCGATCGAGGGCCTCCGCGGCGAGCCCCGCAACAAGCCGCCGTTTCCGGTCGAGAAGGGCCTCTTCGGCAAGCCGACCGTCATCAACAACGTCGAAACGCTCGTCAACGCCCTGCTCGTCGTCGAACACGGGGGCGAGGCGTTCGCCGCGATCGGCACCGGACAGTCCACCGGACCCAAGCTCTTCTGCGTCTCCGGCCACGTCGCGCGGCCCGGCGTCTACGAAGTGCCCTTCGGCCCGACGCTGCGCGAGGTCATCGCGCTCGCGGGCGGCGTTCCGGGAGGGCGCGCGGTGCGCGCCGTGCTTCTGGGCGGGGCCGCGGGCTCCTTCGTCGGCCCGGCCGACCTCGACGTGCCGCTGACCTTCGAGGGGACGCGGGCGATCGGCGCCTCGCTCGGCTCCGGCGTCGTCATGGTCTTCGACGAGCGGGCCGATCTCGCCGACGCGGTCCGCCGCATCGCGGCCTTCTTCCGCGACGAGTCGTGCGGCCAGTGCGTGCCCTGCCGCGTCGGCACCGAGCGGCAGGAGGAGCTCGTCACGCGTCTCTCCGCGGGCCGGCCCTTCGGGAGTGCCGCCGAGGAGGACGCGCTGCTCGACGAGATCGCGCGCGCGATGAAGGACGCGTCGATCTGCGGCCTCGGCCAGACGGCCTCCGGCGCGATCCAGTCGGCGATCCGAAAGCTCGGGGTCTTCTCCGCATGACCGACGCGCGGCGCCGCCTCGACCCGGCACGCCCGGTGACGCTGACGATCGACGGCGTCGAGACGACCGTCCCCGCGGGCACGACGATCCTCGAGGCGTGCCGCGCGCGGCAGGTCGACACGCCGACCCTCTGCTACCTCGAGAACCTGACGCCGGTCAACGTGTGCCGCGTCTGCGTCGTCGAGGTCGAAGGTTCGCGCGTCCTCGTTCCCGCGTGCTCGCGCCCGGTCGAGCCGAAGATGAACGTGAAGACCGACAGCGAGCGCGTGCGGCTCTCGCGCAAGGTCGTGCTCGAGTTTCTCGCGTCGTCGGTCGACCTTTCCTGCGCGTCGCCCGACGTGCGGCGCTGGATGGACCGCTACGGAGCGCGGCCCGAGCGCTTCGGCCCGCCGGCGGCGCCGTCCGAAGCCGGCGCGCGCGACGACGCCGGGCCGGGGCACCACCACGCCGGGCCGCCGGGCGAGGCCGC
This sequence comes from Thermoanaerobaculia bacterium, assembly GCA_035500755.1. Taxonomy (GTDB): domain Bacteria; phylum Acidobacteriota; class Thermoanaerobaculia; order UBA5066; family Gp7-AA6; genus DAHUXD01. The sequence continues at coordinate 2,203 of DATJXB010000155.1, read as the reverse complement.
GACGGTCGCGCAGCCCGTCACCGTGGACAACGAGCTCTACATCCGCGACTACGCCAAGTGCATCCTCTGCTACAAGTGCGTCCAGGCCTGCGGCGACGAGGCGCAGAACACCTTCGCGATCGCGGTCGCCGGCCGCGGCTTCGACGCTCGCATCTCGACCGAGTTCGCGACGCCGCTGCCCGAGTCCGCCTGCGTCTACTGCGGCAACTGCATCGGCGTCTGTCCGACCGGCGCGCTCATGTTCAAGAGCGAGCACGACCTGCGCCAGGCGGGGCGCTGGGACGAGACCCGACAAACCGTCACCGACACGATCTGCCCGTACTGCGGCGTGGGCTGCACGCTGCAGCTCCGCGTGCAGGACAACGCCATCGTGCGCGTGACGTCGCCGCTCGACCACGACGTCACCAGCGGCCACCTCTGCGTCAAGGGACGTTTCGGCTGGCAGTTCGTCCAGAACCGGCCGAAAGGACCGGAGCGCCCGTGAGCGCGAAAGCTCTCTCTCAGACGGCGCTCGCGGCCGCCTGCGCGCTCCTCGGCGCCTGCACGAGCGCGTCGCCGTCGCACTCGACGCTGCAGCAGAAGATCGGAGGGCCGGGCGCCATCAGCGCCTCCGAGCTCCGCCTCCGCCTCTACGAGATGCCACAGCGACTCGGAGGGATCCTCGAAACGGCGGCCGACAGGATCGGGAAGGAGTCTCCTGATCCGGCCGTGCGGCGCCGCGCTCTCCAGTGGAAGGCCGAGGGAGTCCCGGCCCTCTACACGGCCGCGCTCCGGCCCGACCCGCTGGCGGGCGCGCTCGATCTCTGGGTCCTGCTCTACCAGATGGACTTCGACTGCGACGGCGGCTCCGCGAAGAGTGCCTTCGGGCCGCAGCAGTCGATCGCGGTCGACGCCCTGAAGCAGATGGTGGGCCTCTTCGAAGCGACCGCCGCCCCGCTCTACACCGACCACGACGCCTTCCTCAAACGCCAGGCCGACGTCCGCGCCTTCGCGCGGGCGCATCCCCTCGACGGCTCGTTCGCCTCGAGAGAGACCGCCATCACACAGCTTGCCGGGCTCACGGGAGGCGAGGCGAGCGGAACCCTCGCCGCCGTCGGTCAGGCGACCGACACGCTCGCCGACATCACGCTCCGCTTGAACGCGTACGTCACGCTCCTGCCCGAGCTTACGCGGTGGCAGGCCGAGCTCGCCGTCGAAGACGTGACCGGCCGGGAGAACGTCAGCGGCACCCTCGACGACGTCCACACGATCGCCCGGGCGGCGGATCGGGCGCATGCGCTCCTCGCCGACGTTCCGGGGACCGTGCGCGAGGCGAGCGGACCCGTGCGCGAGATGATCGACCAGCAGCGCCGTGCGCTGCTGGCGGAAGTCGATCGGGAACGCCAGGCCATGACCGCCTTCATCACGGCGGAGCGGCAGGCGGCGCTGGCCGCGGTCAGCGAAGAGCGCAAGGCCGCCATGGCGAGCGTCGCCCAGGAACGCGCCGCGGCACTGGCGGGTCTCGACGCCATGGCGAGGCGCTCGCTCGAGGACGCCTCCGGGAAAGCGCGCGGGCTGGCCAATGACGTCTTCTGGCGCGCCGTCATCCTGATCGCCGTCGCGGCGATCTTCTTCACCGTCGGTCTCCGGATCGCCCGCGGACGCGGCGCCGACCGGAATCCCTGAGGCAACCGCCTTTCGGAATCCCCGAGGGCGCGCGCGGCGCGCCGGAGCGCGGTCGACCGGCGAGGTCGTGCTACCCTTTCGCGCTGAGAGCCCACGCATCGCCAGAGACGACCACTTCCGGACGAGAATCCGCCACGCCGCCGCCGCGGCCCTGAGCCTTCTTCTCCCGATTCTCCCGGGCGTCGCCCGCGCCGAGGACCACGCGACGCTCTTCTGGAAGGGCGAGGCGCATCCGGTCGGCGCTCTCGGGGGCAAGGAGTTCGTCGTCTCCGACGCCGCCCGCGCGCTCGGCTACGCGGTCGCGGCCGACGCCGGCACGAGCGTCCTGACGCTCACGCTGCCCGGCCACCAGATCCTGATCGGGCCCGGCACGGCGCAGGTGCCGGTCGACCGCCGCATCGTGCCGATCTCGGGCCCGGCGCGCGTGGTCGGCGGTTCGCTCTACGCGCCCGCCGACTTCTTCGAGAAGATCCTGTTCCCGCTCGCCGGCGCGGCCGGCGCCTACGACGCGGGCAAGCGCGCGTGGAACCTGACGGCC
>DATJXB010000154.1:0-18139 GCA_035500755.1 Thermoanaerobaculia bacterium | reverse complement strand
CCGCGTCACCCTGGACATCCGGAACAAGGTCGGCGGGCCCGGCGAAGCGAAAAACGTCGTGGCCGAGATCCGCGGATCGGAGAGGCCGGAGGAGATCGTCTTGCTCGGCGCGCACCTCGATGCCTGGGACCTCGGGACCGGGGCGCTCGACAACGGCGTCAACTGCGCGCTCGTCGTCGACGTCGCGCGGGCGATCGCGGCCGGGCCTCGCCCGAAAAGGACGATCCGCTTCGTCCTCTTCACCGGCGAGGAGAACGGGCTCCTCGGATCTTTCGGGTACGCCCGCACCCATCGCGCCGAGCTCGACCGCCACGTCGCCGTCGTGATCCACGACATCGGCGACGGCAGGATCACGGGCTACTACGTCAACGGCCGGCCCGACCTGGAGGGCGCCGTCAAGGCGGCGATGAAGCCGGTCGCTTCGCGCGGCGCGACCGAGGTCGTCGAGGAGGCGATCCTCGGGACCGACAACTTCGATTTCCTGCTCGAAGGCGTGCCGAACCTCGTGGCCAACCAGGACACGGGACGCTACCTCGCCGACTACCACGCCGAGTCCGACACGTTCGACAAGGTGGATCTCGACCTCGCGCGCAACAACGCCGCGGTTGCCGCGGTCGTCGTCAGCGGCATCGCCAACGCGCCGGGCCGCCTCGGGCCGCGCCAGTCGCGCGCCGAGATCGCGCGCCTCCTGGCCGACGAGCGATGGAAGCTCGAGGAGCAGATGAAGGTCTACGGCATCTGGGCCGACTGGGAGAGCGGGACCCGGGGCCGCCAGAAGTGACCCGCCGGCGGCGAGTCATCCCGAGGGGTCGCGCGACGAGGGATCCGTTTCCGGAGAGCCGATGCGCCGCCTCCTGATCGCCAACCGCGGTGAGATCGCCGTGCGCGTGGCGCGGACGGCGCGCGAGATGGGGCTCGAGACGGTCGCCGTGTACGCGGCGGCGGACACGCGGGCGCTTCACGTGCGCGCGGCGGATCGCGCCGTGCCGCTCGGCGACGGCCCGCCGGCGGAGACGTATCTGTCCTCGGCGCGCCTGCTCGACGCCGCGCGCCAGAGCGGCGCCGACGCGGTTCATCCCGGATATGGGTTCCTCTCGGAAAACGCCGCGTTCGCCCGCGCCGTGGCCGCCGCCGGTCTGACCTGGGTGGGGCCGCCCCCGGCCGCCATGGAGGAAATGGGCTCCAAGCTCCGGGCCCGCGCCCGAATGCAGCAGGCCGGCGTGCCCGTCGTGCCGGGGTCGTCGGCGGTCGGGGCGGACGCGCGCGGGCTCGCGGCCGAGGCGGCTCGCGTCGGGTACCCCCTGCTCGTGAAGGCGTCCGCCGGCGGCGGTGGGAAAGGGATGTCTCGCGTCGACCGTCCCGAAGATCTCCCGGCCGCCGTCGAGGAGGCGCGCCGTCTCGCCGACGCGGCGTTCGGCGACGGGACCGTCTACTTCGAGCGGCTGCTCGACGGCGCCCGCCACGTCGAGTTCCAGGTCTTCGGCGACGGGGCCGGCAACGTCGTGCACCTGTTCGAGCGTGAGTGCAGCGTGCAGCGGCGGCACCAGAAGATCGTCGAGGAGGCGCCGAGCCCGGCGCTGACGCCGGAGCGGCGGGAGGCGATGGGGAAGGCGGCGGTCGCCGCCGCGCGGGCCGTCGGGTACGTTGGCGCCGGAACCGTCGAGTTTCTCGTGGCGCCTGACGGGAGCTTCTACTTCCTCGAGATGAACACGCGCCTCCAGGTCGAGCACGCGATCACCGAGGAGACGCTCGGCGTCGACCTCGTGCGGGCGCAGCTCGACGTCGCGGCGGGGGCGCCGCTTCCCGAGGCGTGGCGCGCCGGGCGGCTCGTTCCCCGCGGCCACTCCATCGAGCTCCGCCTCTACGCCGAGGATCCGGTGGACTTCCTGCCGCGGTCGGGCCGCGTCGCCGCGTGGCGGGCGCCCGAAGGGCCGGGGATCCGCGTCGACGCGGGAGTGGAAGAGGGAAGCGTGGTCGGCGTGGAGTACGACCCGCTGCTCGCCAAGCTGATCGTCCGGGCCGAGGACCGGGCCGCCGCCATCGCGCGCGCGCGGCGCGCCGTCGGGGCCTGGATCGTGCTCGGGGTCGAGACGAACCTGTCGACGCTCGCGCGCGTGCTCGAGGCGCCGGACTTTCAGTCGGGGCGCTACGCCACGGATCTGGTCGCGAAGCTACCGGCGCGCGGCGGCGCCGGCGAGGCGCCGGACGCGGCCTGGATCGCCGCGGCCCTCGCCGAGGGAGAGCTCCCGCCGGTGGGAGCCAGCCGCGAGGCCGCGGCGGGGAGAACGCCAGGCGCGGATCCGTGGGAGACGCTCGGGGAATGGAGGCTCGGGCGGTGAAGTCGGTGCGGCTGCGGCTCGGCGACGAGACGCGCGCGGTGAGTCTGACGGGCGCGGGCGAGGCCGTCCTCGACGGCCGCCCCGTCGCGTTTCGCCGGTCGGCGGAGGGCGGCGGGATCGAGAGCCTCGCGATCGAAGGGCGAGTCCACCGCGTTCGCGCCGTCCGGGAGGGCAACCGCGTCTTCGTCTGGTGTGACGGCCGGGTCTTCGTGTTCGATCGGGCGGCCCGGACGCGGGCCGGCGCGGCCGAGCACGGACCGGACCTCATCGCCCCCATGCCGGGCCGGGTGCGCCGGATCTTCGTCGCGGCAGGGCAGACGGTCGCCCGGGGCACGGTGCTCCTCGCGCTCGAGGCGATGAAGATGGAGCACGCCATCCGCGCCCCGCGCGACGGCGTCGTGACGCGTCTCCTCGTCGCCGAGGGCGCGCTCGTGGACGCCGGCGCCGAGCTCGTCGAGCTCGGGTGAGATCGGTTTACCATCTCTCCATGGAACCCTGGGAGGAGCACGCGATCCGCCGTCCGCACCTGCCGGAGCGGGTCACGGTGTACGAGGTCGGCCCGCGCGACGGGCTCCAGAACGAAGCGGAGACGGTGCCGCTCGAGGCGCGCGCCGAGTTCGTCGACGCGCTCGCGGAGGCCGGGCTTCCGGCGATCGAGGTGGGCTCCTTCGTGTCGCCGAAAGCCATTCCCCAGCTCGCCGACACGGAGGAGCTCTACCGCCGCATCCATCCCGTCAGCGGCGTCCGGTACCCGGCCCTGGTCCCGAACCTGAAGGGGCTCGAGCGCGCGCTCGCCGCCGGCGTGCGCGAGATTGCCGTCTTCACCGCCGCCTCCGAGACGTTCAACCGCAAGAACATCAACGCCGGCGTCGACGAGTCGATCGAGCGATTCCGTCCGGTCGTCGCGCGCGCGAAGGAAGAGAGAGTCCGGGTGCGCGGCTACGTCTCGACGGTGTTCGGCTGTCCGTACGAGGGCGACGTCGCTCCCGAGGCGGTGCGGGAGGTCGTGCACAAGCTTCTCGACCTTTCGATCGACGAGATCTCGCTCGGCGACACGATCGGCGTCGCGACACCGGCGGACGTGTTCGACGTCGTCGAGGTCCTCTACGAATCCGGGGTCACGCGCGGCGTGCTGGCGCTCCACTTTCACGACACGCGGGGCACGGCGCTCGCCAACGTCTTCGCCGGGCTCGAGTGCGGGATCACGACCTACGACGCGTCGGCCGGCGGCCTCGGGGGATGCCCCTACGCGCCCGGCGCTTCGGGCAACCTCGCCACCGAGGACCTCGTCTACCTGCTCGACGGCCTCGGCATCCAGACCGGCGTCACGCTCGCGCGCGTCGTCGAAGCGTCGCGCCGAATGGCGGAAAGCCTCGGCCATCGGCCTCCGGGGCGCTATCTCGCGGCCGTGTGGGGCGCGAACGGTTGACAGATCGGGCGCGGGCGTGTAACCTTCTGACCTAACGACGGTTACCTGTGACTAAGAAGATCCTTCTCGCAGACGACAGTCTCACGATTCAGAAGGTCGTCGAGCTGACCTTTTCGGACAGCGAATACGACCTGGTCTGCGTTTCCAACGGACAAAAAGCCCTGGACCGGATCGCCGCGGGGGAGCTCCCCGACCTGATCCTCGCCGACGTCGTGATGCCCGAGAAGAACGGGTACGAGGTCTGCGAGGCCATCAAGGCCAATCCCTCGACGGCCCGCGTTCCGGTCGTGCTGCTCTCGGGAACTTTCGAGCCGTTCGACCGCGAGCGCGCCGAACGCCTGGGCTGCGACGCCATCGTCTCGAAGCCCTTCGACTCGCAACAGCTCCTGCGCCAGGTGGAGGTGCTGCTGTCGCGGCCGGCTTCGGAAGCGCCGGTCGCCGCCACCGTGGCGATCCCGACGATGCCGAACCTGGTCGCGCCGCCGCCCCCGCCGCCGGAGACCCCGGTGGCGGAGTCGGGGTTCAAGCCGGAGGACTTCACCGGGTCGATCCGCGTGCCGGCCCGGGTCGCTGGGGGGGCCGACCTCTTCGAGGAGGAATACGGCCAGGCCGACGTCGAGTCGGCGATCGCCGCCTTCGAGAAGGCCCATCCCGAGTTCACCTATGCCGACGACGGGTCGGCCGCGCCGCCCGCGGGCGATGGCGAGCCGCTGCGGGAGGAGTCGCATGCGCCCGGCGCGAAGGACTCCGAGTGGATGACGGAGGAGGCGGAGATCCCGCCGCCGGTCGTTCCGGCGCCCGCGCCTTTCTGGGTGCCGCGCGCGCCCGAGCCGGACGTGACGCCGATCCCGTTCGGCGCCGACGATTCGCAGAGCCGCCGTCCGACGGGTCCGGTGCCCGTGGCGCCGGCGCCGACGGAGCCGATGCGCGCCGACGAGGCGCCGACGCAGCAGATCCCGCTCGCCGCCGAGTACGCCGCGCTGTCGCGCACGGTCGAGGCGCCGGCCGATCGCGACACCGACCCCACGCATCCGAAGGTCACGGTGACGGAGCGGACCGAAGAGATCGCCGTGATCCGCGAGAGCGGGCCCCTGGGAACGGCGGCGGCCTCGGTGGCCGAGCCATCCCCGGCGGAGCCCGTGGCGGCCGTTCCCGCGGACATCGAAGCGCTCGCGCAATCGACCTCGATCGGTCAGCTCAAGGAAATGCTCTCCTCGGTGTCGCGCCCCGAGGGCGGCCTGACCGACGACGAGATCGATCGGCTGGCCGCGCGGGTCGTCGAGCGCCTGTCCGAGCGGATCGTTCGCGAGATCGCCTGGGAAGTCATCCCCGATGTCGCCGAGGTCGTCATCAAGCAGCGCATCAAGGAGCTCGAGGCCGGCGTCGAATAGAAAGCCCGCGGCCTTCTGATATATGAAAGGGCTCCGAGAGCCCTTTTTTCATGTCCAAAACCGTCGATTCCGAGCCGGCGCCTGCGAAGGTCCTCGAGAAGACCTTCGATCCGGCGCACTTCGAGGACCGGTGGTACGCGCGGTGGGAGAAGGACGGCCGGTTTCAGCCGACCGGGCCGCCGGGCTCGCCGCGCTACGTGATGGTGATCCCGCCCCCGAACGTGACGGGGCGGCTCCACATCGGGCACGCCTACGGGCGCACGGTCGAGGACATTCTCGCGCGCTGGAAGCGGATGCGCGGGCACCGTGTCCTGTGGGTTCCGGGGACCGATCACGCCGGGATCGCCACGCAGATGGTCGTCGAGCGGCAGCTCGCGAAGGAGGGTCTGGACCGGCGCTCGCTCGGCCGGGAGAAGTTCATCGAGCGCGTGTGGGCGTGGCGGCGGGAGTCCGGCGACACGATTCTCGCGCAGCTCCGCAAGCTCGGGTGCTCGCTCGACTGGAGCCGCCTTCGCTTCACGATGGACCCCGACCTGTCGCGCGCGGTCCGCCACGCGTTCGTCCGGCTCTACGAAGACGGGCTGATCTACAAGGGGCGCTACGTCGTCAACTGGTGTCCGGGCTGCGGCACGGCCGTGTCGGATCTCGAGGTCGTCGAGCGCCCGACTGCCGGAACCCTGTACAAGATCCGCTACGACGTGCCCGGGGTGCCCGAGGGCGCCATCGTCGCGACGACGCGTCCCGAGACGATGCTCGGCGACACGGCGCTGGCGATCCACCCGGAGGATCCCCGCAACGCCGCGCTGCGCGGACGGCGCGCGGTGCTGCCGATCGTCGGGCGCGAGCTGCCCGTCGTCGAGGACGCGATCCTGGTGGACCGCGAATTCGGCACCGGCGTCGTGAAAGTGACGCCCGCGCACGACGCGAACGACTTCGCCGTCGGGCAGCGGCACGGCCTGCCCGCGGTCGTCGTGATCGGGCCGGACGGGAAGATGACGGCGGAGGCCGGGGAGTACGCGGGGCTCGACCGCTTCGAGGCGCGCCAGCGCATCGTGGAGCGCCTCGAGCAGGAAGGCCGCCTCGTCGCGGCCGAGCCGCACGAGATCGCGCTCGGCTTCTGTCAGCGCTCCGACGACGTCATCGAGCCGTATCTCTCGGAGCAGTGGTTCGTGAAGATCGCGCCGCTCGCCGAGCCCGCCATCCGGGCGGTCGAGGACGGCTCCGTGCGGTTCGCGCCGGAGTCCTGGTCGAAGACCTACTTCTCGTGGATGCGCAACATCCGCGACTGGTGCATCTCGCGCCAGCTCTGGTGGGGGCACCGGATTCCCGCCTTCACGTGCCCGAACGGCCACCTGACCGTGTCCGACGAGGACCCCGCGGCCTGCCCGACCTGCGGGGCCTCGCCGCTCGTCCAGGACCCGGACGTGCTCGACACCTGGTTTTCGTCGCAGCTCTGGCCCTTCTCCGTCTTCGGCTGGCCGGAGAAGACGGCCGACCTCGCCGCGTACTACCCGACGGACGTCCTCGTGACGGGCTACGACATCCTGTTCTTCTGGGTCGCGCGGATGATCATGGCCGGGCTGCGGTTTACCGGGAAGGCGCCCTTTCACACGGTGCACCTCCACGGACTCGTGCGCGTCGGCGGGGAGAAAATGTCGAAGACCAGGGGCAACGTCATCGACCCGCTCGAGGCGATCGAAGAGTTCGGCGCCGACGCGGTGCGGTTCACGCTGGCGTCGGCGGCGTCGTCGGGTCCGACGGTGTCGGTCGAGCGCGGGCGCATGGCCGGCTCGCGCAACTTCGCGACGAAGCTCTGGAACGCGGCGCGGTTCACGCTCGCGCAGCTCTCGGGTCACGACGCGCCGGAAGACCTGGGCGGCCGGGCGCTGTCGCTGCCGGACCGCTGGATCCTGTCCCGCCTCGACGCCGTCGCGGGCGACGTGAACCGGCACCTCGAGGCGTTCCGTTTCGACGAAGCCGCCGGCGCGATCTACGGATTCCTCTGGCACGAGCTCTGCGACGGCTATCTCGAGATGGTCAAGCCGGTGCTCGGCTCGAGCGACGCCGCGGCCGCCGGAACCGCGCGGGGCGTGCTGCGCCGTTGTCTCGGCCGGTCGCTGGCGCTGCTGCATCCGTTCATGCCGTTCCTGACCGAGGAGATCTGGGAGAAGCTGACGGATCGCCCCGGAACCCTCGTCGTCGAGGCCTATCCGACCGACTCGGGCAAGTTTCGCGACGCCGAGGCCGAGGCGGCGGTCGAGGCCTTCCGCGCCATCGTCACGCGCGTCCGCACGTACCGCACCGAGCGCGGCGTGTCCCCGACCGAGCCCGTGGCGCTGTCGCTGGACCCCGGCTCGCCGGCGAAGGCCGCGGTTCCCGCGTTGCGGACGCTGGCGCCGCTGCTGTCGCACCTGGCGCGCCTCTCGGATCTTTCGTTCGACGCGCCGGCCGCCGGGCGCTTCCAGGACGTCGTGGCGGGCGTGACCCTCGGCCTCGCGCTGCCCTCCGGCGCCACGGGCGACGGCGGCGCGCGTGCCGCGAAGGACCTCGCCGATGCCGAGGCCGAGATCGCGGGGTTGAAGGCCAAGCTCGAGAACGGCGCCTATCTCGAGAAGGCGCCCGCCGCGGTGGTCGAGAAGACGCGGCGGCGGTTGCGCGAGCTCGAAGAAAAGCGGGCCGCCCTGGGAGCCTCCCGCTCGTGATCGGCGTCGCCGGGGGATCGCTCGAGCCCGAGCGCTGGCAGACGCTCGAGAACTGCGTCTGTCTTCACGCCGTGCCGTCGTCCAACGGCCTCGCGCGCGAGATCATGGACGTCTATTTCGAGGAGGGGCTGGATCTGCGCGCGACGGTCCTCGTCGCCGAGGCGCAGCCGGGAGCCTACGGGCGGCAGGGCCGCCGCTGGGAGGCTCCGGCCGGCCGCGGCCTGTACTTCAGCGTTTTGCGGCCGGCCCCCGAAGGCGAGCCTCTCTCGCTCGTGCCGATCGCGGTGGCGCGCTGGACGCGCGCGGTCCTCGCCGAGAGGACCGGCGCCCCGATCGCCCTGAAGTGGCCGAACGATCTCTACGTCGGCCGCAAGAAACTGGGCGGCGTGATCGCGGAGTCGCGCACCCAGGGCAGCGACACGACGATCGCCGTGGGGGTCGGGATCAACGTTCTCGGGAGGGGAGAGGCGCTCGGACTTCCCGACGCGACGACGCTCGAAGAGGAAACGGGGAGATCCGTGCCGCTCGCGGCGCTGCTCCAGGCGGTCCTCGACCGGTTCGACAAAGAGCTCTCGGCGCCGCGCTGGAGCGAGGAGGCCCGCGAGTGGGAGCGGGTCGCGGCGCACCGCCCCGGCGACCGCCTCACGATCCGCCGCAACGGCGAGGAAATCTCGGGCGCTTACCTCGGCCTCGACGCCTCCGGGTTCCTGCGGCTCGACACGGGTCGCGGGGAGACCACCGTCGCCGCGGGCGAGGTCGCCGCGTGGTGAGCCGCCCGGGCGGCGAAACGCTGCTCGCGGTCGACGTCGGCAACTCCAACACCGTCCTCGGCCTCTGGAAGGGCTCGGAGCTCGAGCGCCACTGGCGGCTGACGACGCGGCGCGACGCGACCTCGGACGAGATCGCGCTCTCCGTGCGCGGCTTGCTCACCTCCGGCGGGCAGGCCGCGGCCGAGCCGACCCGCGTCGTCGTCGCGAGCGTGGTGCCGTCGCTGAAGTTCCCGCTGCGGCAGGCCCTGCGCCAGCTCTTCGGCCGCGAGCCGCTCTTCGTCGAGCCGGGCGTCAAGACCGGCATGCCGGTGCTCTACGAGGTGCCGCAGGAGGTCGGGGCGGACCGCATCGTCAACGCCGTGGCCGCGTTCGAGGCGATCGGCGGGCCGTGCATCGTCGTGGACTTCGGGACGGCCACGACCTTCGACGTCGTGACCGCCCGCGGCGAGTACGCCGGCGGCGTGATCGTCCCGGGCATCGCCATCTCCGCCGAGGCGCTCTTCGAGAAGGCGGCGCGGCTCTGGCGCGTCGAGATCCGCCGGCCCGAGCGCGTCGTCGGAAAGACGACCGCGGGGTCCGTGCAGTCGGGGCTGTACTTCGGCTACCTCTCCCTCGTCGAGGGCATGATCGAACGCATCTCGGCCGAGATCGGCGGCCAGCCGCGCGTGATCGCGACGGGGGGCCTGGCGGAGCTCTTCGGCGGCGGCTCGGAAAAGATCGGGGCGATCGATCCGCTCCTGACCCTGAAGGGCCTGCGGCTCATCGATGAGCGCAACCGAGGAGGATAGGGCCTACTACGAGGCCGCCGAGGCCGCCTTCATCCGGCGGCGCGGCACGCCGTTTCTGCTCTCGCCGACCGACTTCGCGCTGCTGAAGGAGTGGCGCGCGCTCGGCATCCCGATCGAGGCGGTCGAGGCGGGGATCGACGACGCCTTCACCCGGCGCGAGGAGCGCCAGGCCGTCGGCCGCGTCAACTCGCTGTCGTACTGCCGCGACGCCGTGCTGGAGGCCTGGGAGCGGCGCGCCGAGGCCGCGCGCGGCCGGGGGAGCGCGTCCGGGGGCGCCGGCGACCCCGACCCGAAAGCGTCCCTCCCGGCGCTCGCGGCGAGCCTCGAAGCCTGCCGCGAGCGGCGGCCGGAGCTGGCCGCGGTGCTCGATGCGGCGCGGGCGTCGCTCGCGCGCCTCGCGGCGGGGGGCAAGACCGCCGAGGAGGCGGAGGCGTCGCTGGCCCGGCTCGACCGCAAGCTCGCGCGGGAGCTCTACGAGGCGCTTCCCGAGGACGAGCGGGCCGCGGTGGACCGCGACGTGACGAGGCAGCTCGGCACGGCGCTCGAGCGCATGGACGCGGCGACTGCCGACAAGACGACTCGAGCCCTGACGCGCCGCGCGGTGCGGGAGCGGCTCGACCTGCCGCGGCTGTCGCTCCTGTGAGCCGCCTCGTCGAGGTCCGCATCGAGAAGCTCGCGCCGACGGGCGAGGGCATCGTCCGGAACGAAGGCGGCGTGGGTTTCGTCGCGGGGGCGCTCCCGGGCGAGCTCGTCGCGACAACACAGTATGAGGTGAAGAAACGCTTCTGGCGGGGTCGCCTCGAGGCCGTCCTCGAGCCGTCGCCCGACCGCCTGGCGGGTCCCCATGCCGGTTGCGCGGGCTGCGACTGGGCGCACCTGGCGCCCGAGGCGGCGCGCGACGCCAAGCGGGAGCTCTTCCTCGAGACGATGCGCCGGATCGGCAAGCTCGAGCCGGACCTCTTCGGCGAGCTCCCGGTCGAGTCGTCGCCGGCGGAGTACCGACTGCGCGTCCGCTTTCACGCGGCCGGAGGCCGCGTCGGTTACTACGCGCCCGGCAGCCACCGCGTCGTGTCGGCCGCGTCGTGCGAAGCGATCGCCGCGCCGACGCGCGCGCTTCTGCCCGCTCTCGAGGCGGCGGCCGCGTCGTCGGGCGCCTCGGTGACCGAGGTGGCGCTCCTGGAAGCGCGCGACGGGAGCCGGCGCCTGGTGCGCGCGACGGCGGCGGGGCCGCCGGCGGCGGCGGCGCGACTCGGCGAAGGCCTCCGGAGCTCCTTCGATGGCGTGACCGTTCGGTCGCCGGAAGGGCGCCTGCAGGTCGAGCGCGGCGAGCGCGCGCTCGCGCTGACGGCCGGCGGCCGTTCCTTCTCGGTCGCCGTCGACACGTTCTTTCAGGGCAACCGGTTCCTTCTCGACCGCCTCTGCGAGGACGTCGCCGCCGAAGCGGCCCGCGTGGCGCCGGGCGACGCGCTCGACGCCTTCGGCGGCACGGGTCTCTTCGCCGGCGCGCTGCTCTCGGCCGGCCACCGCGTGCAGTCGGTCGAGGCGGAGGCGGGCGCCGTGGCGGACGCCCGGCGCACGCGCGCGGAATGGCCGGACGCGGAACGCTGGGAGATCGCCGCCGCGACGGTCGAGCGGTTTCTCGAGGAGGACGACCGCCGCTTCGGCGCCGTCGTCGTCGACCCGCCGCGCGCCGGCCTAGGGGAAGCGCTCGCGCGCGAGCTCGCCCGCCGGGCGAAAGCGCGTTTCGTCTACGTGTCGTGCGATCCGGCGACCCTCGCGCGCGATCTGGCCGCCCTCACGGGGGAAGGCTTCGTCATCCGCACCGCCCGTCTCTACGACGTCTTCGCCTTCACGCACCGCGTGGAGGCGCTCGTCGCGCTCGAGCGCGCCGCGTGATCCGGCCGGTCCTCGCGCGGGGCGAGGCGCCGGCGGCTCGGGCAGCGGTTCTCCTCGTGGCCGGGATTTTCTGCGGCGCCTGGTCGGTCTCGGGGACGGCGGCCGGCGGGACGCTGCTGGTCGTTGCCGCGGCCGGGCTCGCGCTCGGGCGGCCGGGCGGCGCGGCCCGGCGGCTCGCCTTCGCTTCCTTCTGGCTCGCGGCGGGGTTTCTCGAGGGACGGCAGCGCATCGCAATTTCGGCCTCGCGGGCCCGCGCGACGTTTTCCGCGCTCGACGAAGCCGCGCGTCATGCCGTCGTCCTCGAAGGCGTGCTCACGGACTTCTGGAGCGGCCAGCCGCCGCGCGCCCGGACGACGCTCGAGGCCGAACGGCTCGAGACGGCCGTCGCAGTCGCGTTTCCGGCGGAGGTCGCCGTGTTCGTGTCGGGCGAGGGGTCCGCCATTGCCGCGGCGGACCGGGGCGACCGCGTGCGCCTGACGGGTCACCTCGAGGAAGAGGAGCTGCCGGCCTCCGAGCGCGAGGTCCCGGCCCCGGCGCCGCGCTACCGCCTCTCGGTCAAGAGCGCACGGCTGGTCGAGCGCGAGGGCGCCACACTCGCGACGTGGCTCACGGCGTCCAACCGCCGCCTCTTCGCGGCGATCCCGGCAGGCCGCGGCGCCGCCTTCGACCGCGACGTGCGCGGGCCGCTCGCGGCGCTCCTGCTCGGACGGACGGCGGAGCTCGATCGGGGCATGGTGGCCCGCTACCGCCGGGGCGGGCTCTATCACCTGCTCGTGGTGTCCGGGCTGCACGTCGTGCTCGCGGCCGGCCTGGTCGGCGCGGCTCTGGGCCGTCTCGGCGTGGAGGGCAAGGCGCGCGACGCGGCGCTCCTGGCGGCGGTGTTTCTCTTCGTCCTGGTCGGCGGCGCGAACCCGCCCGCGGTTCGCGCGGGACTCGTCGTCGGCATCTTCGTCGCCACGCGCCTCGTCGAGAGGCCGATCACGTCGGCGCAGGCGATCGGCCTGTCGGCGCTGGCGCTCTTCGTCGCGTCGCCGAAACAGGTCTTTTCGGTCGGCACGGTTCTCACCTTCGCCGCGGTCGGCGGCATCGCGGTCTTTTCGACGCCGATCCGCGCGCGGCTTCCCGCGCGCCCGGAGTGGCTCTTCGGGGGTCTCGCCGCCGCGCTCGCGGCGGAGGCGGCGACGGCGCCGGTGCTCTTCTGGCGCTTCAACGTCGTCGCCGCGGGCGCCTGGCTGACGGCGCCCTTGACGATCCCGCTCGCCGGCGCCTTGATCGGCGGGGGGGCGCTCCTGCTCTTTCTGTACGCGGCCGGTGTCCCGCCCGGGCCGCTGCCGGCTCTCTTCGGTGCCGGCAGCCGGGCGCTCGAGTTCCTTGCCGAGCGGGCAGCCGGGTGTGCGTTTCTGAGGCCGACGCCGCCGCTCGCGGCTGTCCTCGCCGTCGGGGCCTTGCTGGCACTCGCCGGACTCGGGCCGAGACGGGGCCGGCGCGCCGCCGCCTTTGCGGCCGCCTCCGTCTTCCTGACGCTCGCCCTCCGGCGCGGCCCGGCTGGCCCCGAGCGAGGCTTCTCGATCGAGGCCCTCGACGTGGGGCAGGGAGACGCGATACTCCTGCGGTGGGACCGCCGGGCGGTCCTGGTGGACGGAGGAGGCACGTTCGATCCGATGGCCGTCGATTTCGGGCGCACCCGCGTGGTGCCGAAGCTTCTCGACCGCGGCGTGACGCGGCTCGATGCGGCGCTCGCGACGCACCCGCACCCCGATCACGCGCTCGGGTTGTTCGCGGTGCTGGAGGAGCTCGAAGTCGACGAGCTCTGGCTCTCGAGCGGCGCGGACGAGAACGACCTCGACGCGCGTCTCGAGAAGGAGGCGGCCGCGCGCGGAGTCGCAGTGCGGCGCCTCGAGCCGCTCGACGTCTGGGAGCGCGGCGGCGGGCGGCTCTCGGTCCTGGGCTCCGGCGGCTCGATGCGGAAGAAGGACGGCATCAACAACCAGTCGGTCGTGGCGCTCTTCGAACGCGACGGGCGGAGCGCCCTCCTGACCGGAGACGCCGGGGCGCCGGCCGAAGCCGACCTCGTCCGAGCGGGAGCCGCGCCGCGTGTCGACGTCCTGAAGGTCGGTCATCACGGCAGCCGCACGGCCACGAGCGCCGGTTTCGTGGATGCCGTGCGGCCACGCCTCGCGCTCCTCTCCTGCGGGCGGCGAAACCGATTCGGCCACCCCGCGCCGGAGACGCTCGCGACGCTCGGCCGCTTCTGCGTCCCGACGTTGCGGACGGACGAGCGGTCGGACACGCGCGCCGAGCTCCTGCCGAACGCGACGCGCCTCTGGTGGCGCGGCGTCTCCCCGCCGTGACGGGCGATCCGCGCCCGGCGCTCGCCGTGATCGTCGGGCCGACCGGGTCGGGGAAGAGCGCCGTCGCGCATGCCGCGGCGCTCCGGCTCGGCGGCGAGATCGTCTCGGCGGATGCGTTCGCGGTCTACCGAGGGATGGACGTCGGCACCGACAAGCCGTCGCCGGAAGCGCGGGCCGCGGTGCGGTACCACCTCGTCGACGTGGCCGAACCCGAGGATTCCTTTTCGGCGGGCCGTTGGGCCGCCGAGGCGCGCGCCGCCGTCGAGGAGATCGCCGCGCGCGCCCGCCTTCCGATCGTCTGCGGCGGCAGCGGCTTCTACGTCTCGGCCCTGCTCGACGGCCTGCCGCCCGGCGAGGCGCGGGACGAGCGTCTGCGCGAGGGTCTTTTCGACTGGGCCGCGGCCCGCGGCGCGGCTCGGGCCCACCGCGTGCTCGCGGTGAACGATCCGGCGGCGGCGGCGCGCATCCCCACCGGCAACGTGCGATACGTCCTGCGCGCCCTCGAGATCCTGTTCGTGACCGGCGCCCCTGCCTCGGCGCGGCTGCGTCTCGCGGACGGTTGGGCCGACCGGTTCCGTGTCGTGAAGCTGTGCTTGAGTCCCGACCCGCAGGTCCTTGGTGTTAGGATCGAAACCCGGGTCCGGCGCATGCTCGACTCGGGGTGGGGCGAAGAGGTCCGGCGACTTCTCGACCGCGGTCTCTCCGCCGAATCGAATTCCTTTCAGGCGATCGGATATCGCGAGGTGGCCGAGTGGGTGCTCGGGCGCACCTCGAGAGAACAGGCGGAAGCGGGAATCGTGAAGGCGACGCGCGGGCTCGCCAAGCGCCAGCGAACGTGGTTCGGGCGCGAGACGGACGCGCGCCGCGTCGAGCCGGAGGAGGCCCTCGATGTCATTCTCGCCCTCGTGGGCGAGACGGGGGAGGGGGAGAGGCGATGAACAAGGCCCCGATCAACGTCCAGGATTCGTTCTTCTACAACCTGCGCAAGGACAACGTTCCGGTCACGGTCCGACTGACTTCCGGCGAGGAGCGGCTGGGGCGGCTGCGCCGCTTCGACAAGTTCGCGCTGGTCCTCGAGGTCGAAGGCCGCGAAGAAATGATCTACAAGCACGCGATCGCGTCGATCCGGCCGGAGAGTCTCCCGCCCGGGGCATGACCGGGCCGGCCCGCCTCGGGCCCCGGATCGACATCGCGCGGCGCGCCGGGCGGCTGGGCGCGGCGCTTCTCCTCGCGGCCTCGGCGCAGCGCTGCGCGAGCTCGTCGGCGACGGCCGCGCGCGACGCGTTTCCCCTCGACCCGCGGGAAGGGCTCCCGGGCCCCTTCGACGACGCGGTCGGGGAAGGCTGGAAATCCCTGCTCGCCGGCGACGCGGCTCGGGCTTCCGCGGACTTCGCGCGAGCCTCGCGCACCGCCGGTTCGGCGCGGGCCGCGAAAATCGGGGAAATCGAGGCGCAGGTGCGCGGCGGCAAGTCGGCCGAGGCGCTGCCCGCGTGCGCCGGCGCCCTCGACGACCGCGCCGCGACGCTGCCGCTCCTGGTCGCCTGCGGCGAGGCCGAGGCCCGCGCCGGCTCGGCGGTCGCGGCCTACGAGCTCTACGCCCGGGCGGCCGCCGACGGCGGCGAGTCGCGTCCCGGCCTCGCGGCCCGTGCCCAGAAGCTCCAGCCGGCGGGGGCGGAGGCGCTTCTCGCCGATGCCGGCCGCGACGCGGCCGAGGGCCGCTACGAGGCGGCGCGCGCGAAGGTCTCGAAGGCGCTCTCGTGGAACCCGCGCTCGGGCCCGGCGCTGGCGCGGGCGGCCGACGTCGAGTGCGCCGCCGGCGACAAGGAGCGGGCGTTGCAGTACGACCGCGAGGCGCTCGCCCTCGGCGGCCTCGACGTCGCGTCGCGGGAGGCCGCCGGCCGGCTCGCCCTGGAGCTCGGCGACGACGCCCTCGCGGTGTCGGTCTTCGACGCGCTCGCAGCCGAGGACGCGCGGTTTTCCGAGCAGGCCGCCGAAGCACGGCTGGCCTTCCGCATCTCCAACTGGCCCGACGCCGAGCGCCAGGCCGCGCGGGCGCGCCGCCTGACGCGGAGCGGGGCCGCCGGCCTCGTGTGGTGGATGTTCCCCGAGGTGCGCGAGGCGCGCGTGTCGGGCAGCGCCGTCGCCGCGGACGTCCTCGAGCGCCGCGACAGCCGCCCGATGATCCGCGCGGTCTCGCTCGGCCTGCTCGACGTGGACCCGGACACGCACCGCGCCCGGCCCGACGCGACCCTGTCGCGCGCGGCCGCGTCGCAGCTGCTGCTCCGTCTGGCCGGATTGCTCTCCGGACCCGGCCCGGGGCTGGCGTGCCTCTCCGGTTCGCCGGGCCCGTGGCGCGGCGGGGCGGACGCGATCCGACTGGCGGCGCGGTGCGGCCTGCTGTCAGAATCGGGGGGACCTTCGGTGAGCGGACCCGAGCTCACGCGGGGGCTCGACCGACTGCGTTCGTCGTTGCCAGCGGGGGAGGAGCATCAACCGTGATCGATCCAGCCGTTTTTCGCCGCGTCGCTCTGTTCGCGAACCTGGAACCGGGACAGCTGCAGTCGCTCTCGCGGGTCGCGACGGCGCGGCGCTACGAGTCCGCGGAGACGATCCTCCGCGAGTCGGACCCGGGCGACCAGTTTTTCGTGATCGTCCAGGGATCGGTCAAGGTCTTCGTCGACTCGCCCGACGGGCGCGAGGTCGTGCTCACGCACCTCCAGGCCGGCGACTTCTTCGGGGAGATGGCGCTCCTGGAGGGCGAGACCCGCAGCGCCTCCGTGACCGCGCTGACGGCGTCCGAGGTGGTCGTGCTCGCGCGCGAGGACTTTTTCGCGGCGCTCGCCGCCGACTTTGCGCTCGCCAGGAAGGTTCTCCAGGCCCTCTCCGCGCGCCTGCGCCGCGCCAACGAGATCATCGAGTCGCTCGCGCTGCAGGACGTGGGCGGCCGCCTCGCGCGCTACCTGCTGCGGCTGGCCGACGAGTCCGGGCAGCCTCCGGTCGACGGCTTTTTCGTCGTGCACCGGCCGACGCACCAGGAGATCGCCAACTCGATCGGGGCGACCCGCGAGACGGTCACGCGGATGCTCAAGCAGTTCGAGGACCGCAAGCTCATCCGCATCAAGGGGTCCATGGTGTGGGTCCCGTCGGAAGTGCCGCCGGGCGCTCGCGAGAACGAGTGGAGACGTCGTTGACGGGTCCCTGGACGCTGCCCAACTTCATCACCCTCGTCCGTCTCGCCGCGCTTCCCTTCTTCCTGGTCTGCATCGGCGACGGCCGTTTCGCCATCGCGCTGACCCTGTTCGTCGCGGCCGGCGTGTCGGACGGCGTCGACGGCTTCCTCGCGCGGCGGCTCCACATGAAGTCGGCCCTCGGCGCCTACCTCGACCCGATCGCCGACAAGCTGCTCCTGATGACGTCGTATCTCTTTCTCGCGATTCCGTCGTACCCGGCGCGCGTGAAGGTGCCGGTGTGGCTCGCGGTGATGGTGCTCTCCCGGGACTTCCTGCTGTTGCTCGTCGGGCTGCTCCTGATCCTGACCTCGGGCAAGAAGCGCTTCCCGCCGAGCTGGGCCGGCAAGGTGACCACGGTGACCCAGATCATCACGGTTCTCATCGTGCTGTGCGCGAACATCTGGAGCTGGCCGCGGGAATTCGTCCTCGTCGGGTTCGGCGCGACCGCGACGGTGACCGTGCTCTCCGGTTTCGACTATCTCCACCGCGTGGCGCGCAACCCCGAGGAGCCGGTGACCGCCTTGCGATGATCTCCCTCCGGTTGCTATCGCGGGCGGGCTGCCATCTCTGCGACGAGATGCGGGCGGAGGTCGACCGGCTGCTCGACGGCGAAGCGCACGCCTGGGAGATCGTCGACGTGGACTCGGACGACGAGATCGCGCGGCGCTGGTCGGACGTCATCCCGGTCCTGTTCGTCAACGGCCGGCTCTTCGCGAAAGGACGCATCCCGAAGCTCGCCGCGAGGCTGCGGCTGCTGCGGGCGGCGTCGGGTGAGGAGGGCAGGCGATGACCGGGCTCGCGGCCGCGCTGCTCGTCGTGGCGGTGTCCGGTCCGGCGGCGCCGACGCCCGGGATCCTGCTCGAAGACCTCACCTGGGTCGAGGCGGAGAAGGTCCTGACGCCCGAGACGATCGTCGTCATTCCGCTCGGCGCGGAATCGAAGGAGCACGGGCCGCACCTGCGGCTGAAGAACGATTTCGTGATGGCGGAGTATCTGGCCCGGCGCGTCCGCGAGCGGTCCAGGGTCGTCGTCGCGCCGACGCTCAACTACGGCTACTACCCGGCCTTCGTCGAGTATCCGGGCTCGACGAGCCTGTCGCTCGCGACCGCGCGGGACACGATCGAGGAGATCTGCCGCGGTCTCGCGCGGTTCGGTCCGAAGCGGTTCTACGTGTTGAACACGGGCGTGTCGACGCTCTCCGCCCTCGAGCCGGCGGCGAAGGCGCTGGCGGCCGACGGGATCC
>DATJXB010000153.1:0-6801 GCA_035500755.1 Thermoanaerobaculia bacterium | reverse complement strand
GTGCAGCGACTCGCCGGTGATGGCCGATTGGTCCACCGCCGCGTGGCCCGCGAGGACCGTCCCGTCCGCGGCGATGCGTTCGCCCGGCCGCACCAGGATCACGTCGCCCGGCCGGAGCGCCTCGGCGGGGACGCGCTCCTCGCCGCCTTCGCGCCACCGCGTTGCGTACGGCGCCGCGAGCGCCCGGATTCCTTCGATCGCGGCGCGGGCTCCGAGAGAGCTGCGCTCCTCGAACAGCCGCCCGAACTCGAGAAAGAGCGGGATCAGGGTCGCGGTCGCGAAGTGCCCGCCGGCGGCGGCCGCGAGGATCGCGATCGCGACGAGCTGGTCGGTGGCGCGCCGCGTGTCGCCGGTGACCATACCCCGCACTCCGGACACCAGGGTCGGGAGGCCGACGACGAGCGCTGCGAGAGCGCAGAAGAGCTCCCCAATTTGAAATTGGTCGGGTTGCAGGCGAATGAGCAGCGTGCCGAGCGCCAGGAGTCCGGCGCCCGCGAGACCCGTTCCGAGCCGCACGCTGATCCGGCGCCGCTCGTCGGCGCCGAGCGCGCCGGATGTCGGGGATGGATCGGGCCGCCGCGGATCGTTCATTCACGCACCTCGCCTTCAATCGCCGGCGCGGGAGCGACGGTTCCGGGTGCGGACGACGGAATCGAGATGCGCAGGCCCTGATACCGGCCGGCGACGGGCGGGGGCACCAACCGAATGGCGCCGGCGTTCGCGACGGCGCGCTCGATTCCGTCCCGGTAGAGGCGCTCGCGAACCACCGTGGGATTCGATCGGTACTCCCGCGCGAGGTCCCGGAAGGCCTGCGCGTCGCCGCTGGCGAGCGAAAGGTCCGTCGCCGCCTCGGCGCGCGCGCCCTGCACCGTGGCTTCCACCGACGCCTGCGCCTGAGGGACGGCGGCCTGCGCGTAAGCGAGGGCATCCTTCCTCCTCGTCTCCGCGCCGATGAAGGCGCTCTGAACGGCGTTGAAATCCGGCGCGAGATCCTCCGGAGGCGCCAGGCGGATCAGCTCGATGGAGGTCAGCTCCATGCCGCTTTCCACGGCGTCCAGTGCGGTCTGGGTGCGGCCGACCGCGGCCGCGATCAGGTCCTTCCGGCCGTCCGAGAGAACGCGGTCGACGCCCATCTCGCCGAGCGAACGGACCATCGCAGCGGTCACCTCGACGCGGAGGATGTCCTCGGCCTGCGCTCCGTAGAGCGAAAACGCCGCGGGATCCTTCACGCGATAGCGAGCCACCATTTCCACGTGCACGATGTTGCGGTCGCCCGTCAGGGCGTAGCCCGAGAGCGGGTTGAGGCTGTTGAAGCCCTCACCACCACCTTGGGCGAGCGTCTTCACGGCGACCTCGAAAACGCGCTTGACCTTGACGCGCACGACCTCGTCGATGGGCTTTGGAAATGCGAACAAGAGTCCCGGGCCGTGCTCCCGAAGCGCCGGCGACGCTCCGATGAGCCTTCCCCAGCGCAGAACGACCGCCACCTCGTCCGGCCGGATGACCGTGATTCCCGACACGGCGTAAAGGACGGCCATCGCGATGACCCACCAATGCATCCGCTCCCACACCCTTTCCAGGGAGCGAGCGATCGGCGCGCCGAGTTTCCGGGCCTCGGAAAAACGAGCCGAGCGCCTCACTCCGATGCCCTCGCGCGGCCGGCGTTCGTCGGCTCCTTTCCCTGGAGGAGGGAGAACGGCTCGGCATCCGTTCGCAGGATGAGCGAGGTACTTCCCGTGACGAGCTTGTCGAGCGACGCGAGCGAGCGCGTGAAACGGAAGAGCTCGGGGTCGATCCGGTGCGCGTCCGCGTACGTCTTCGCCACCTGCGCGGCAGCCTCGCCCCGGATTCGCGCCTCCTCCTCGGTGCCGCGGGCGCGGATACGAGCCGCCTCCAGGTCCGCCTCCGAGCGCACGCGGCTCGCTTCGCGCTCGCCCTCCGCGGCGAATTTCGCGGCGAATTGACGGCGCTCAGCGCGCATCTGTTCGAAAACCGCGGTGACGTTGACCTCCGGCAGCGCGATGCGCTCGACGCGGATCTGCTCGATCGCCACGCCGTACGTGCGCAGGGCCAGCGGGGCGGTCGCGGCCAGCAGCTCCGCCTCGATCTCGTCCACCCGCAGGTCGGCGGGGTCGGTCGAGACGAGCGCCGACAGGGCGTGGCCTCCCAGTGTTCCGATCGCGGCGTTCGTCAGGAGACCGTCGAGCTTGCCTTCGGCGCCGCTCTCCTCGCCAATGGCCTGCACGAAGGCCAGAGGGTCGCCGATGCGCCAGATCACGAAGGCGCGGACGATGATGTTCTTCTTGTCGCGCGTCAGCATCTCCGTGTGACCGGTCTCGTAGACACGGCGCCGCATGTCGAGAAGGATCTCGCGGTCCACGGGCCAGGGAAGCTTCCAGTGCAGGCCGGGCGTGGTGGCAGCTCGCAGCGGCCGCCCCAACCGTGTCACCAGGGCGGCCTGTCCCTCGCGAACCACGATGGCCGTCGCGTAGAACACGAGGCCCGCCAATGCCAGGGCTCCGGCGATCGCGCGCAGCCGGCGCTGCACCTTCACGGCGTCAGCCACAGTTCACCTCCATCCCTCGGAATGCGGGTGTCGAGGACGATGAGACGTCGATTCGCGAGGCCCTTCTCGAGCGTTTCCAGACGCCGCCGGAACGCGAATTCCCGCGGGTCGGCTCGAAATTGAGATTCGAGAGTCCGGAAACTCCAGGCCTCGCCCGCCGCGCGAGCGCGCAGCTGGGCGGCATCCGCTTGGGCGGTATCGAGGCGCTGGACGACCTCGGCCTGCGCGGCCGGCACGGTACGGTTTCGGTAGGCCTCGGCATTGACCTCGGCCGTGACCTTGCCGAGCTCGGCGGAGGAGACGGACTGATACTCGGCCGCCACCGTGACCGGGGGATGCATTCCGCCGACGGTGAAGGCCACGACCTCGACTCCGAGTCCCAGGTCGTCGGCGTCCCGCTGGACCGCGGCGAGCATGCGGCCGGTCAACAGCGACACGTTCTCCGACAGGGCCTCGTCGAGGGTTCGGTTCACGGTGGCGCGCATGACGGCCCGGTAGGCGACGGCGCGAAGGGCGTCGGTCGGGTTCCGGACGCGATACTGCCAGGCGCGCGCGTCGCGCACGCGGAACTGAACGACGGCGTCGATCGTGATCAGGTCCCGGCCATTACCGAGCAGCAAGGTGTATTCGTTTTCGGCGTGCTGACGGGCCCAGAGGACGTCTTCCGGCCCGGGCGCCTCCTTGCCCTCGTGCCCGATCTCGAGCGCCTGAATCCTTCGAACGGGCAGGCGGAAGACGCGGTCCACGGGCCAGGGCCAGTGACCGTGCAGACCGGGCTCGAGTGGGGGACCTCCGATGGGCACCCCGAGGCGCTCGACCAGTCCCTGTTCGCCGAGGTGAACCACCGTCAGCGAACTGGAGAGCCAGCCCAGGACGAGGAGTCCGGCCAGGAGCGGCTCGACGCTGCGCCGTACGACCGAGAGGGCCCAGGTCGAGCGCAGATCGATTCCGAGCTGACGCTCGGCGCTGTCGAGAAGGCTGCCAATCGGGTTGGCCCGGCTGCCCAGGGCGGAAAGGATCGGGGAGTCGACCGGGAACTCGGCCGCGGCTCTCTTCGCCCTCGGTCGAACCTTCAACAGGCTCCACGAAATCGAGGCGACCAGCCCGAGGATCGCGAAGTGCACCAGACGCGCGGCGGTCTCCTGCGCGAAGGCCGCCGACAGCGTCCCGAGCGCGGCCAGGACGAGGCCCCACGCGACGAGGCGCGCGCCGCGAGCGAGTCCGAGGGCCTCCGGAAGCGCCGACTCGGAAAGCGACGCGAAGTAGCGGGTCGCGATCGCCGCCAGGGCAGCCGCAGCCAGGCAGAGCGCGCCGACCACACCCCCGATCGACACCGGAAGTGGAGCGGGAGGCGCCGCGAAGACGAGAGGGACAACTCCAACGGCCGCGGCGAGCCCGGCGATCCACCGGATGGTCTCGACCACTCCAAGCCCGCGGATCCAGCGGGCGATCGCCCTGGCGCGCCTCGAGCTCACGACGCCCGGCGGCCGTCGGGGCTCCGTCGCGGAAGCATCCTCCGCCGCGGACGTCTCGCGCGCTCCGGGCTCGGGTGGGGCCGCCGGAAGCTCCACGGATTCGTCGGGGCGCGGGCCGTTCTCCGCTTCGCCGGTGACCGGCTCGTCTGCAGCCGGCGAGGTCGTCCGCGATCGGGCATGAGCGGCTGCGGCCACTCCGACGAGAACGAAGGACGCGACGCCGAGGAGCAGGGCGACGGCCAGGAGCTGCGGCTGTCGGAGCGCAGCTCCGCCGTAGGCCGCCGCGACCGCTCCGGCAAGAGCGATACCGGCGAGCAGGAGAACGACTCCCCGATAGGGGTCGACGTCTGATTTCGGGACCTGGTCTCGCATCAGAACACCTGAAACGCGTCGGGACGGGTGCGACGACGCACCCGGCGGTCGACGAGTCGAAAACGCCTCGCCCCGCAGAGCGGGTCGTGGCGTGAGACTTCGGCGTCTGTGGCTTAGGCGGTGGGTGGAGCTCGCCCGAAGGAAACGGTGGGGGCGGACTCTTCGGGACAGCAGACCGGGACGATTTCGAGGAAGGTTGCGGGCGGCTCGGTTGTCGGGCTCGTGACGGCCCCGAGCGAAAGAACGGGAGCGTGGCAGGCAAGGGCGCAGAGGTCGCAGGAACCGCGCATCTCGTCCTGGGAGGCCGAGTGCGCATGAGCCGCCCACGCGAGCGGCAGGAGCGCCAGGGCAACGAGCAGGGCCCCTTTCGCCCACCCGCCTGCGCTGCGCCGCCGCGGTTTCATTTCGGTCGCATCATACTGCCAAGGGCCGTGCCCAGCGCGAACTCTGAGGAGCGTATCCGGGGATACATTTTTGGGGAACGTTCACCGGGCGTTCCGCCACGGCGTTCTCGAGACGCGACCACGCTCGCGGGTGTGCAGCACCTCGGCGAGCCGCCCTGAACCGGCACCGGATCGGCCTCCCGCTCAGCGAAAGAGCCGCGGCAGGACGCGCGAGAGCTGGTCGCGCCAGGTGCTCCAGTCATGGCCACCCGGCGTCTCGGTCCACTCCGCCGCCACGCCGAAACTCCGGAACACGGCCTCCGCCTGGCGCGCCTCGAGGAGGAACGAATCGTCGCGGCCGCAGAGCAGGAGAACGCGGACCGCGGGCGACCGGGCCGGGCGGCGCTGCCAGGCCTCCTTCAGAGTGTCGCCTCCCGGCACGTCCGGCGGAGCGCTGAGCCCGACGACCGTCCCGAACAGGTCCGGCGCCGCCGCCGCGAGGTGAAGGGCCTGTGCTCCGCCCATCGACGCCCCGACGACCGCGCGGCGCGTCGCGCCCGGGCCGGGGTGGTACTGCCGCTCGAGCAGAGGCGCGATCACCTCGACGATCTCGCGCCGCAGCCAGCGGAGATTCTCGGCGCGCGTCGAGACGTCGAGCGAGGGGTAAGGGTGTCCGTCCGGCATCACGAGCAGCATCGGAGACGCCGTCCCCTCGCGCACCGCCCGCTCGAGCAGCGGCCCGGCCTGACCCAGCGCGAGCCAGTCCCGGTCGGAGTCCGTCGAACCGTGGAGCAGGTACACCACAGGCAGGCGGGATCGCGGCGTGAAGCTGGCGGGCGTATAGACCCGGACGGTGCGCACGCGTCCGGAGTCGGGGCTTCGAAACTCGTGGACATGCGTCACGCCCAGGGGCAAGCCCGAGAGGGACGGGTCTGGGATGTCCACGATGCTGGAGAGACCGGGATAGCCGTTCTTCACCCGACGATTCTCCGGGTCGGGGACACGCAACCCGTCGACGAGGAAGACGTAGAGGTGCGGACCCGGCGAGAGACTTCCGGTTGTCAGTGTCCATGCGCCGCCGTCCAGACGGCGCATCGGCTCGCCCGCATCCCCGCCCTGCCAGTCCGCCCACAGACGGACCGACGAGGCGGAGGGAGCGCTCAGCGTTACCGTGACCGAACGGTCGTCGTGCACGATCGGCGAGTCCGGCGACATCGCCGGGAGCAGGCGGAGCAGCGCCAGCCCGATCACGTTTTCCCCTCCGGACGGCCCATCAGGCGAAATTCCCCGCTTCGCTTCGCAGGGCCGCGACGAGCCGATCCAGCTCCTGGCGGGTGTTGTAGAGCGCGGGCGTCACGCGGATCGCGCTACCCCGCGCGATCCCCCGGCGCGCCACGGTCAGAACCTGGTGCTTCTCGAGGAGCACCCGCGCCAGCGTCTGCGCCCGGGCATAGTCCTTCGTGGCCGGAAGCCGGAAGCTCGTGACCGCGCCGTACCGGGCGGGGTCGTCGGGCGTCAGGATCTCCATGCCCCGGACCTCACGCACGCGCTCGACCCAGTAGTCTCGAAGCGATCGAAGATGAGCCGCCTTGCGCGGGCCTCCAATGCTCCGATGGAACGATATGGCGGCCGGCACGGTCAACGCCGCGGCGAAGTTGATGGTGCCCACGCTCGTGCGGCTCCGGGTGTCGTCGGCCGGGAACATCGTGCTGCCCATGCACGGCTCGACGTCTTTCAGACGGGACGCTCGAACCCACAGGGCGCCGGTCCCGATCGGCGCGCCGAGCCACTTGTGGAGGGAGAACCCCACGAAATCCGCGTCCAGATCCGCGAGCGTGAAATCGAGATGGCCGATCGTCTGGGCGGCATCGACGATCGTGTCGACGCCGCGCGCCCGGGCCATCGCGATGATGTCCCTGACCGGCATCACGACGCCGGTCCGATTCGACAGGTGGGTCACCAGCAGCAACTTGAGGTTGGGCGGGGAGTCCCGGAGCTCCCGTTC
>DATJXB010000152.1:0-14610 GCA_035500755.1 Thermoanaerobaculia bacterium | reverse complement strand
GGTCGATCGCGGTGAAGCGGCCGCCGTGGAGCAGGAAGCCGTGCGTGACGCCGCCGGCGTCGACCCAACGCCCGACGGCGTCGCCGAGATCGTTCATGCCGAACACGCGCGTTTCGGTGGCGCCGGGATAGTCGATCGTGGAGAAGGCCTGAGCGCGCAGGGGGGCGCTGGGAGCGACGAGGGCGGCGACGGCCGCCAGGACGAGGCGCCAGGGGTTCCTCTTCATGGGGATGTCCTTTCCGGCGACACGAGGTCGCCCCTCAATTCGATGACCGCCGGAGCGTGAGCGCGCCGGGGGGAATCCCGGTGCCCGCTCCGCTGAGGTGCTCGATCCGGAGCCGGAGCCTCGTGTCCGTCGCCGTGCCCGTGAACGCGCCCCCGACGAAGCCAGGAAGCAGGACGTGGCCGGAGATCGAGTTGCCGGTGATCGTCCCCTCGATCTGCCCCCCTCGGAAGCAAGCGCCGGGATCAATCCTGCAGGAGCCCGTGATCGCGTCGCCGTGCTGCACGATCGTCGCGGACGCGGCGACGTGCGTCTCGCAGTCCTCGCCCTTGTAATTCTCTGGGTCGAAGAATCCCGTCCAGTCTCCGGAGATGTCGCTCGGCGGCGGACCCTCCAGGAACGACGACGTGTCGAAGCCTCCGCAGAACGCCCACTGGCTGTCGTAGGCTCGGAACGAGCCCGTCACGGTGTCCGTCACTCGGAGGGTGTAGCCGAGGCCGGTGAGGCTGGCCGAAAAGAACCAGAAGGTGCCCGTGAGGGAACGCGCGTCGATCATCTTGACGGCGACCTCGGGGAGCGAAGGGTCGCCGGTGAGCGCGGGCAGGCTGAAGTAGCCGTGACGATCGTTCCCGGCGACCGGGACTCCTTCGACAGACTGCCCGTCGCTTGGGTCCGTCGCGGTGAGCTCGACGCGGAATCGCCCGGAGAGGAGGCTCAGCGAACCGCCGCTGGCGCCGGAGGCCTTCGAGGCACCGGCGGCCGTCGCCGGTGCCGGGTCGAGCGGAAATGCTCGCGTGTCCGCCTCGCCGCAGATCCCGCCGCCTTCGTAGGACCGGGTGCTCCCGGTGATCGTGTCGACGACGGTCACCGCGTAGGGGAGGCTCGTCAGCGAGCTCTGAAAGAACCAGAAGGATTCCCAGGGCGTCGCCGTCGCGTCGACCATCTTCACGACGACCTCGGGAAGCTCGGCGTCGCCGGTGATGGCGGGAAGGCTGAAGGATCCGAATCGGTCGCCGCCGGGAATCGCGCGGCCCGGGGTGCGGCCCTGACCCGCCGCATCGGTCGCCGACACCTCCACCCGGAACCGGCCGTCGAGAAGGCAGAGGGTCGCGGGTCCGGCCGTGCACGGCGCGGCCGCCCCGTCCCCCGGGACCACCGCGGCGCCCGCTCCGCCGGCGGTTCCCAGAGTGATCAACGCGAGAGCGATGCCTCCGAAGAGCCCCTGTCGTGTGCGCATTCGGCCTCCCTCCGCGGGAGATAATTGGCCGCAGCGGCCAGCGGAGTCCTTCGGTTCGCCTTCGGTTTGCCTTCGCTCTTTTTCGGGAGCGCGCGACGTGGTGATTCGTTTCGGCGATTGCGTCCTCGATTCGGGCACCCGGGAGCTGTCCCGGAAGGGACGCTCCGTCGCGCTCTCCCCGAAGGCCCTGCGCCTGCTCGAGGCCCTCGTCGAACGCCGGCCCGACGCGGTGAAGAAGGAGGAGCTCCAGGACCTGCTCTGGCCGGGGCTCTTCGTTGCCGAGGGCAACCTGGCGCGGCTGATGACGGAGGTCCGCGACGCGATCGGCGACGACGCGAGCCGTCCGCGCTGGATTCGGACGCTCCACGGTTTCGGTTATGCGTTCTCGGGTGAGACGGCAGCGGCCCCGCGCCCGGTCCGGCGCTCGATCTTCAAGCTCGTCTGGGGCGACCGCGAAATCGCCCTGAGCGAAGGAGAGAACGTGCTCGGCCGTGACGAGGAGTCGGTGGCCTGGCTCGACGTGCACAGCGTGTCGCGCCACCACGCCCGGATCCGGATTCGGGACGGCCTGGCGACGCTCGAGGATCTCGGCAGCAAGAACGGCACGTTTCACCGGGGCCGGCGGATCGGCGGGGCCGTCCCTCTCGAGGACGGCGACGCAATCCGGATCGGGACGGTGCCGCTGACTTTCCGGCGCTTTGCGGCGGGCGTGTCCACGAAGACGACCCGCCTCCCGAGCGATTCGGGTGCGCCGCGCCGAGAACGGTCATGACGCTCCCCGCCGGTACGCGGCTCGGTCCGTACGAGCTGCTTTCGCCGCTCGGCTCGGGCGGCATGGGAGAGGTGTACCGCGCCCGCGACACGCGGCTCGGGCGGGAGGTCGCCCTGAAAGTGCTGCCCGAGAGCTTCTCCGCGGATCCGGGGCGGCTCCGCCGGTTCGACCACGAGGCGCGCGCGGCCTCGGCGCTGAACCATCCGAACATCGTCACGATCTTCGACGTGGGCACGGACGGCTCGCTGTCGTACATCGCGATGGAGCTCGTCGAGGGACGAACGCTGCGGCAGCTGCTGGGGTCGGACCCGCTGCCGCTGAAGCGGACGCTCGAGATCGCCGGGCGCGTGGCCGACGGCCTGTCCCAGGCCCACGAGGCTGGCATCGTTCACCGGGACGTCAAGCCCGAGAACGTCATGGTGACGCGCGACGGCGTCGTCAAGATCCTCGACTTCGGCCTCGCCAAGCGCGCCTACGCCGCGGGGGCATCGCCGAGCGGCGCGACGGCGACGGTCGAGACCGAGGCAGGCTCCGTGGTCGGCACCGTTCGCTACATGTCGCCCGAGCAGGCCGCCGGCAAACCGACGGACGCGCGGTCGGACCAGTTCTCCTTCGGCAGCGTGCTCTACGAGATGGCGACGGGCCGGCCCGCCTTCTCCGGCGACACGAGCGTCGACACGCTCTCGGCCATCCTCCACGCCGAGCCGGCGCCGGCGTCCGCGGTCAACCCGGCTCTGCCCGCGCCGCTTTCCTGGATCGTCGAGCGCTGTCTCGCGAAGGATCCCGGCGACCGCTACGCCTCGACGCGCGACCTGGCGCGCGATCTCTCGGCGCTCTCGCGGCATCTCGGCGAGGCGTCGGGGGCGGGCGGGGCTGCCGCGGCGCGGCGCCGGTCGCGCGGGGCCTGGGCCCTCGCGGCGGCCGCGCTGGTGGCAGCCGTCGTGGTCGTCGGCCTGCGCCTCGGGCGCGGGGGCCCGCCGCCGCCGCGTTTTCGCGCGTTGACGTCCCGGGGCGCGGGCATCACGACCGCCCGTTTCACGACGAACGAAGAGTCGGTCGTGTACTCGGCCCAGTGGGACGGCAAGCGGCCCGAGCTCTTCGAGGTGAGACTCGACCATCCCGAGAGCCGCTCGTTGAACCTCCCGCCCGCCCAGATCCTCTCGATTTCGCGGACCGGCTTCATGGCCATCCTGCTTCTGCCGTCATGGGCGTCGACGCTGCGCTCGCCGGAGAATGGCATTGCCGAGCGCGCGGGCGAATTCCTCCTCGGCACGCTCGCGGAAGTGCCGCTCGTCGGCGGAGCGCCTCGGGAGATTCTCGAGAGCGTCTCGGATGCCGACTGGGCGCCGGATGGCAAGGCCCTCGCCGCGGTGCACTTCGTGGACGGGGGCTACCGGCTCGAGTATCCGCTGGGAACGACGCTCGTCGAGCACCCGCGTTGGATCAATTTTCCGCGCGTTTCCCCGGGGGGCGACCGAGTGGCCTACACGAACGCGGGAACGGACCTTTTCGTCGTTGATCGCGCCGGCCGCGTGACGCCCCTCGGGGTTTCCGGCTGGGAACACGCCTGGTCTGCGACCACCGGCGAGATCCTGTATCTGCCGGTCACGGCGGGAGCCGCCGAGCTGCGAGCCATCTCCGTGAGCGGGAAGGACCGCCTCGTCGCCGTGCTGCCGGGCAACTACACGCTCTACGACGTTTCCGCGAGCGGGCGCATTCTTCTCGGCCAGCTCACGGAGCGCGACGAGATTTTCCTGAGCCTTCCCGGCGCGCCGGACCGACCCCTGGCCGACGGCATTCTCGAAGACGTCTCGCCCGCGGGCGACGTGTTCACCTTCCAGGGCGGGGTCGCCGAAGAGGTGTCGGCCTACATCGGAACGACCGGCGGCTCTCCCGCCAAGCGGCTGGGTGCTCTTGGCGGCTATGCCGGCGCCGTCCTTTCTCCCGACGGAAAGTGGGTTCTCGGCCAGATCTCGCCGAATGGGCTCATCGTGGTCGACGCCGAGCACACGGGCCTCGTGCTCGTGCCGACCGGCGCGGGCCAACCCGTTTCCGTGCCGACGAAGGGTCTCGAGAGTCCCCAACCGCTCGGGTTCTCGCCCGACGGACGCTCGATTTTCTTCTCCGGCGCCGAAGCCGGTCATCGCCTCGCCGTCTGGGCGCAGGATCTCGACGGCGGGCGGCGGCGCCGGGTCCTTTCGGAGGGAGTCCGCGGGCCCCTGCTCTCTCCCGACGCGCGCTGGATCGCGGCGGCCGACGACCACCTGACCTGGCGCATCTCTCCGACGGCGGGAGGGGACCCGTCGCCGCTGCGAGGGCTCCGCCCGGGCGAGGAGCCGATCCAGTGGACATCGGACGGAACGGCCCTCTATGTCCGCGGGGCCGACGAAGTCGATCCCCGGAAGGGTGTGGTCATGGCACGCTTCTACCGGCTGGACCCCCGGAGCGGAGAGCGCGTTCTCTGGAAGGAAATCCCGCCGGTGGCGCCGACGGCCGGCGGCGGCATCGGGACCACGCTCTTCGCCGCCGCCGGGAAGGTCTGCTTCTATACCCACCACCGGTACTCGTCGGAGCTGCTGGTGGCGGAGGGTCTCCGGTAATCATCCCGTCCTCCGGGCCGTTTGACCGGTTAAAACGGCCGGTGGTACCGTGCCGCGGCTTCTCCCGAGCTTAAGGAGGTGTCCCCTGAAGCGTCTGATTGCCTCGGCCTGTCTGACCGGCTTGCTCGTCTCGACCGCGCCCGCGGAGGAGCGGGTGGACCTCGACATGGTCACGAAGATCCGCGAGGAAGGCTTTCGCCACTCGAAGGTCATGGAAACGGCCTCCGAGCTGATGGACCGGATCGGTCCGCGGCTGACCGGCTCGCCCCAGGTGAAGGAAGCCAACGAGTGGACGAAGTCGAAGCTCGCGGAGTGGGGCCTGGCCAACGCCCACCTCGAGTCGTGGGGACCGTTCGGCCGCGGGTGGCGCTACGAAGCCTGCGCGGTGCGCATGACGGCGCCCGACAAGGCGGAGCTGCTCGCGTTGCCCCAGGCGTGGACGCCGGGGACCAACGGCGCGGTCCACGCTTCGGTCGTGCACGTGAACCCGAAGACGAAGGAAGACCTCGACAAGTACAAGGGGACCGTCGCCGGCAAGATCGTGCTTTGGGGCGACGTTCGCGAGGTCAAGCCGCACGACACGCCCGATCTGACGCGCTACGACGAGAAGTCGCTGGCCGAGGTCGTCCAGTACGACCAGCCTGCCGGCCGGGCGCCGCGCTACAACCGCGAGGAGTACATCAAGCGCTTCGAGCTGCGCAAAGCGGCCGACGCGTTCTTCGAGGAAGAGAAACCGCTCGCGATCATCGACCTCGGCCGCGGCGACTTCGGCACGTTCGGCGTCCAGGGCGGCGGCGAGTGGCGGATGTCGAAGCCGAAGACGGCGATCCCGTCGCTCGAGATGGAGTCGGAGCACTTCGGGCGGATCGCGCGCCTGCTCGACCGCAAGGTCGACGTCCAGCTCGAGCTCGACGTCCGCGTGCAGTTCATCGACGAAGACCAGATGCAGTGGAACACCATCGCGGAGATCCCGGGCACCGACAAGAAGGACGAAGTCGTCATGGTCGGCGCGCACCTCGACTCCTGGCAGGGCGGCACCGGGGCGACCGACAACGGCGCCGGCTCGGTCGTCGCGATGGAGGTCATGCGGATCCTGAAGGCTCTCGACGCGCACCCGCGGCGGACGATCCGCATCGGGCTCTGGACCGGGGAGGAGCAGGGGCTCTTCGGGTCGCGCGCGTACGTCGATCAGCACTTCGCGTCGCGCCCGAAGCCGACGAAGGAAGAAGAGGACGTCCCCTGGTACCGGCGCAAGGAGAAGTGGCCGCTGACGGTCAAGCCCGAGCACGCGAAGCTCGCCGCGTACTTCAACCTCGACAACGGCACCGGCAAGATCCGCGGCATCTACGCCGAGGAGAATTCCGCCGTCGTGCCGATCTTCGAGGCGTGGCTCAAGCCCCTGCACGACCTCGGCGCGACGGCCGTCACGATGAACACGACCGGCGGCACCGACCACGAGTCGTTCGACCAGGTCGGCCTTCCGGGATTCCAGTTCATCCAGGACGAGATCGAGTACGAGACGCGGACGCACCACACGAACATGGATCTCTACGAGCGCCTGGTGAAGGCCGACCTCCAGCAGGCGGCCGTCGTCATGGCGTGCTTCACGTGGGACGCGGCCACGCGCGACGCCATGCTCCCGCGCAAGCCGCTGCCGAAGGAGCCGCCGAAGGACGAGAAGCCGACGGCGGTCTCGGGCGCCCCGGCGAAGCCGACGCCGGCTCCCGCGAAGACCCCGTGAGGGCCGCGGCTTCGGGAGTTTGCTAGGATGGGCCAACCCTGAAGCCATGAACGAGCCGTTTCGCCGGATTGGTCCGCTGCTCGGGGCGCTGGCCCTCGCGGCGGCGGCGCTGCCCGCGTTCGGCCAGAGCGTGGCCGTCGGTTCGGGAGAGGTGACGGCGACCTCCCGGCCGCTCCGTCTCCTGCGTGAATGGGAAGAGACGGTGAAGACGCCGGCCGGCGAACGGCCGCAGCGCGTCCAGGTCGTCTTCGACTACAACAAAGGCGTGGCCTACGAAATCATTTCCGCCGCCGACGGCGCGCCCCTCGGGCGGAGCGCTCTCGGCGCCGGCCAGCCGGCGCCTTCCCGGGTCGAGATCGACGAGGCGTTCCAGATCGTCCGGGACGACCCGGAGTTCGCGCGCCTCTTCAAGCGCTTTCGCGTCGTGTTCGAAGGAGGCTTCATCCTGACCGAACCGACGGGCATGCCGTGCGGGCCGGGGAGCCGGTGCCTGCGCGTGTTCCTGCTTTCCTCCGACCGGGCGGGCACCATCCGACAGGTCGTCGTCGACCTGGTCAAGGAGAAGGTGGCCTACGACGACTTCGCGCCCGGCGGCTCCTCCGGAGCGGCGCGATGAAGCGGGCCGTTCTGCTCGCCGCGCTTCTCGTGCTCGGGGCCGCGCGCGCCGAAGCGGCGCAGCAGGCGGCCTGCACGGCGTGCCCGGGAAGCGTCTGCTACGGGCCGCAGACCCTGAGCTGGCCGCCGGACAATCCCGTGTGGCAGATATCCTGGCTTCGTCCCTGCGAGAGCAGCGGCACCAACGGGTCGGGCCTCGAGATCCGCGACGTGTCCTACAACGGTCACCTGGTCCTCAAGCGCGCGCACATTCCGATGCTCAACGTCGAGTATCTCCAGACGAGCTGCGGCTGCAACTGCTACCGCGATTGGGAGTACCAGCAGAGCTACTTTCTGGCCGACAACATCGTGACGCAGAATCTCTACGCCGCGCCGGATCAACCGGCGATCACCGTCTGCGACGCGGGCGGCGGCTCGGACCTGTGCTCGACGGGCGAGCCCAACTGCTTCAACGGCGTGTCGATCGAGTCCTACGCGGACCCCCTGGTGTTGACCACCGAGTTCGAGGCCGGCTGGTACCGCTACACGATGCGCTGGAAGTTCTATCTCGACGGCCGGATCCAGCCGATCTTCGGGTTCTCCGCGGTCAGTGCGAGCTGCGTCAGCTGCACGCACAAGCACCACGCGTACTGGCGGCTCGACTTCGACGTCGACACGGCCGGCCAGAACCTCGTGACCGAAGGGCCCGATTCCGCTCAGGGAGTGCGCCCCGGGCCGAAGCCCCGCATCGTCACCCTCACCAACGAAACCGAGCGCAACGTCACGTACCCGGGGATTTCGTGGACGGTCGCGAATTCCTCGACGAAGAGGGGCTATCGGCTCGTGCCGGGCGCCGAGACGGCCCTTCCGGCGGACAGCTTTTCCGAGGGAGATCTCTGGGCTCTCGCGTACCACGCCAACGAGCTCGACGACGGCCACGGGCTCGGCAACTGCCCGGTCAACTTCGCGCCCTGGCTCAACAACGAGAGCCTGAACGGCGACGTGGTCCTCTGGTACCGAACCGGCTGGCTCCACGTCGGCGGCGACCTGGCCGACTGCGAACCCATCGGTCCGACGCTCTATCCGATCGGCGACTGGAGTCCCTGACTTTGAGCGGGCCGCCTGGCGGCCCGACGGACGAGGGCGGGAACGTCGCGCCTGCGCCGTCTCCCGGAGGTCCATTCTTCCCACAAGGAGGCCACCCGTGAAGGCGAGAATTCTGGCGTCTGCAGCGTTCGTGTCCGCGCTCGCGGTCGTCGCCCAGACCGGCGACGTGAAGCCGCCGGAGAGCCTCGTCGTCGAAGGCGTCCCCCCGATTCCGGCCGCGCTTGCCGGGCAGGTCGGCCGCTACACGGATTTCCGGTCGGCCAGCTTCTGGAGCTGGCATCCGACCCGCCGCGAGATGCTGATCGGCACGCGCTTTTCGAACGTCGCGCAGGCGCACCTCGTGAAGGCTCCCGGCGGCGCGCGCACGCAGATGACCTTCTATCCGGACCGCGTCAGCGGCGCGCGCTTCGATCCGAAGAACGGGGCGTCGTTCATCTTCTCGAAGGACGTCGGCGGCAACGAGTTTTTCCAGCTCTACCGCTACGACTTCGCCGACGGCACCGTGACGCTCTTGACCGACGGACGCTCGCGCAACACCGGGGCGCGCTGGTCCAACGGCGGCGACCTCATCGCGTACGGGTCGACGCGCCGGACCGGCGACGACGTGGACGTCTACGTCCAGAACCCGCGCGACCCGAAGACCGATCGGCGGGTCGTCGATCTCCCGGGCGGAGGCTGGGAAGTGGCCGACTGGTCTCCCGACGACAAGACGCTGCTCCTCGTCGAGGGAATCTCGATCAACGAGAGCTACCTGTGGCTCGTGGACGTCGCCACCGGCGCGAAAACCCCGCTGACGCCGCGCGGCAAGGACAGGATTTCGTACCAGAACGCCTCATTCGCCCGGGACGGGAAGAGTCTCTTCGTC
Organism: Thermoanaerobaculia bacterium; assembly: GCA_035500755.1. GTDB lineage: Bacteria > Acidobacteriota > Thermoanaerobaculia > UBA5066 > Gp7-AA6 > DAHUXD01. The sequence goes on along the minus strand of DATJXB010000152.1, from coordinate 5,471 downwards.
ACCGCCGACCAGGGCTCCGAGTTTCAGCGCCTGGCGCGGATGGACCTCGCGTCGCGGAAGCTCGAGTTCCTGACGCCGGATTCCGCCGACGTGGAGGACGTGGATCTTTCGCCCGACGGCAGGACTCTCGCCTACGTGACCAACGAGATGGGGCATTCCGCGATCCACCTGATGGACGTGGCGGCGCGGCGCGAGCTCCCCGGGCCGAAGCTGCCGCTCGCGGTCGTTTCGGGAATCCGCTGGCACCGCGACGGCGGTGCGATCGGCTTCACGATGGAGACGGCCCGTTCCAGCGCCGACGCGTATTCCTTCGACCCGAAGACCGGTCAGGTCGAGCGCTGGACGCGGAGTGAGCTCGGCGGCCTGAACCCGGATACCTTCGCCGAGCCCGAGCTCGTGTCCTGGAAGAGCTTTGACGGCCGCGAGATCACGGGGTTTCTGTACCGGCCGGACGCCTCGAAGTTCCCGGGCAAGCGTCCGGTGTCGATCGAGATTCACGGCGGCCCCGAAGGACAGGCGCGGCCGCGCTTTCTCGGCGCCTGGAACTACGCGATTAACGAGCTCGGCGTGGCCATCCTGCTGCCGAACGTTCGCGGGTCTTCCGGCTACGGGAAGTCGTTCCTGCTGGCGGACAACGGCTTCCGGCGCGAGGGCGCGTACCAGGACATCGGATCGCTCCTCGACTGGATCGGCACCCGCCCGGACCTCGACGCGGATCGCGTGATGGTCGGCGGGGGCAGCTACGGCGGCCACATGACGCTCGCGGTCGCCTACCTCTACAGCCCTCGGATTCGCGGCGCGGTCGACGTCGTCGGCCCGTCGAACCTCGTCACCTTCCTCGAGAACACGTCGGGCTACCGCCGCGACCTGCGCCGCGTCGAGTACGGCGACGAGCGCGACCCGAAGATGCGGGCCTTTCTCGAGAAGACGGCGCCCATGACCAACGCCGAGAAGATCCAGAAGCCGCTGTTCGTGATCCAGGGCTACAACGACCCGCGGGTACCTCGGAGCGAGTCGGAGCAGATGGTGGCGCGCATTCGCAAGGTCGGCACGCCCGTCTGGTACCTGATGGCGAAGGACGAAGGGCACGGGTTCGCCAAGAAGTCGAACCGCGACTACCAGTTCTACGCGACGATCCTGTTCATGAAGCAGTTTCTGCTCGGAGATCAGTGACGTCGAAAATCTGCAGGATCTGCAGATTCCGACGATCAAATCCTCGAAGGAGCGCCCAGAAATAGCTGACCGGCTTGAAGCTGCCCGACGTCCTCGAGGCCCTCTTTCGCGCCGGCGTCCGCGGGCTGACGCTCCACCGCTCCGGTTCGCCGCGCGACCCGGTTTCGCGAGCCCGCGCGAGCGGCGGCGGCGGTCTAGTCCTTCGGCTGCGCCGACGTGTCGGCGCTCGAGAGGTACTTGTCCTGCAGGTCCCTCCAGCCCGGCTGAGGCAGGAACCGGCGCAGGACACCGTTGACCGGGTCGCGCAGCGGGCTGCCGTCGGGGACGGGAAACGCCAGGATCTGCTGGTCGAACATCTGGGGCAGGACCTCGAGATCTTTCCGTGTCTCGCGCTGGACGAAGTACTCGAGGATCGACGCGCCGTAGACGACGGCGTTGACCTCGCCCGAGCGCAGGCCCTGGAGGGCCTTCGGGATCGAGGAGTAGACGCGGTGGCGGATGCGTTCGCGCCGCAGCAGCTCGCCGACGGCCGCGCCTTCGACGGTGCCGACGACGCCGCTGTGCAGGGTCGACGCGCCGCGGACCTGACCGAACTCGGCGACGGCGAGCTTCGCGGTCACGAACGCGGCGAACGCGGTGACCAGGATCAGGCTCAAGAACATCCAGAACAGGGCCACGAGCCGGCCCCACAGTGTGATCGGCACTTTGTCGCCGTAGCCGACCGCCACGGTCGTCACGCCCGACCACCAGAATCCGGAGCCCATCCCCTGGAAGGCGCTGCCGGAGAACTGGGGGTTGCGCCGGCGCTCGAGCAGCCAGATCGCCGTGCCGGCGACGAAGACGAGGAGGGTGATGCCGACGTAGAGGCGGATCGCCGTCGGCGTCGTCAGCGCGCGCGCCACGAGAAGCCAGCGCTCCTCGTCGCCGCCTTTGCGGACGGCGATCGCCATGTCCTGGATCAGGAACGCATGGGTGAAGTCGACCGTGCGCTCGCGCTCGATCGTCGTGGCGAAGGGAGCGACGGCGATGTCGAGCCGGTCGTGCGCGAGGTCGTCGAGGATCTCATCGGGAGAAGCCTCGCCGAAGCGGTACTGGATGTCGAGCTCGCTCGCGACCTCGGCCCAGAGCTCGACGAGCAGGCCCTTCCACTGGCCGTCGGCGCCGTGCATCGCGTAGGGCGGCGCCTCGAAGATCCCGACGCGCCAGACGCGGCCGACCAGCCCGGGACCCCCGGGGGGAGCCGCCCGGCCGGGGCCCGCGAGCGCGAGCAGTCCGATCGCGAGGGCCGCCGCGCGGCGCCTCATCGCTCGAGGTACGTGTACCGGGGGAAGACCTCGGCGAAATCCCTGTAGATCGCCCGCGCCTCGTCTTTCTTGAGAGGCCGCCCGGCCGCGCGGCGCAGCTGCCGGTCGATGGCGTCGAGGATCTCGGTGCGGTCGTAGTTCATGTATCCGAGCACGCGCTCGCAGGACTCGCCCGGGCGGACGTCGGCGACGTGCGCCCGGCCCTCCTCGTCGACGGTGACGAGCACTTCGTTGACCTCGCCGAAGAGGTTGTGCAGGTCGCCGAGCACGTCCTGGTACGCGCCCATCAGGCACACGCCGACGTAGTAGGGCTCGCCGTTCTTCAACCCGTGCAGCGGCAGCGTTTCCTTGATGTCGCGCAGGTCGATGAACTTCTCGATCTTGCCGTCGGAGTCGCACGTGATGTCGGCGAGCGTGCCGAACTCGGTCGGCCGCTCGTTCAGGCGATGGATGGGCAGGATGGGGAAGAGCTGGTCGATGGCCCAGATGTCCGGCAGCGACTGGAAGACCGAGAAGTTCAGGACGTACTTGTCGGCGAGCATCGTCTCCATGTCCTCGAACTCCTCGGGCACCTCCTTCAGGTTCTTCAGGTCGCGGTGGATCTTTTCGCAGATCTGCCAGAAGAGGATCTCGCCCTTGGAGCGGTCCTCGAGCGACAGGTGCCCGAGGTTGAAGAGCGTGAAGAGCTCTTCCTTGTACTGGAGCGCATCGTGGTAGCTCTCGCGGAGCGTCTTGGCGTTGACGCTCTCGTAGACGGAGGCGAGCTCCTGGAGGACGGTCGGGTCGGACGGCGCGACGCGCACGCGCCGCCCCTGCTCGATGCGGTCGGCGACGTCGAGGACGTTCGTGACGAAGACCGAGTGGTAGGCGGTCACCGCGCGCCCGGACTCCGTGACGAGGACCGGCGCCGGCACCTTTTCCTCGTCGCAGATCTGCTTGACCGTGTAGACGACGTCGTTGGCGTACTCCTGCACCGAGTAGTTCATCGACGAGTCGAACGCCGTTTTCGAGCCGTCGTAGTCGACGCCGAGGCCGCCGCCGAGGTTCAGGTACTGGATCGGCACGCCGAGGGCGCGCAGCTTGGCGTACACGCGGCCGGCCTCGCGGATCGCTTCCTTGATCTTCCGGATGTCCGTGATCTGCGAGCCGATGTGGAAGTGCAGCATCACGAGGCAGTCGAGCATCTTGCGGGCCTTGAGGATCTTGACCGCCTCGAGCATCTCCGGAGTGGTGAGGCCGAACTTGGCCGCCTCGCCGCCCGACTTGGCCCACTTTCCCGAGCCGCGGGCGTAGAGCTTCGACCGCATCCCGATCAAGGGCCGCACGCCCCGGGCCTTCGCCACGTCGAGGATGCGCTCGAGCTCGGACACCTTCTCCAGGATGAGGACCACTTTCTTCTTCATCCGGACGGCGTTGAGCGCCATCCGCACGAAGATCTCGTCCTTGTAGCCGTTGCAGGTGATCAGGCACTCGGGACCGAGGTCGGCGGCGATCGCCGCGAGCAGCTCGGGCTTCGAGCCCGCTTCGAGGCCGTAGCCGTACCGGCGGCCGGCCTCGACGATGTGGTCGACGACGACGCGCTTCTGGTTCACCTTGATGGGAAAGACGCCGCGGAAGACGTTTCCGTAGCCGTACTCGTCGATGGCCCGCGCGAACGCGTCGTTCAGGTTCGCGACGGCGGACATGAGGATCTGGGGGAATCGGATCACCATCGGCGTCGAGATGCCGCGGACCGCGACCTGATCGACGATCTGCTTCAGGACGACGCCGCGAGACGGCTCGCGCGTGGGGCGCACGACGAGGTCGCCGTCGTCCGACACGTGAAAGAAGCCTTTGCCCCAGTGGGGAATTCCGTAGAGCGCGGCCGCGTCGGCGAAGCGCCTCGTTTCGGGGCGCGGGCGCGCGGCGGGCGCGGGGCGGGGGCGGCGGAGCGGTCGAGCGGACGCCATGCGCAAATCCTACGGCAGACGCGGGCGAATTGGTCCGGTGTTTACCGGCGGCCGAGGATTTCGAGGGCGGCGATCGTCAGGGCGGCGGCGCCGGTCTTGAGCGTCGGCTCCGGATCGGGCGCGAACTCCGAGGAGTGCAGGCTCGGCAGCTTCGAGAGATCACCCTGGACCGACTCGAAGCGGGCCCGGGCCGTCGCGCCGAGCCGAAGCATCAGCGACGGCGCGTGGGCCGCCCGGCCGAATTCGCCGAAGTCCTCGCTGCCCATGACGGGCGGCTGTTCGACGACGGCTCGGTCCCCGAAGGCGCGGTCGAGCGCTCCGACGATCCGTTTCGTGAGCGCCGGGTCGTTGTAGGTCGCACCGAACCCGAGCTCGATCCGGACGAGGGGCTCGCGGGGAGCACCGGCCGCGACGGCCTCGGCCTTGGCGATGCGCTCGATCGAGGCCAGCAGCTTTCGCCGGACTTCCTCTTTGTAGCTGCGCACCGTCAGCGCGAGCTTGACCTCGTCGGGGATGATGTTGCGCTTGGTTCCGCCGTGAATCGTGCCGACCGTGACGACGGCCGGCTCGAGGGGGTCGTTCTCGCGCGACACGATCGTCTGGAAGGCGAGGACCATCCGAGCGGCCAGGACGATCGGATCGACGGTGTTCTGAGGGGCGGAGCCGTGGCCGCCGCGGCCGTAGACGGTGATGTCCACGGTGTCGGAGTTGGCCAGCGCGTAGCCCGGCGTGTAACCGATCATGCCCGCCGGCAGCCGCGGGTCGTCGTGGAGGGCGAGCGCGAAGTCCGGCTTCGGGAAGCGCGTCAGGAATCCGTCCTCGAGCATGCCGACGCTTCCGGGGCCGCCTTCCTCGGAGGGCTGGCCCACCAGGACGAGGGTTCCCTGCCAACGGGACTTTGCCCGGGCGAGCAGCGTGGCCGCCCCGAGAAGCGAGGTCATGTGGACGTCGTGCCCGCAGGCGTGCATGACCGGGACGATGTCACCGGCGTCGTTCTTGACCTTCACGTGGCTGGCGTAGGGGAGGCCCGTTTTCTCCTCGACCG
>DATJXB010000151.1:0-10987 GCA_035500755.1 Thermoanaerobaculia bacterium | reverse complement strand
CGGCTCGAGTGGCCGGGTTCGTTCGCCCAGAGGAGAAGCTGCCGGCCGTCGCGGAAGAACTCGGCCCACTGATAGGTCAGGCCCGTTTTCGGGAGCTCCTTCGGCGTGCCCGCGCCCGTCGGGACGATCGTCAGCTGGTCGGCCGTGGCGTTGGTCGTCAAGGCGGAGCGCCCGTCCGCGGAGAGGCTGAATCCCTTGGCTTTACCGAGGAGAACCGCCGGCGAGCCATCGGTCTTGCGTATGTAGCAGAGGTAGTTTTCGCGGCCGAGCGACTGTTCGTCGAAGAGAAGCGTCTGCCCGTCGTCCGAGAGAGCGGTGGGCCAGGACCAGTCGAGCCACGTGAGATTGCGCTCGCGACCGTCGGGCCCGACGCCCACCATCTCGCGCCGCCAGTTCGAGCGTTGGGCGAGCAGGGCGCCGTCGGGCGAAACGTCCTCCGGCAGGAAGCCCCCGGCCACGGCGAACGCGGGGCGCGCCTCGCCGGATCGCGCGACGGTCAAGAGGACGCCGTTGCCGCCGCCGGCGATCAGGCGGTCGGGCGAGATCCAGGCAAACGACGCGAACCCGCCGAAGGTCGGTCCGATCGTCTTCTTCCGGCTCGCGATGTCGAGAAGCACGAGGCGGCCCGCGTTGTCGCCGCGCTCCGGGTGTTCCATGTACGCGATCGTGCGGCCGTCCGGCGAGAGGCGCGGATGGCTGAGCCAGCCCGGGTACTGCTCGAGAATCGTCCCGATCGGGTACTCGAGGCGCGCAATGTCGCCGACGCGGTGGATCACGGCGATCTGCTGCCCGTCCAACCAGTCCGCGTCGTCGACCGCTTCCATGAGTTCCCGCGGCGCGCCGCCGGAAAGCGGAACACGCGCCAGCGTGCCGATCCCTTCCCAGCCGATGTCGTACCGCCAGCCGAGCGAGATCGCCACCTCACCGGCTCGCGAGACCGCGAGGAGGTTGGCGGGAGGAAGGCCGAAAGACTTCGATTCGGGGCTCTCCGACCGGGTCGAGTAGATCTCGACCGGGCCGCCGTCCCACGTCGCTCCATAAAGCACCGACTTACCGTCCGGCGCGAAGCGCGAGGACAGGATCGTTCCCCGGCGGAACGTGAGACGCTGAAAAGTCGGAAGCGGCGGGGCGAACACGTCCAGCTTCTTCGCGGCCAGGACCGCCAGCGCCGCGCCGGCGAGGAAGGCGAGCGCGGCGGGAGCGAGCCAGCCCCGGCGGCGGGCCTTCGCGGGCTCGGCCGCTTCGAGGGCGCCCGAGGCGGAGGTCTCGGTCAGGTGGTCGCGGATGCTCTCGAAGTCGCGGGCGAGATCGCGGGTCGAGGCGTAGCGATCGTCCGGGTCTTTGGCGAGCAGGCGCTCGACGATCCAGCGCACGGGAGCCGGGGCCTTCGGCGCGGCCTGGGACAGGGGCTCGGGTTCCTCGCGGATGATCGCGGTGAGCGTCTCGGCCCCGGTCTTTCGCTGAAAGGCGCGCTTGCCCGTCGCCATCTCGTAAAGGATCGCGCCCAGGGAGAACTGATCCGACCGGTAGTCCACCGGCTGGCCGCTCGCCTGCTCGGGGGACATGTAGCCAGCCGTGCCCATCACGGTGCCCGGCTCCGTGGGCGCGGCGATGGCCGTGGGAAGGCCCGACGCGTCCTGCGCGGCCGTCTCGGTGAGCTTGGCCAGGCCGAAGTCGAGGATCTTGATGTAGCCGTCCTTCGAGACCATCAGGTTCTCGGGCTTCAGGTCCCGATGGACGATTCCGGCGGCGTGCGCCTTCGCGAGGCCCTCGGTGATCTGGACGGCGAGGTCGAGGAGGCGCCGCGTCGGCATCGGATCGCCCGAGGCGAGGAGCTCGCGCAGGGTCTTTCCTTCGACGAGCTCCATGGCGATGTAGAGCGCGCCGTCGGCTTCGCCGATGTCGTAGACGGTCAGGATGTTGGGGTGGTTCAGGGCGGAGGCGGAGCGAGCCTCCTGCTCGAAGCGCTGGCGCCTGCCGGAGTCCTCCGCGACGGACGACGGCAGGACTTTGACCGCGATCTCGCGTCCGAGCTTCGGATCGCGCGCCCGGTACACCTCACCCATCCCGCCGGCTCCGAGCGGCGCCACGATCTCGTAGGGGCCCAGGCGGCTTCCCGGCGTTTCGGCCATAAAAGGTGATCGAATTGTATGTCCGAGAACCGGCAACGCAGGACGGAGGCCGGCGAGCGTGATCGGCCAGACCCTGTCTCACTATCGCTTGGAGCGGCGCCTCGGGGCGGGCGGGATGGGAGAGGTGTTTCTCGCACGCGATCTCGCCCTCGGCCGGCTCGCGGCCATCAAGGTGCTTCCCCCGGCGATGACCGGCGAGGCCCGCCGGCGGCTCTTCCGCGAGGCGCAGGCCTGCGCGCGTCTCCAGCACCCGGCGATCGCGACCTTCTTCGAATCCGGCGAGTCCGACGGCGTCGCGTTCCTCGCGATGGAGTTCGTCGACGGCGAGACGCTGCGAGACCGGCTCCGCCGGGGGCCGCTCCCGTTTCCGCTGGCGCTCTCGATCGGGGCGTCGCTGCTCGAGGCCCTCGTCCACGCGCACGCGGCGGGCGTTCTGCACCGCGACGTCAAGCCGGAGAACGTGATGGTCACGGGCGACCAGCTCGGCAAGCTCCTCGACTTCGGCATCGCGCGCCTGAGCGAAGAAACGCCCGCGAGCGGGAGCGAGGACCGGACGGAGGTCGCCCTGACGGAGGCGGGGGCAGTGATCGGGACCCTCGGCTACATGTCGCCCGAACAGCTCCGCGGCGAGCCGCTCGACGAGCGCAGCGACCTCTTCTCGCTCGGCGTCGTGCTCTACGAGATGATCGCCGGCCGTCCCGCGTTTCCCGGCAGAACTCCGGCGGAGCGGATCGCCGCCGCGCTCGACGCGCAGGTGCCGCCCCTGCCCGCCGGCGCCGCCCCGGCGGAGGCCGGTCTCCTGCTCGCGCGCGCCATGGCCCGCGACCCCGCGGGGCGATACGCGTCCGCCGCCGCGTTTCTCGCCGAACTGCGAGCGCTCGGCTCCGGGGAGCTCGAGGCCACGCTTCCCGATACCCTGGCGATTCTCGCCTTCCGGAACCTGTCGGGCAACGCCGACGACGACTGGATCGGGAGCGGTTTCGCCGAGACGCTCGCGACGGACCTCGGGAGCCTGCCCGGCGTCACCGTCCTGGCGCGGGAACGCGTCGCGCGCGCGCTCGCGGAGCGCGGCGGTGAGAGCGAGCAGATCGGCCGCGCGATCGGGTGCCGCTGGGTGCTCTCGGGCGCGTACCAGCGGTCCGGCGCGCGTCTTCGCGTGACGGCGCACCTGGCGGACGGCCCCACCGGAGCGGTCGTCGCCTCCGAGAAAGTGGACGGCACGGTCGACGACATGTTCGCGATCCAGGACCGGCTCGCGGCATCGGCCGCGGAGAAGATCCGGCCGGGCGGCGCCGCGCCGGCGGCCCGTCCCGCGCCGCGCGTCGACGTCTTCGAGCGCTTCGAGCGCGGCCGTCGCTTCTTCCACCGCCTCGAAAAGGGCACGCTCGACCAGGCTCAGGTGCTGTTCGAAGAGGCGGTCGCCGCCGACCCGTCCTACGCGCCGGCGCTCTCCGGCCTCGCGGCCGTTCACAGCATGCGCTTCCCGTACCAGACCCAACGGCGCGAGCTCGAGATCGCGGAGAGCTACGCGAGGCGCGCGATCGCCGCCGACGGCCGCCGGGCGGAGCCTCGCATCTGGCTCGGGTACGCGCTCGCGCGCCTCGGCCGGGTCGAGGAAGCCGTCGAGCAGGAGCGCCGCGCGATGGAGCTCGATCCGGAGGCGGTCTACGCCCCGTACTTTGGCGCCGTGTGGGCGGCTCAGGGCCGTCTTCACGCCGAGGCGCTCGAGCTCTTTCAGCGCGCCATCGGCCTCGACCCGCGCCACGGCTTCGCCTGGCTCGGCCTCGGCTGGACGCATCTGGCCCTCGGGCACGGCTCCGAGGCGCGCTGGTGCCTCGAGCAGGCCCTGGAGCTCGAAGGCGCGGCGGCGATGGGCCCGACGGCGGGTGTCGCGGGCTACCTCGGCGAATGCCTGCGGCGCCTGGGCGAGTTCGACGCGGCGCGGGCGCGCTGTCTCGAAGGCCTCGCGGCGGTCGAGCGATCGGACAACATGTATCGCGACACGTTTCGCGGCGTGGGTCTCGTCGGTCTCGGGCGTACCGCGCTCGCGCAGGGCGACGCGGCGGCCTCGCGCGCCGCCTTCGCGCAGGCGGTGCTCCACCTGCGGGGCCGGCCGCGCAGCCTCGGCGGCGGACACCTGCTCGTCCAGGCGCTCGCGGGGCTCGCGGAGGCGGGCGAGGGCGGCGGGACCTTCGACGAGGCGCTCGCGCTCTGCCGCGATCGCGCCGGGCACGACTTCTCCTTCATGTGGTGCTGCTCGGAGGACGCGACGCTCGCCGCGCTGTCGCGCTCGGCGCGCGCGCTCGGGCGGAGAGAGGCCGGAGACCTGCGGGAAAGGGCGCTCGCCGCGGGGGCGACGGAGGTCTAGGGCAGGAGCCTCTCGGCCAGCCGCGCCGCGTGCTGGCGGAGCTCCGGGACCGCGGTGGTCTCCCAGAAGTTGGGCTTGAGCAGGGGCCCGACCAGATAGAGGACTCTCGAGTGGCGCCCCGAGGCCTCGAGGACGGCACCGTCGGCGGCCGTCTCGAGACCGAGGCCGAGCGGATCGGGTTGGATCAAACCGCGCGCGACCAGCGCGTCGAGCAGCGGATCGCCCAGGCGCCGCACGTCGGTCGACGGACCCGTGCAGTTGACGACGCGGTGCACGTGGATGCGGACCGGCTCGGAGGCGCCCCGAGGCCGGAGCGTGACCTCGACCTCGCCGGCGACCGAGCGATAGCCGAGGAGGCGCGCCGCGCGCACCGAGAGGTCGCCCGAGACGAGCAGTTTCTCGATCGCCTGCGCGGTGCCGGGCGCCGCGCGGTGCCGGTGGACGTCCCACCAGGGCCGGAGGTGGCGGAGAAAACGCGCGCGCTCCTCCTGCGTCAGCGCGAGCCACAGCGCGGGCGTGACGGGGCGCAGCGCGGCGATCACGTCGCGCCAGTCGCCGCCCTTCTCCGACCGGGCCGCGATCTGCCGGCGGACGAGGCGCAGGTAGCGGAGAACCGAGCGCGGCGGACCGGCGAGCCCTGCCGGGAGGGCGTCGGGATCCGCGGCGGCCGGCCGCGAGACGTGGGAGCGGGGCACCAGGCCGTGCCGCGAGACGGCGAAGAGCGGCAGGCGGACGCCGCGCGCGGCGAGGTCGAGCGCGATGTCCATCATCGTCAGGCCCGTGCCGAGCATCAGCACGGACTCGCCCGGGCGCACGACGTCGAGCGCGCCGCGGACCCACGGGTCCCGCACGTAGCGCTCCGTCTCGTAGAACTCGCCGCCCACCGCCGCCGGGTTCGACGGCGAGTAGTTGCCGAGGGCGAGCACCACGCGATCGGCCCGGATGCGGGCGCCCGCGAAGACGACCTCGGCCGACGCGCCGTCGGCGGCGAGCTCGACGTCGCGCGCGACGCCGACCAGGCGCTCGAGGCGGGCCATGCGCGCGGCCTGCTCGGACTCGCCGAGGAGGCTCTCGAGGTACTGGCCGTAGAGGCGCCGCGAGACGAACGTGTCGGCGCGGATGGCGTCGTCGCGCGTCCGGGCCCAGCGCACGAAGTGGTCGGCGTCGTGGGGCAGGGCGCTCATGCTCCCCGCCGGCACGTTGAGGACGTGCGCCTCGATCGCGGTGCCGTAGGCCACGCCCCGGCCGATCGGGCCGAACCGGTTGGCGAGCACGATGCGGGCGGGCCGCTGGCGGCGCAGCAGCTGCGAGGCGACGGCGGCGCCGCTGAAGCCGCCGCCGATCACGACGATGGTGGGAGCGTGGCGGCTCATGCGCGCGGGGAGGATATCAAGGGCGCCCGCCGCGATCGTGAAGTCGGCCGCACCGCCGTGCATAATGAAGGGTTCCATGACCCGCGCACCCGACGGCCCGTCCCAGCGCGAGCGCGCCGAGGCGCTCCAGGAGCTCCTCGCCGAGCGGATTCTCGTGCTCGACGGAGCCACGGGGACCTGGATGCAGGCGCAGAACCTGACCGCCGAGGACTTCGGCGGCCCGGACCTCGAGGGCTGCAACGAGAACCTGGTCATCACGCGGCCGGACGTCGTGCGCCGGATGCACGCCGACTACCTCGCCGCCGGCGCCGACATCGTCGAGACGAACACGTTTGGCGGCACGCCGCTGGTGCTCGCCGAGTACGGCCTGGCCGATCGGGCCGTCGAGCTCAACCGGCGCGCCGCCGAGATCGCCCGGGAAGCCGCGGCCGCCGCGTCGACGCCGGGGCGTCTGCGCTTCGTGCTCGGCTCGATGGGACCGACGACGAAAGCGATGACGGTCACGGGCGGCGTGACCTTCGACGAGATGATCGTCCACTACCGGACGCAGGCGATCGGTCTGCTGTCGGGCGGCGCGGACCTTCTCGTGCTCGAGACCGTGCAGGACACGCGCAACCTCAAGGCCGGCCTCATCGGCGTCGAGCAGGCGTTTGCCGAGGTCGGCTGGCGCACGCCGATCATGGTCTCGGTCACGATCGAACCGATGGGCACGATGCTCGCGGGCCAGGACGTCGAGGCGCTCTACGCCTCGGTCATGCACGCGCCGCTGCTTTCGGTGGGACTCAACTGCGCCACCGGCCCCGAGTTCATGACCGACCACATCCGGAGTCTCTCGGCGCTCGCGAAGACGCGCACGTCGTGCTATCCGAACGCGGGCCTGCCCGACGCGGACGGCCGGTACGGCGAAACGCCGGAGTCGCTGTCGCGCGAGCTCTCGCGTTTCATGACGGAAGGCTGGGTCAACATCGTCGGCGGCTGCTGCGGGACCACGCCCGCGCACATTCGCGCGCTCGCGGCCGCCGCCGAGGGCAAGGCGCCGCGCCGGCCCGCGATCCACAGCAAGACGCTCGTGTCCGGCGTCGAGGCGCTCGAGGTGGACGTCGACAACCGCCCCGTACTCGTGGGCGAGCGGACGAACGTGCTCGGGAGCCGCAAGTTCAAGCGGCTCGTGGCCGAGGGCCAGTTCGAGGCGGCCGCCGAGATCGCGCGCGCGCAGGTCAGGAACGCCGCGCAGGTCATCGACGTGTGCCTCCAGGACCCGGACCGGGACGAGGTCGCCGACGCGAACGCTTTTCTCGAGCGGGCGACGAAGATGGTCAAGGTCCCGCTGATGCTCGACTCGACCGACGCCAAGGTGCTGGAGCTCGGCTTGAAGTGGAGCCAGGGCAAGGCGATCCTGAACTCGATCAACCTCGAGGACGGCGAGGCGCGCTTCCAGACGGTCGTGCCGCTCGCCCGGCGCTACGGCGCGGCGCTCGTCGTGGGCACGATCGACGAGGACCCCGAGAACGGCATGGCGGTCACGCGCCAGCGCAAGCTCGAGGTCGCGCGGCGGAGCTTCACGCTGCTGACCGAGAAATACGAGTTCCCGGCGGAGGACATCTTCTTCGACCCGCTCGTCTTCCCGTGCGGCACCGGCGACGCGAAATACGTCGGCAGCGCCGAGGAGACGATCGAGGGCATCCGCTTGATCAAGGCGGCGTTTCCCGAGTCGAAGACGATCCTCGGCATCTCGAACGTCTCCTTCGGGCTTCCGGAGGCCGGGCGCGAGGTTCTGAATTCGGTCTTTCTGTACCACGCCACCCGCGCCGGGCTGGATCTCGCGATCGTCAACTCGGAGAAGATCGTGCGCTACCCGTCGATTCCGGACGGCGAGAAGCGCCTGGCGGAAGATCTTCTCTACAACCGCGGCGCCGATCCCGTCGCGGCCTTCGCGGAGCACTTCAAGGCCAAGGGCGCCGCGCCGAAGGCGAAAGCCGAACGCGCCGGCACGCCGCGCGAGCGGCTGCCGCGCTACATCCTCGAGGGGTCGAAGGAAGGGCTCGTCGAAGACCTCGAGGCCGTGCGCGCCGAGGGGGTCGCGCCGCTCGACATCATCAACGGCCCGCTCATGGACGGCATGCGCGAGGTCGGCCGGCTCTTCAACGCCAACGAGCTCATCGTCGCCGAGGTCCTGCAGTCGGCCGAGGCGATGAAGGCGGCCGTGACGCACCTCGAGCGCTTCATGGAGAAGGCGACGGGCGCGCGCAAAGGAAAGGTCCTGCTCGCGACCGTCAAAGGCGACGTCCACGACATCGGGAAGAACCTCGTCGAGATCATCCTCTCCAACAACGGGTACGAGGTCGTCAACCTCGGCATCAAGGTGCCGCCCGAGAAGCTCGTCGAGGCCTTCGGCCAGCACCGGCCGGACCTGATCGGCCTCTCCGGCCTGCTGGTCAAGAGCGCGCAGCAGATGGTGACGACGGCGCAGGACCTCTCGACCGCCGGGGTGGCGGCGCCGATGCTGGTCGGCGGGGCCGCGCTGTCGCAGAAATTCACCGACCACCGGATCGCGCCGTCTTACGGCGGGCTCGTCGCCTACGCGGAGGACGCGATGCGCGGCCTCGCGCTCGCCGACCGGATCCTTTCGGGCGACGCCGCGCGCGCCGAGCTCGCGGCCGAGGCGGCCAAGCGCCGGAGCGCCCTGGCAGCCACGGTTCGCGCGGACGAAGAAATTCCGCTGGCGGCGCCGGCCGTCCGCAGCGCGGAGGTCTCGCTCGCCGACCCGCTCGCGCCGCCGGATCGCGACGAGCACGTCCTGCCGCCTCTCGACCTGACGGACGTCTGGGAGTACCTGAACCCGCACATGCTCTACGCCAAGCACCTCGGGCTGCGCGGCAGCTACTGGAAACTGAAGGAGTCCGGCGACCCGAAGCTCGCGGAGCTCGAGGCGGTCGTCGCGAAAATCCAGGCGTCGGGCTGGATCTCGGCGCGCGCGATGTACCGGTTCTTTCCGGCGCGCTCGGACGGCAACACGCTGCACGTCGCGGTGCCGGGCGGCGGCGAGGCGTGCTTCACGTTCCCACGACAGGTCGCCGGCGAGCGGCTCTGCCTGGCCGACTTCGTCCATCCGGGCGAGAAGGGAAGTTTCCCCGACTCGATCGCGATGTTCGTGACGACGGCGGGCGACGGCGTGCGCGCCCGCGCCGAGGAGCTCAAGGCCTCGGGTGAGTACCTCCTCTGTCACGCCCTCCAGGCCCTCGCCGTCGAGACGGCCGAGGCCGCGGCCGAGTGGCTGCACCGCCGCCTGCGCGAGGCGTGGGGGTTTCCCGATTCGCCCGAGACGACGATGCGCGACCGCTTCCAGGGCCGCTACCGCGGCAAGCGCTACAGCTTCGGCTATCCGGCGTGCCCGGATCTCGCCGACCAGGCGACGCTCTTCAAGCTGCTCGACGGCAGCAAGATCGGCGTCGCTCTGACCGAAGGGTTCATGATGGACCCCGAGGCGTCGGTTTCGGCCGTCGTCGTCCACCACCCGCAGGCGCGGTACTTCGCGGCGTAAAATCGCGACAACGATGCGGCGGGCGGTCGGGATCCTAATCCTGGCTCTGGCGGCGGCCGTGAGTCTGCCCGCGCAGGAGGAAGAGCCGGGCCTCTGGATGCCGGAAGGCTACCGGCTGCTGAGTGTCGAGGAGCGCCAGGCGCTCTCTCCCGACGAGCTCCGGGCCATCCAGACCGAGAACACGCGGCTTCTCCGCGAGGCGATCCGCGCGCTCGGTTCGGAGGAGCGCGCCGCCGTTGCCCAGCGGATGACGCAGTTTTCCGCGTCGCACGAGCTCCGGGACTACGAGAAGCAGTACGTCACGATCTCGCAGATGATGCTGCTGTCGGCCGGGATGGAGGAAAAGATCCTCGAGGGCCGGGCCGAAACGCAGAAGCGTTTCGATGAGCTTCTCCGAAGACAGGAGTCCGAGACCTCGGGCTTCCCGTCCGAACGCGAACCGGTCGAGAATGAGGCCGCGGCGATCGAAGAGGAGGTCGAGGCCGGCAGCCCGGACGTTCAGGCCCTGTACCTTCGCGCGCTCCGACCGCTCCGGGCCCGGCCGTGGAACCACGAGATCCGCCTGTCCTTTCGCCAGATCGTCCGGGGCGATGCCAACCTGCGGCCGAAGGGACCGTCGCTGTACGACGCGGCGATCGCCTTCATTCAGGCGCGCGAGAAGGAGAGCTCCGACCAGGGTGCGTGGGACTCACTGGAGGCCGTGCTCCGGCTCACGATCCGGAACGAGGTGGCGGAGGCGAAACGGCTCTTCGCGATCGCGATCGCGAAGAACTCCAACGACGTCGAGTCACGCACGTTCCCGCTGCTGCTGGCGGAGGTGGAAGGCGACGAGAAAGAGATCGCGCGGCTGTTGCCGCGCTCGCGCGAGGCGTGGCCCAAACAAGAGGACCTCGATTACGCGCTCTGGGTCGCCGTCGACGCGCTTCCCGCCGAGCTTCAGCCGAAGGCGCGTGAGAAATACGGAGCGAAATACAAGAGCGCGCACCCCTCGGACTGGGAGTCTCGGAGCGAGGTCCTGCTCGCGAGCCTCCAGCGCGGCGAGCTCGTTTCCGTCGAGGCCGAGACCGCCACGCTTCTGGCGCTTCCGGTCGCGACGCTGCCCGAGCCGAACCGGTCCCGGATCTCGGCCCTCCATCTCCGGGCGGCCGCGGGTCTCGGCCGTTGCGACGCCGTGGTCGCGGAGATCCCGCGCTTCGAAGCCGCTGCGCGGGAGGGCCTTCGAGGGATGGGCGGCGGTTTCGAGCCGCCGGCGCCTCGCACGGCCGCGGACGTGCGGGCCCTCCGCGGCGAAATGGCCGCCCAGCGCGTCGAGCTTCGGCGGCTTCGCGCGGCGATCGCCGATGGCTCGATCGAGCGCGAGCCGGGGCTCGCCGACGTGCCGCCCGGGGAGCGCAAGGCTCTCGCCTCCGCGTGGACCGACGAGCTCGAGGCCGAGCTGCAAAAGAGGGACGCCGTTCTTGCCGGCGACGATACTGCCGCGGCCGCCGCCTGGACGCGCGGCGAGCTCGCCGCGTGGTACGCGGAACGCAGGATCCCGGAGGACTCGATCCTCGATGCGGCCGATCCCGCCGCG
>DATJXB010000150.1:0-59968 GCA_035500755.1 Thermoanaerobaculia bacterium | reverse complement strand
GACGTCGCGGAACTCGACGCGGCCGTCGAGGCGGTCGAGCGGCTCGCGCGCGGCGTCGCCCGCGTCCTCGGCGATCTCGTTGCGGAGCTCGCGGATCCGCTCGAGGCCGGCGAAGGCCTCCGTCACCTGGCTGCCGATCGAGACGATCTGGATGACCGGCCCGACCAGGAGCCCCAGGTAGAGCGTGAAGGACACGAAGGACCCGATCGTCATCCGGCCGGCCTCGATCTCGTGGGCCCCCACCCAGAGGATCGCCACCCCCACCACGCCGAGGAGAAGGGTCGAGAAAGCGGACACTGCCGAGAATCCCGTCATCGTGCGCGCGACGTTGCGGAAGAGGCGGTGCGCCCCCTGAGAGAAGATCAGGGCCTCCCGGCGCTCGGCGCGGTAAGCCTTGACGACGCGCACTCCGGCGAACGACTCCGTCAGCCGGCCGGAGACCTCGGCGTTGATCTTCGACCTCTCCCGAAAGAGGGGCCGGAGGGTCTTGAACGCAAAGAGCAGCACCAGGCCGAAAAGGGAAAGCACCGCGAGGGCGATCAGGGTCAGCTTCGTGCTGAAGTAGAAGAGGATCCCGAGAGCCAGAGCCGCCGTGATGACGCCGCCGGCGAGCTCGACCAGGCCCGTGCCGACGAGGTTCCGAATGCCCTCGGCGTCGGTCATGACGCGGGAGAGCAGCACCCCCGTCTTGGTCTGGTCGAAGAAGGCGACCTGAAGCCGGCCGACGTGGCGCTGCACGGCCCGGCGCATCTCGGTGATGGAGCGCTGGGCAGCCTTCCCGAGGACCTGGGAAAGGGAGTAACCGGTGATCGCCTGGATGAGGGTGGCCGCGGCCGCGGCGAGGACGAGGGGCAGCAGGAGCTGGCGCTGACCCTTGCCGATGACGTCGTCGAGCAGAATCTTCGTCGTCCCGGGGAGGACCAGGCCGGCGAGCCGGCTCAGAACGAGAAGCCCGAGCCCGAGGACGAGCCGGCCGCGCCGGGCGTGGAGGAGCTCGCCCGCGTCCCGCAGGATGACCGCGAGGGGAAGGGACTTCTTTTTCTTGACGTCTTCGTCCGGCCGGGGCGGGCCGGACCTGCGGCGTTCGGCTCGGTACTGCCTCGAGGAGAGCCCACCTCCGACGAGGCCTATCCGAGCCAACAGTCCCGTCCTCTCCGTGGCATGGCCGGATTGTATTGGGTCGAAGTCGCGCGGATGGAATGGTTAGTCACGACCCGAAATACGTCGGAAACGGCCGAGGAGAGTCGGGTCAGCTGAATGTTGACAGTAGATACTGACTGGACAAATAATACTGTCAATGGAAATGCCTGCGATTGGGCCCGATCGCGAGCTCGCGACGATCTCGAACGCGGAGGGGGCGTCCGCACTGCTTCATCCACTGCGGTTGCGCGTGATGTCGCTCGCGCGTCGGCCCGTGTCGGCGGCCGAGATGGCGCGCACCCTGGGCCTTCCGAGGCAGCGCGTGAACTACCACGTCCGGGCTCTCGAGAAGGCGGGGCTCCTGCGGCCCGCCGGGCGCCAGCGCCGGCGCAACATGATCGAGCAGCGCTACGTCGCGACGGCCCGCTCCTTCGTCCTGTCCCCGGCGCTGCTGGGGCCGCTCGGCGCGGACTGGCGCGACATCGCCGACACGGCCTCGGCCGATTACCTGCTCGCCCTCTCGGAACAGATGCGCGGCGATCTCGAGCGGGCCTCCGCGGAGGCCTCGGCCGAAGGCAAGCGCCTCGCGACCCTGTCGCTGAAGTCCCAGTTCCGGTTCGAGAGCCCGGCGCAGCGCGCCGAGTTCGCCGCGGCGGTGAGGGACGCGGTCGTCGGCGTCATCGCGCGGCACAGCTCGCCGAGCCGCCTCGAAAACGGACGCCCCGGTCGGGGCCGTCCCTACCGCCTCGTCCTGGCCTGCTACCCGGTGCCGGCGTCCGAGGCAGGGAGCTGAGATGGCCGAGAAAACGCATTCCGGACGGCGGCTTGCCCTCGAGATGCGGACGCGGGCCTCCGCCGAGGAGGTGTGGGAAGCCTGGACGAACCCCGACGACATCGCCCGGTGGTTCGTGGACCGCGCGCGGGGCAAGCCCGAAGTCGGCTCGACCTTCACCTGGATCTTCGAGAAGTTCGGCTACGAGCTTCCCTACGAGGTCGTCGCGGCCGAGCCGGGCCGGCGCTTTGCCCTCGGGGGCGAAATCCCGGGCCGCGGCCCGTTTCTCCTCGAAATCACGATCCGGAAGGACGGCGGCGAGACGGTGGTCACGCTCGTCAACTCCGGGTTCCTCGACGGCGCGTCCTGGGACGAGGAATACGAAGGAATCCTGTCCGGCTGGCAGAACGCACTCGCGACCCTGAAGGAGTACCTGGAGAACCACCGCGGCCTGGCCAGGAGCGCGCTCCTCGTCATCCAGCCGGCGGACTCCGCGTACGAGAAGCTCCTCCCTTTCTACGCGACGCCGCGCGGCCTGTGCCGGTGGCTCGCCACGTCGGCCGAGATCGGCGAGGTCGGCGACCGATGCGGCCTCGTGCTCTCCGGCGGCGGGACCCTGACGGGACGGGTCCTCTCGAAGACAGCCTGGGAGGTCGCATTGTCGTGGCGCGAGCTCGACGCCGTCCTGGAGCTCAAAGGCTTCCGGTTCGGCACGCTCGGGCGCGTGGTCGGCGCGCGCGTGGTCGGTTGGGGGGAGGCAATCCAGGCGGCGACGGGACTGGAGGGCCGGCTGCAGGCCGCGCTCGAGCGGCTGGCCGGTGTGCTCCGGGAGGAGGCGAGCGCATGATCGGACAGGCCATTTCTCTGGCCGGGGCCGCGATGATCCTCGTGGCGTTTGCGGCGCAGCAGGCGGGGCGTCTCCACCCGACGGACCTCCTCTACCTCGGGCTCAACTTCGCCGGAGCGGCGATCCTCGCCTACTTCGCCTACGAGGCCCGCAACCTCGGCTTGATCGTGCTCGAGGGCTCCTGGGCGGTGATCAGCTTCGGGTCGCTCGGCCGCGCTCTGCTCGCGCGGCGCACGTGAGCGCTCAGCCGGCCTTCTCGGCGATCACGAGAAGACGCGGCGAGGCGGGCCCGAACGGCTCCTCGCGGGGCGAGCCGTAGGAGCGGAGAACCTCGAACCCCTGTCCGGCGAGAAGACCGAGCAGCTCGGCCAGCCGATAGACGCGCTGCGAGGCGAGCTTCGTCTCGGTGCGGCCGCCCTGCGCGAACGTGAAGACGTTCTCGATCCGCGCCGTCCCGGGATCGTAGCGGGTGTCCTCGACGAAGCGGAAGCCGGCGACGTCGGCCTCTTCGTGGGGCGCGATGCGGGACAGCACCGCCTCGGCGGTCTGGCCGTAGTCGAGGGCGAAGAGGCCGCGGGGCCGGAGACATCGGGCCACCGACGCGAGGAAGGCCTCGTTGCCGGCGTCGTCGAGAAATCCGAAGCTGTTGCCGAAGCAGAAGGCCGCGTCGAATGCCGCCTCCCACGGCAGGTCGCGCATCTCGGCCCGGCGGTAGTCGATCGTGCCCGCGCCGATCGCGCGTCCGGCGGCGAGCGCGATCGCCTCGGCCGAGATGTCGACGCCCGTCATCCGGCAGCCTCCGGCGGCGAGCGGCCGCGTCAGGCGCCCGGATCCGCAGGGCACGTCGAGAACGCGCGAGCCGCGCGCCAGGGCGAGGTGCTTCCAGAGAAACGCGGCGTCTTCGGCCGTCGCGCTCTCGGGCATGACGGCGTCCCAGAACTCGACGGCCAGGCCCGAGAAGAAGGTCTCCCACCAGTCGGTGGGAGCGTTACCGCCGGGCATGGGCGTTGCGGTCGACGATCTCCATGACGCGGTCCGGAAACTCCGGAGCGGCGAAGCCGACCCGGCGGTAGAGCGGATGGGCGTCACGCGTGAAGAGGAGCCAGCGGCGCAGCTTCTGGAGGTCGGGGTGCGCGCGGATCGTTTCCATCAGCCATTGCGCGAGGCCGCGGCCGCGGTGCGACTCGAGGACGAACACGTCGGCCACGTACGCGAAGGTCGCGCGGTCGCTGATCACGCGGGCGAAACCGACCTGCCGGCCACGCTCGTAGAGGCCGAAGGGAAGCGAGTTCTCGATCGACCGGTCGACGACCTCCCGCGGAATGCCGGGTGCCCAGTAGCTCGTCGTCAGAAACGCGTGGATGGCGTCGCGGTCGAGCCGCGCCGGGTCGGTCGAGATGACGAAGCCGTCCCGCGTCCATTCCACGGGCGCATCGTATGCCGTGACGGCGACGCCGTGCGGATCTCGGGCACCTCGACGCCGCGCCCACGGACACCTGGTGCGCCCGCATGGGCCGGGAAGACGTTCTTGTCCTATGCTCTGCGCACCAACCATGCGGGGCACGGTCTCGCTGCCGTCCTGGCTCGTTTTCCTCCTGATCCTGCTCGCGGCCTGGACCGTCGCCGCCCGGCTGATCCTTCCGCTCGGGCGCTGGTTCCTGCGGCGGCGCGTCCAGCGGGTGCTCGAGGAGATCAACACGCGGCTGAAGATCCGCATCCCGCCGTTCAAGCTCACGCGGCGCGAGGTCCTGATCGACCGCCTCCTCGACGACCCGCAGGTTCAGCAGGCGGCCGAAGCGGAGGCGCGCGCGCAGGGCGTCTCGCGGGAGGCCGCGCTGCGGCAGGTCGAGCGCGACGCGCGCGAGATCGTGCCGGCGTTCAACGCGTACGCCTACTTCCGGTTCGGCTACTGGCTCGCGCGCAACGTCGCGCGGTCGCTCTTCCGCGTGCGGCTCGGGTACTCGGACGAACGCGGACTCTCCTCGATCGCGTCCGACGCGACGGTCGTCTTCCTGATCAACCACCGCTCGAACATGGACTACGTCCTGGTGTCGTATCTCGCGGCCGAGAAGGCCGCGCTCTCCTACGCGGTCGGGGAGTGGGCCCGGATCTGGCCGCTCCAGACGCTCGTCCGCGCGATGGGCGCGTATTTCGTGCGGCGCGACTCGAAGGACCGGCTCTACCGCAAGGTGCTCGAGCGCTACGTCGGCATGGCCACGGCCGGCGGCGTGACGCAGGCCCTCTTCCCGGAAGGCGGCCTCTCGCGGGACGGCCGGCTGCGGCCGCCGAAGCTCGGCATCCTCGACTACATGGTCCGGTCGTTCGAGCCCGCGGGCGGTCGGGACATCGTCTTCGTGCCGGCCGGGATCAACTACGACCGGACGTTCGAGGACCGGACGCTCCTCGCCGGCCACGATCCCGACTTCGAGCACCCGGGGGCTCTCGGCGCCGCGGCGACGACGCTCGGCTTCGTCCTGCGGAACGTGCGCCAGATGGCGACGAACCGCTGGCATCGCTTCGGCTACGCGTGCGTCAACTTCGGCTCGCCGGTGTCCCTGCGCGCGTGGGCCGGCCGCCGCGGCGTCGACTTCGCGACGCTCGCGCGCGAGGAGCGCTCGCGCCGCCTCGCTGAGCTTGCGGCCGACCTGATGGCGGCGGTCGCCCGGGTCATCCCGGCGCTGCCGGTTTCGCTCGTCGCGACCGTCTTCGTGCGCGAGCCGGGGCGGGCGTTCAGCGAGCTCGAGCTCAAGGCCGCGGTGCTGTCGCGGGTCGAGGAGCTCGAGGCCCGCGGCGCCCACGTCTACGTGCCGCGTGGCGACCAGGACTACGCGATCGCGGTCGGCCTGCGGATGCTGACGCTGCGCCGCCTGGTCGAGCTCTCCGAGGAAGACGGCCTCTACCGCGCCCGCCCCGAGGAGCAGCCGCTCCTGGCGTACTACGCCGACTCGATCGCCCATCTCTTCGCGTCGAAGGCGCACGGGCCGGCGTGATATCTGTGGCCGCACCAACCCGCGGGAGGACACGATGAACGGCCGCCTGACCCGAAGGTCGCTGATCCGCTACGGCGCTCTCGGAGGCGCCGCGGCCGCCGTCGCCGGACCGCTGCCCGCGCCCGGAGAGACGCCGCCGGCCGCGGCATTCCCGGCCGTGCCCGCCTTCGAGCTCGACGAGGCCACGATCGTCGACCTCCAGAAGCGGCTGGCGTCGGGCGGCGAGACCTCGCGCTCCCTCGTGTCGAAGTACTCGGCGCGGATCGAGGCGCTCGACCGGAAGGGCCCGGAGCTGCGCGCCGTGCTCGAGGTCAACCCGGACGCCGGGGCGATCGCCGACGGGCTCGACGCCGAGCGCCGCGCCGGCAAGCTCCGCGGCCCGCTCCACGGCATCCCGGTGCTGCTGAAGGACAACATCGGCACGGCGGACCGGATGAACACGACCGCCGGTTCGCTCGCGCTGCTCGGCGTGACGCCGGCGACGGACGCGTTTCTCGTCAAGAAGCTCCGCGACGCCGGAGCCGTCGTCCTCGGGAAGACGAACCTCTCGGAGTGGGCGAACTTCCGCTCGACCCACTCGTCGAGCGGCTGGAGCGGGCGGGGCGGCCAGTGCCGCAATCCCTATGCGCTCGACCGCAATCCTTCCGGATCGAGCTCGGGCTCGGGAGCGGCGATCGCCGCGAGCCTGGGCGCCGTCGCGGTCGGCAGCGAGACGGACGGCTCGATCGTGTCGCCGTCGAACAACTGCGGCCTGGTCGGCATCAAGCCCACCCTCGGGCTCGTGTCGCGGTCCGGCATCGTGCCGATCGCCCACAGCCAGGACACGGCCGGACCGATGTGCCGCTCGGTGATGGACGCGGCGATTCTCCTGACGGCTCTGGCGGGCTTCGACCCGGCCGATCCGGCGACGAAGGCGCTCTCGGGGAAGGCGCCCGTCGACTACGCGAAGCTCCTCGAAACGGGGCCGAAAACGCTCGAGGGCATTCGCCTCGGGGTGCCGCGCAAGAAGCTCTTCGGGCAGAGCCCGGCGGCCGACGCGCTCGTCGAAGCCGCGCTCGCCGACTTCCGGAAGCTCGGCGCGGTCGTCGTCGACCCGGCCGACGTCGCGACCGTCGGCGAGACCGACGACAGCGAGTTCGAGGTCCTCCTGTACGAGTTCAAGGCGGACCTGAACGTCTACCTCGCGAGCCTCGGGCCGAAGAACCCGTACAAGTCCCTGAAGGACCTGATCCGGTTCAACGAGGAAAACCGAGCGCGCGAAATGCCGTACTTCGGTCAGGAGATCTTCGAGAAGGCCGAGGCGAAGGGTCCGCTCACCGAGAAGGCGTATCTCGACGCGCTCGAAAAGGACCTCCGGCTGACGCGGGCGGAGGGCATCGACAAGACGATGGACGAGCACCATCTCGACGCGCTCGTCGCGCCGACGAGCGGCCCGGCGAGCCTGATCGACCTGGTCAACGGCGACTACGGTCCGGGCGGCAGCTCGTCGTTTCCGGCGATCGCCGGCTACCCGGACGTGACCGTCCCGTGCGGCGCGAAGTTCGGCCTGCCGGTCGGGATGTCGATCTTCGGCCGGCCCTGGAGCGAGCCGACGCTGCTGCGCATCGCTCTCGCGTACGAGCAGGCCACGCGGCATCGCCGGCCGCCGAAGTTCCTCGCCACGGCCGATCTCGCCGCCGGTTGAGCGCGGGAATCGCGGCGGCGCGGGTCTCGTTGCGGACGTCGTGAAACGCGCCTCGGGGCTGCTCGCCGCGGGAGTCCTGGCGCCCGCGCTCCTGCTGCCGCAGACCGTCCAGAAGCCCGTGCAGGAGCAGGTCCACGTCACGGTCGTCGAGGTGACGCTCCACGCGGCGGACCGGACGGGCGAGCCCGTGCGCGGCCTCGGGCCGCGCGACCTGCGTCTCTTCGTCGACGGCCGCGACGTCCCCATCGAGAGCCTCGACTGGGTCTCCAACGAGCCGAAGGCCGCGACGGAACCCGTGCCGACGCCGCCGGCGCCCGCGCTCGCGGCGACACCCGCCGCGGCCGAGGCGCCGGTGCCCACGGGCCGCCTGATCGTCTTCTTCTTCCAGTGGCACATCGAAGCCGTGAAGATCGAAGGGCACCTGCGCCTGTCGCGTCAGGCGCTCGAGTTTCTGGACACGCTGCAGCCCGACGACGAGGTCGCCGTCGTGACCTTCGGGTCGAGCCTGTGGCTCCGCCAGGATTTCACGCGCGATCGCGCGCGGGTGCGCGCCGCCATCCGGAATGCGCTCGTGCTCGACAACGCTCCGGCCTCGCCCGGGCCGCCCTCGCTCGAGGCGATCGTGCGCGACCACGCGAGCGTGACGTCGATCGAGAAAGCCTTCGCCGCGCTCGGCGACGCGCTGCGTCCGCTGGCGGGCTCGAAGGCGATCCTGTTCCTCGGCTGGGGCGTGGGGGAAGCGAGCTTCCTGGGGCCGGGGGGGAGTCTCGGCACGATGCGCTACTCGGCGGATTACGAACGCGCCATCGCCGCCCTCGGCCGCGCGCAGGCGCCGGTCTTCTCGCTCGACGTCAGCGGCGGGCACCACAGCCTCGAGGCCGGGCTCGAGCGGCTCTCGTTCGAGACGGGCGGGTACTACCTGCCGACCTGGGACTTCCCGCGCTGGGCGATGAAGACCGCGGCGAGCGCCATCAAGGGCCACTACGTGCTGGTCTTCCGGCCGCCCGCGCTGCCCAAGCACGGGTTCCACGAGATCCGTCTCGACGGGCCGCCCGGCGTCAAGCTTCTCTATCGCCAGGGCTACGAGGACTGATTACTCCGGGAAGCTCTCGGGCCGCTCGGCGGCGCGGCGGTGGAGCTCGTCGTCGATGTTGCGGCCCGTGACGACGGCGACGACGGGTCCCGAGACGTCCTGCAGCCGCGGGAGCGCGGCCAGCGCCGCCGCCGCCGCGCCTTCGACGCGGAGTCCCGCGCTGGCGTACGCGCCGACGGCGTGGGCCAGCTCGCGCTCGGAGACGAGAAGGAAGCGGTCGACGACCGCGTCGAGCGCGCGCACGGCGTCCGGAATCGCGACGCGCACGGCGAGCCCGTCGGCGAACGTCCCCATGCGGTCGCATTCGACCGGATGTCGCGCTTCGAACGAGAGCGCCATGACGGGCGCTTCCTTCGCCGCCACGGCGACGACGAGTGTCGAGGGCGAGCGGGCCTTCAGCGTCCGGCCGATGCCGCCCGCGAGCGCGCCGTTGCCGACGGGCACCACGACCGCGCCGGGCGGCTCCGGCGCCTGGTCGAGGATCTCGTCGGCGATGACGCCGTAGCCCTCGTACTGCGTCGCCTCGACGCCGTCCTCGAAGAACGGCACGTGGGCGTCGGCGGCGAAGCGTTTGCCTTCCTCCTTGGCGAAGTCGAGGTCCGTCCCGGCCAGGCGAATCTCGGCGCCGAGGCCGTCGATCAGGGCGAGCTTCGCGAGCGACGCGCCGGCCGGCGCGTAGACCATGGCGCGCAGGCCGAGCCGCCGGCACGCCCACGCGACCGCGGCGCCGTGGTTTCCGGTCGAGGCCGTGACGACGGCCGCGGCGCCCCGCTGCCTGTAGGCGTCGATCGTCGGCAGGGCGCCGCGCCATTTGAACGCGCCGAGCTCGTGGAGGTCTTCGCGCTTGAGCCAGAGCGCGAGTCCGTCGTACAACCCCCCGGGCGCCCGCTCGAGCGGTGTGGGCAGGTCCACTGACGAAAGGGTACTCCAACCCTTCCCGGTCCTCCAGACCGCGAGGGCGTCAGCGCGTCTCGGGAACCTGCGACGCGCGCGCGGCGGCGAGTCTCCGCGCCATCGATCGGGCCGCCGGCAGCGTCGCCGCGTAGACGAGCGCGGCGATCAACGGCGCGGCGCCGAGCCAGGCGACGAACGCGTGGAGGAGCGTGACGCCGACGTCGGCCAGGGCGCGCCCGAAGTCCTCCCGCATGAGGGCGAGCAGGCGCTCGAGGGAGCGGTTCTCCCGGGGCGCGCGGAAGAGCCACTCCCCGAGTCGGATGAACGGGAAGATCAGGAGCAGCTGCAGAGCGTAGGACGAGAAGTTGATCGCCTGGATGATCGGCTGGTTCAAGCCGAGGGCCCACGCGGCGGCGAAGCAGAGGATCGTCGTCGTGCCGACGATCGGGTTGACGGCGATCGTCAGGCCGACGGCGACGGTGAGGGCGATCTTTTCCGGCGAGAGCCCCTGCGTCAGCTGCTGATGGATGGGGTCCCGGATCCGGCGCCGCAGGAAGTCGCGGCCGCTCATGGCGGCGCCGTCAGGCCGGCTGCGGGTCCGGCGTCCCGAGCGATTCGGCGATCGTCACGAGCCGCTCGAGGATCTCGGCCAGATGAGCCCGCGCCTTCTCGATCTCGGCGTGGAGCTCTTCGAGGCGGCGGTGGGCGCGGGCGCCGACGGCGGCCGCCTCGTCGTGGAGATGCTCGAGCCTCTTTGCGGCGTTGACCCGCGCGGCCTCGAGCTCGACGAAGGCCTCGTGCGCCGTGACGCGCGCGGACTGGCGGAGCTCGCTCCAGCGCCAGGTCAGGTGCTGCACCCGCTCGTGCAGGCGCAC
Source organism: Thermoanaerobaculia bacterium (assembly GCA_035500755.1). Classification (GTDB taxonomy): domain Bacteria; phylum Acidobacteriota; class Thermoanaerobaculia; order UBA5066; family Gp7-AA6; genus DAHUXD01. Next base: position 49,673 of record DATJXB010000150.1, on the reverse strand, counting down.
CGACGTGAAGGCGCGCCCGGTGCGGTGCGCCTCGTGCGCCGCCTCCCGGAAGTGCCGGGGGCGGCGGTGCAGCCCGCGGACGAGGCCGACTTTCTCGCCGAGCCAGAGCAGGTAGTAGCTCGCGTCGACCTGCCACCAGTGGAAGCCTTGCGCCGCCGAGCCCGGCGCCCAGTGGTGGTTGTTGTGCCAGCCCTCGCCCATCGTCACGAGCGAGAAGAAGAAGCTGTTGCGCGAGTCGTCGGTCGTCGCGTAGACGCGGCGCCCGAAGAGATGCATGACGCTGTTGATCGTGAACGTGCCGTGCCAGAGGAGGACGGTCGACAGGAAGTAGCCGTAGAAGAGGCCGACCCAGCCGAAGGCCAGGTAGAGCGCGACGGCGTAGAGCGCCGTCGGCAGGTATTCGTGCCGGTCGAGCCAGACGAGCTCCGGGTACTTCGCCAGGTCGGGCACGCGCGAGTGGTCGGATTCGGCGAACTCGTCCGAGACGATCCAGCCCATGTGGCTCCACCAGAAGCCGCGCTGAACCGGGCTGTGCACGTCCTCGGGGCGATCCGAGTATTTGTGGTGGTGCCGGTGGTTCGAGGCCCACCACAGGACGCCCTTCTGCGCCGCGGTCTGACCGAGAAAGGCCAGCAGGAACTGGGGCACGCGGTGGAGACGGTAGGTGCGGTGGCTGAAATAGCGGTGGAAGCCCGCGGTGATGGCGAACATCCTCAGGTAGTAGGACGCCACGCACAGCGCGACGCCCTTCCAGGAGAAGCCGATCGCGAGAACGCCGAGGGCGGCGAGGTGCACGGCCAGAAAGCCGGCGACCGCCGACGGGCGCAGGGCCGCCCTGGGAGCCGGGGAAACGTCACTTGTCATGGCACCCCGAACTTTACCCGAAACGGCGCCGGGGCGCCGCAGCGCCCCTGCCGCCACCGCAACGCCGCCGCTCATTTCGCGGCCGGCGCTTCGGGCTTCTTCTTGATCGTCTCGAGGTCGATGGTGACGTCGACGTCGTCGGACAGCATCAGGCCGCCCGCATCGAGGGCCTTGTTCCAGTCGATGCCGTAGTCCTTGCGGTTCAACCTGGTGTTGAGCTCGAAGCTCGCGCGCTCGTTGCCCCAGGGGTCCTTGGCCGAGCCGAGGAAGGTCACCGGCAGCGTGACCTGCTTCGAGACGCCGTGCATCGTCAGCGTGCCGGTCACCGCGTACGTGTCCTTGCCGGTCGAGGTCATCGACGCGCTCTTGAACGAGATCTCGGGGAACTTCGCCGCGTCGAAGAAATTGGCGGACCGCAGGTCGTCGTCGCGCTTGGAGCTGTTCGTGTCGATCGAGGCGGTCTTGATCGTGAAGGTCACCGAGGACTCCGTCGGCCTGGACGGGTCGGCCTGGATGGTGCCTTCGAAGTCCGAGAAGCGGCCGCGCACCTTCGACGAGAAGTGCCGGATCTGGAAGCTCACGTCGGAGTGGGACTTGTCGATCGTGTACGTGTCCGCGGCCGTGAGCGGCGCGGCGGCGGCGAGGACGAAGAGGACGGCGGCGAGTCGGCGAACCATGGGCGTCTCCTTTCGGGTGGGTCGGGTCACGCCTGGCGGCGGGACGTGGAAGGACGATGGAGCCCGGCGCGAAGCGCGTCGAGCAGGCGAACCAGGGTCGAGGCCTCGGATTCGGAGAGCGCCGACAGCAGGCCGTCCATCTGCCGGACGGGCGCGTCCATGCGCGCGAGCAGCTTCGCGCCCGCGGGGGCGAGGACGCAGAACACCTGGCGGCGGTCGGTCGTGCAGCGCTTCCGGACGACGAGGCCCTTCTTCTCGAGCCGGTCCACGAGGCGCGTGATGCCGGGCGCGTGCTCGATCATCCGGCCGGCGATGTCGAGCGTCGGCAGGCCCGCCGCGCCGGCGCCGCGCAGAATGCGCAGGACGTTGTACTGCTGGTCGGTCACGCCGAACGGCTCGAAGACCTCGCCGGTGCGCTGGCGCAGCAGGTCGACCGTCTTCAGGAGAGCGAGGGCCGCCTCCTGCCGCTTCGATCGGAACGGCCGTGTCTGCTTGATCTCGCGCGCGAGGGCGCTCGGAGGGGCCGGCATGAGGGCGAAACCTTACAGGGCAATAGTTGTCTAGTCAAGTATCTGCCGGCCACGTTTTCCGGACCTTCGTCGGGGCATTTTCCGGAGGCCTACTGGACGCAGCCGCGGGCGGCCACGGCGAGGCGGCCTTCGACGCGGCCGCCCCGCACGGCCACCAGCGCGTCGTGCAGGTTGACGACGGCGCAGGCGTGGTTGGGCAGGACGCGCACGCGCTCGCCGACGCGAAACCGCTCGCCGGGCGCGACGGCGAGGACGCCGTGCTCCTCCGAGACGCGGGCGATCCGCGTCTGCCGGCCGACGACGATCCCGAAGCCGTCGGCGGTCGGACGGCTCGCGTCGGACGAGAGCGTTTTCGAGCCCGCGTCGAGGACGGCGCGGTCGGCGGCGGGAGCGCTGACGACTGTCGCGAGAACGGTCAGGGCGCAGTCTTCCGGCGCAGCGCTTCCGAGGGCGACCTGCGAGCGGTCGTTGAAGACGTAGGTTCCCGGGCGGCCCTCGGTGACGCCGGCGCCCGACATCGCGGCCATGGCCGTGGGCGTCGATCCGACGGAGACCTCGGCGATCGGCAGGCCGGCCGCGCGCAGCGCCTCCGCCGTTTCGACCGCGAGGCGCGCCTCCTCGGCGCCGACGCGCGCGACCTCCTCGGGAGTCGGCGCCGCGTAGCCCTGACCCGCGTGCGTGAAAATCCCGGTGAGCTCCAGGCCCGGCACGTCGGCCACCGCGCGGGCGAGGGCGAGGGTGTCCTCGGGGAGGACGCCGGACCGGTGAAAACCGGGGTCGATCTCGAGGCGCACCGAGAGCCTGCGCCCCGCGCGCGCGAAGGCGCCCCCGAGCGAGCGGGCGCCGTCGAGGCTGTCGACGCCGACCGAGAGGCGCACGCGGTCGGAGAGCCTCAGGAGGCGCCGGGCCTTGTCGTCGCCGACGATCGGGTAGGCGAGAAAAATGTCGTCGAAGCCGAGGTCGGCGAACACTTCCGCTTCCGAGGTCTTCGCGAGCGTCAGCCCGCTCGCGCCCGCGGCGCGCTGCAGGCGAGCGACCTCGGGCGACTTGTGCGTCTTCGCGTGCGGGCGCAGCTTCACGCCCGAGCGGCCCGCGCGCTCCTGCATCCGCGCGATGTTGCGCTCGAGGACGTCGAGGTCCACGACGACGGCGGGGGTGGGCAGCGCGTCGATGTCCGTCATGGCGTCGCGGGGGCGGGGGCGGGCTCCTGGCCGCTCTTGCGGTAGAGCGCGAAGACCGCGGCCGAGGGGACGGCCGCCAGGAGCGCGGCGTTGAAGGCGCCGCTCAGGATGCCGGGCGGGACGTTGCGCCCCGAGAAGGAGAACAGGCAGACGAGAAACCAGAGGCCGATCGCGATCAGCATCGTCTTCGAAACCGTGCGCAGGAGCGGTCCGCCCTTCGGGTCGCCGCGGTGCGCGAGTGTCGCGCCGCGGACGAGCAGGGCGTTCTGGATCATGCCGACGAGGTTGACGAGGATCGTGGCGGTGCGGAACCCGTGGAAGTTCGTCAGGACCCAGCCTTCGGGATCCTGACCCGGCCAGAGCGCGTGGCCGAAGTGGTACAGCGTGTAGGGGACGCCGAGGACGCCGACGATGCCGGCGACCATCGCGCCGAGCGGCAGGTCCTTCTGGGGCAGCCCGTGCACCGCGCCCCGCGAGAGACGCTTCAGCGGCGAGGTCCCGGGCGGGGAACCGCCGGCGAGGGGCTCGATGTTCTGCTCGCGAAGGACCGCGACGGCCTCGTCGGCCATGGCCGCGGCGGTCGCGTCGGTGATGTCGGCCGTGACGGCGCCCTTCAGCGCCATCGCCCAGTCGTCGCTCAGGCGCAGGAGGTCTTCGTGCGAGATGTCCCGCCGCATCGGCAGGAGCGGCTTGTCGAGCTCGTGCGCCCGGACGAGCTCGCCCTTGCACTGCGGCGAGGCGAGCGAGGCGTGCGAGATCACGAAGAGCGCCGCGCGGCAACTCCGGATCTCGCGGCCGATGCGCTCGAGGTACGAGCCGCCGAGACGGCTCTTGTCCTCGTAGCGCCAGGTCGTGTACCCGCGCTCCTCGAGGCCGCGGGCCACGGCCGCCGCGATCGCGGCGTCGCCATGGGCATAACTGATGAAGACGTCAGCCATACCATTCCGCTTCTCGCATGAGCCGCAGCCAGTCCTGGAGCTCGTTGCGCAGGAGATTTTCGGTCAAGGCGAGCGTGCCGAAGACGGCCCGCGGGTCTGGCTCGAGTGACTTGGAGAAATCGCGCAACGCCGTGGCGCGCTTTTCGAGGACTCCGAGCTTCGCCTTGGATCGCGCGGCGTTGCGCGCGCTCTCATTGGCCCCTCGCCAGGTCCGCACCCCGATCATCACTGCGGGTATCGCGGCCGAGAAGAAGAGCGCCAGAGCGTCGCCGTGATGAAGGATGAGCCACTTCGCCGAGTCCCGTTCCTCGGCCCCCTTCGCCCAGTCCACGACGAGGTGGCACACGACGAAGCCGATGCTCGCGAAGAAGGCGAAAGGCCCAAGAATCCGGGACAGGCATCCGGAGCCTTCGGAGTCGGTGTGCTTGCGGACGAGCTTCTTGAAGTAGTTGACCTGGTCCATCAGGCGATGATCGAGGTAATACCGCGCCAGGAGCGGCAGAAGGGCGGACGCCGTGCCGGCGGTGTCCTCGACCGCCGGAACGGAGGTCGCTTCCTCCCTTTCCGCGATCGTTTTCAGCCCATCGGGCTCGATGTCCTCGATTTCCTCGAGCTCGCGGCGAATCTCTTCCTCGCAGTCCGACGTCGTCGCGGCCGTCCCCTTCCAGAACTCGGGCCGAATCAGGACCTGGAAGCGAAGGCTGCGCAGCCTTTCGGCACGATAGCGGCTCGACAGCCAACGACTTCGCTGGCCGAGGGTTCCGAGAACGCCGAGAAAGATCGCGAGGACCAGCAATGATTCGACCCAGGGCACCTCCGAGGAGCCCCGGAGCGCCGGAAGCACTTTGCGGGCCGCCCATCCCAGGGGCCCTCCGAGCCTCGTGTCGTCGGTCCAGTCGGCCTCGCCGAGCGCGACGATGCCGAGCAAGAGCAGCAGGACGCCGGCAAGCGCCACGGCGAAGGTGACGAACCGGTGCCGCCGCTGCAACTTCAGCGCTTCGCGGTCCTCCGCGTCCAGGAGCGCGTCGACGTCGAGCTTCCTTCGCGCGGCGTCCAGCGCCTGGACGCGTTCCAGAAATGCCGCCGCCGCGTCGCTCATTGCTTCCCGATCCGGTAGCCGAGCGCGAGGATCGTCTTGACGGTCTCCATCGCGGTCGTGCGGTCGTAGTCCTTCTCCGACTCCGACAGCTGCTCGTACGGGACGAGCGACGGGTGCTTCTTCTGCGCGTCGTCGCGCTCGAGGCCCCAGGTCCAGCCCTCGTCCATGCGCCGGCGCGCCCAGTTCTCGTGCGTGTTGCGGGCGAGGAGCTCGGTCAACTCGGCGAGATCGCGGGGCAGTCGGACGCTCGAGGTGTCGCGCGGCGCCGGTTTGTAGTCCACGACAGACCTCCTTGGCGCGTCCAGTCGGCCTCTTATACACCCGGCCGGCGAGGGCGCCTGCGGTAGAGTCGTCGCCCGACGGAGGGGACCGGGAGGCGACATGGGGATCCGGGGATTGGCGGCGGCGGGATTGTTCGCGGCGGCGGCGGTGGCCGCCGGGGAGACCGCCGACGAGCTGATCGCGAAGAACATCGAGGCGCGCGGCGGACTCGACAACCTCAAGGCCGTCCAGACGATGCGCCTGACGGGGACGATGACGGGCGGCGACGAGTCGATGCCGTCGGTCCTGGAGCTGAAGCGCCCGAACAAGAGCCGCTGGGAATTCCGGGTCGACGGCCAGACGGCGGTCCAGGCCTTCGACGGCAAGGCCGGCTGGATGTGGATTCCCTTCGCGGGCCAGACCGAGCCCGAGCCCATGTCGGCCGAAGAGAGCGCCGAGGCCGAGCAGCAGGCCGACCTCGACGGTCCCCTCGTCGACTACAAGCAGAAGGGGAGCAAGGTCGAGCTCCTCGGCCACGACGCCGACTTCCGGGCCGAGGACTGGAAGCTCAAGGTCACGCTGAAGTCGGGCGAGGTGCGTTTCGTGTACCTCGACCCGAAGACGTTCCTGCAGTCGGTCACGGTCACGAAGAAGAAGATCGGCGGCGTCGAGCTCGAGATCCGGTCCGAGGTCGGCGACTATCGGAAGGTCGGCGCGCTCGTGCTGCCGCACACGTTCACCGCGACGTCGAGCGGCGGCGGCCAGACGCAGTCGCTGAAGTTCGACAAGATCGAGTTGAACGTGCCCATCGACGATTCGCAGTTCGTGATGCCCGTCCGCAAGCGGCGCGCGCAGCCCGACGAGCTGTCGCCGACGCCGACGGTGGGCTGACGCGCCGGAGGCGCCGATGACGCTCCGCAACCTCTTCCTCGCCGCCGCGCTCGCCGCCGCGGTTTCCCGCACCGCGGCCGCTCAGGCGAAGCTGAAGGTCTACGTCTCGGTCGACATGGAAGGCGTCGCGGGCGTCGTGACGGGAGACCAGCTCGGGCCGCCGGGCTTCGAGTACGAGCGCTTCCGCGGGTTCATGACCAACGAGGCCCTCGCGGCGATCGAGGGCGCGCGGGCGGCGGGCGCGACGGAGTTTCTCGTGTCCGACTCGCACGGCAACGGCGAGAACCTACTGATCGAGCGTTTTCCGAAGGACGTCCAGATCGTTCGCGCGTGGCCGCGGCCGCTGGCGATGATGCAGGGCATCGACGCCACGTTCGACGCGGTGATGTTCGTCGGCTACCACGCCTCGACCACGTCTCCCGAGGGCGTGCGCGCCCACACGATGTCCTCCGCGCACCTGGCGGACCTGCGCTTGAACGGCGTCTCGATGCCCGAGGCGGGGCTGAACGCGGCGATCGCCGGCAGCTTCGGCGTGCCGGTCGTGCTCCTGACCGGCGACGACGCGATCGTGAAGGAAGCGACGGCGCTGCTCGGTCCGCTCGCGACCGCGACCGTCAAGTGGAACTACGGCTTCCACTCGGCGAAAACGCTGACCCCCGAGGCCTCGTGCGACGCGATCCGCGAGGCGGCCCGCCGGGCGATCGCCGAGCGCCGCGCGCGCAAGCCTTTCGTCGTCGCGGCGCCGGTGACGCTCGACGTGCGCTTCAAGAACTACCGGCCGGCCGAGGTCCTCGCCTACCTGCCGATCGTCGAGCGCACGGACGCGCACGCGATCCGGTTCAAGGGCAAGGACATGGTCGAGGTCAGCCGGTTCCTCGAATTCGTCAACGAGTACGAGCCGGGCCTTTCCCCGTAGCGGCGCCGGGCGCGGCAGCGCCGGGCGCAGGAGGTCGGCCATGAGATTCGAGACGCGGGCGGTCCACGCCGGCGGGAAGCCGGACGCGGCGACGGGATCCGTCGCGCCGCCGATCCACCTGTCCACCACGTACGAGCACGGCCCGGCGGCCGAGACGCCGCTCGGCTACATCTACATCCGCGACGCCAACCCGACGCAGACGCGGCTCGAGGAGACTCTGGCGGCCCTCGAGGGCGGCGAGGTTGCGCTCGCCTTCGGCTCCGGGATGGGCGCCGCGGCCGCGTTTCTCCAGGCCCTCCCCGCCGGCGCGCACATCGTGTATCCCTCGGACGTCTACTACGGGGTGCGGGCGCTCGCGACGGAGTTCCTGCCGCGGTGGGGCATGGACGCGACGGCCGTGGACATGACGGACCTCGCCGCGGTGCGCGCCGCGATGAAACCGAGCACGCGCCTGCTCTGGGCCGAGTCGCCGTCGAACCCGCTGATGCAGGTCGCCGACCTTCCGGCGCTCGGCGAGATCGCCCACGGCGCCGGCGCGCTGCTGGCGGTCGACGGGACGTTCGCGACGCCGGCGCTCCAGCGGCCGCTCGAGCTCGGCGCCGACGCCGTGCACCACTCGACGACGAAGTACCTCGGCGGCCACAGCGACGTCCAGGGCGGCGCCCTCGTCTTTCGCCGGGCCGGCGAAATGTCCGAGAAGGCCGCGCACGTGCGCAAGATCGTCGGCGGCGTGGCGTCGCCCTTCAACTCGTGGCTCGTCCTGCGCGGCGTGCGGACGCTCGCGTGCCGTGTGGAGCGGCAGTCGGCCAACGCCCTGGCGGTGGCGCGCTATCTCGAGGCGCACCCGGCGGTCGAGGCGGTTCACTATCCCGGCCTCGCCTCGCACCCGGGCCACGCGATCGCGCGGCGTCAGATGTCGGCGTTCGGCGGGATGCTGTCGTTCCGCGTGCGCGGCGGCCGGGACGCGGCGCTGCGCGCGACGTCGCGCCTGAAAGTCTTCCTCAACGCCACGAGCCTCGGCGGCACCGAGAGCCTGATCGAGCACCGCGCCTCGAGCGAGGGCCCCGGTTCGCCGACGCCGGAGAACCTGCTGCGCGTGTCGGTCGGGCTCGAGCACCCCGACGACCTCGTCGAGGACCTCGCTCAGGCGCTCGGGTAGAGAGCGGCGCCGCGGTCAGTTTTTCTTCAGGTACTCCGCGGGCAACGGGTTGTTGGGCAGGTACTGCGGCGGAATCGGGTTGTCCGGCCGCTCCTGGTCCCACGCGACCGACGCGATCCACCAGCGGTGGCCGTCGTTGACGAGCTGGATGCTGTTGATGCCCCGCACGAACGGCTTCTCGTCGGAGGGCGCGCGGCGCGACTCGTACGTCGAGAAGACCTGGCAGACGTTGCCGAAGCAGTCGGTCCGGCGGGCGATTTCCTTTTCGAAAAACGACGTCGGATCGCCCTTGGCCTTCGTCGACGCGATGCCCTGCTTCACGCGCTGTTCGAAGCCGTCCACGTCGAGGACCGTGAAGAGATCGCTCTTCGGGTTCTTCGGCGGGATCAGCATGCCGACCTGCAGGAACATGCCCCGCATCCGCTCCCAGTTCGGCGCCCCCGCCTCGTCGTGCGAGACGGACGCGTAGAGGGCGGCGAGGATCGAGTCCACCGAGGCGCCGTCGTTGTCGGCCGGATGCGCGGCCGCGTGGGGCGCTGCCGGCCGGTGGTCCACCGGACCGCCCGGTGTCGGCATCCGCATCGCCTCGGCTTCGGCGTTGGGGTCGTGGAGCTTCTGGCCGCTCGACGGCGTCAGGCCGAGCGGGTTCACCGGCGCGGGCGAGGGCTGGTTCATCACTTGCGGGAACAGGGGCAGTGCCGCGGCGGCCAGGAACGCCGCGCCGGCGATGACCGAGAGCTTTTTCATCGAGATCTCCTCATGAGCGTTACGAGCCCGGCCTTGATGGTATTTCAGTCGGCCGGAGGTCGGGGGGGATGGGCCTGTCGGGGCGCTCGACGTCCCAGGCGAGCGCGGCGATCCACCAGCGCCGGCCGTCGTCGACGAGCTGGATCGAGTGGACGCCGCGGGCGAACGGCTGCGGATCGTGCGGCGCGTAGAGGGTCTCGTAGGTCGAGAAAACCTGGCACACGCTGCCGAAGCGGTGCTCCCGCCGCGCGATCTCCCGCTCGGTGAAGCCGAGGCGCTCGTGCCGCTCGCGTCGGCCGGCGATGTAGCGGCGCACGCGCGCCTCGAACTTTTCGCCGTCGAGGACGGTGAAGGCCTCGGCGTCGGGAGGCTTCGGCGGCACGACGATGGCCTGCGGCAGAAAGAGGTTCCGCAGCCGCGTCCAGTTGGGCTCGGAATCCGGGCCATGGCTGACCGACGCGTAGAGCGCGGTCACGATCGCGTCGACCGAGGACCAGTCCGGCTGGACCTCGAGGGGCTTCGGCTCCTTGAAGGGCAGCGGCGTCGGCGTCGATTTGGGTCCGGCGGCGCCCTGAGCCGCGGCCGTGGCCGCCAGGGCCTCGATCAAGCGGATCCCGACCTCGATCGGATCCTGCTGCGCGCGGGCAGCCGAAGCGAGAAGGAGCCCGGCGGTGAGGGTCGTGGACGTTCGACGGATCAACGGGCCGTCCGGCGGGAAAACGCGGCGTCGAGCGAAAACCGGTCGGCCTCCCGCGGCACCATCAGCACGAAGACCAGCAGCGCCAGGCGCGGGATGACGTGCGTGTGGAACTCGTAGAGCGGCTCCTTCAGGAGGTGGCCGAAGGTGACGATCAGGAGGACGGCGCCGAGGGCCACCAGCGCCTCGTCGGTGCGCCAGCCGAGGATCACGAGCGCTCCCCCGACGAGCTCGACGACGGGGATCGTCAGGCCGGTCAGCCAGAGCGACCACGTCGGCAGGAAGGTGTCGGCGTAAGGGTCCACGAACCACTTGTGCGCGTGGCCCGCGGGCGTGAGCGTGAAGACTTTGTACACGCCGGCCATGAAGAAGATCAGGCCGAGAACGCCCCGCGCGAACAGGACCGCCCAGGCGCGCCGCGCCGGGTCCGTCAGGGACATCGACCGCCTCCTTGCCCGTGCCGGCGACTCCGGTAGACTCCGCGGAAATCGCGGCCGGCCGGACCCGGAGACGATACGCCCATTGCGCCGCGGGAGGACCGATGGACGCGCCCGAGTCGAAGTCGCTGCCCGAAAACGCGTACCGGCCCCTCTCGCCCGGCGAGGTCTACGCCCCGGTGGTCCCGGCCTCGATGGCGCCCCCCGAGGCGACGGGCCGCTCGGTGGTCTGGGGTCTCTTCCTGTGCGCGATCTTCACGGCGGCCTCGGCGTACTCGGGTCTCAAAGTCGGCCAGGTCATGGAGGCGGCGATCCCGATCTCGATCCTCGCGATCGGGCTCGCCCGCGTCTACGCCCGCCGGTCGAGCCTGCTCGAGAACGTCATCATCACGGGGATCGGCGGCGTGTCGGGCTCGGTCGTCGCCGGGGCGATCTTCACGCTGCCGGCGCTCTACATCCTCAAGCTCGATCCGCACCCGTGGCAGACGATCTTCATCTGCCTCGCCGGCGCCTGCCTCGGCATCCTCTTTCTGATCCCGCTGCGCCGCTACTTCGTCCGCGACATGCACGGCAAGCTGCCGTACCCCGAGGCGACCGCGATCACCGAGGTCCTCATCACGGGCGAGAAGGGCGGTTCGCAGGCGAAGCTCCTGCTCGAGGCGACGGGTCTCGCCGCGATCTACGACTTCTTCGTGACGACGTTTCAAGTCTGGAAGGAAACGGTCGATTTCCAGTTCATCCCCGCGATGCGCGAGGTCGCCGACAAGGCCCGCGTGGTGCTCCGGATGGACGCGATCGCGTTCATCCTGGGACTCGGCTACGTCATGGGACTGCGCGCCTCGACGCTCCTCTGCGCGGGCGGGGTGCTCTCGAACTTCGTCCTCGTGCCGATCATCTGGAAGATCGGCCAGCACATCCCGACGCCGGTCTACCCGGCGCCCATGCCGATCTCGGAGATGAGCGCGGCGCTGATCTACCGCTGGTACGTGCGCTACGTCGGCGTCGGCGCGATCGCGACGGCGGGCATCTTCGGGATCCTCAAGTCGCTCAAGATCGTCGTCGGGTCGTTCTCGATCGCCGCCCGGGCGTTCAAGCACGGCGAGGGCGAAGGCATCGAGCGGACCGACCGGGACGTCGCGATCGCGAAGATTCTGATTGGGGTCGTCGTGTCGTCGGTGGCCATCGCGGTCTTCCTCGGCAACCTCGGGGCCTCGACCGTGGCGCTCGTCATCGGCCTCCTGCTGATCCTGGTGTTCTCGTTCTTCTTCACGTCGGTCGCGGCCAACGCGATCGCGACGACGGCGCGCAACCCGGTCTCGGGGATGACGATGCTGACGATCATCATTTCCTCGGTCATCCTGCTCGAGTTCGGCGTCTCCGGCCGGACCGGGATGTTCTTCGTCATGGCGATCGCCGGGATGGTGTGCACGGCGCTCTCGGTGTCGGGCCAGACGATCACGGACCTGAAGACCGGGTACTGGCTGGGGTCGACGCCGGCGGCCCAGGAGAAGGTCAAGTTCTACGGCGCGATCGTCTCCTCGGTCGTCGTCGGCCTCGTCATCGTGGCGCTCGCGCAGACGTTCCAGTTCGGCGAGGCCGCTCAGGGCGACACGCGGCCGGTGCTCGTGTCGCCGCAGGCGTCGATCATGAAGGCGCTCGTCGAAGGGTTCATGAGCCGGCAGCCGGTGCCGTGGGTGCTCTTCGGCGCGGGGGCGGCGATCGCCGTGATCATGGAGATGCTCGAAGTCCCGGCGCTGATCGTCGCGCTCGGCATGTACTTGCCGCTCGAGCTGAACTCGGGCGCGCTCGTCGGCGGTTTCATCTCGCACTACGTCGCGAAGCGCTCGGGCCGCGTCGGCGGCACCGCGGGAGCCTCGATGCGCGAGCGAGCGGTCATCATCGCGTCGGGCCTGATGGCGGGCGGGGCGCTCGGGGGACTCTTTGGCGCGGCGCTGCGCCTGACGGGCTGGTATCGCGAGGACCGGATCAAGCTGCCCTTCTACGACAACGACCCGGTGTCGCAGATCGTCAGCTGCACGGGCTTCGTCTTTCTCTGCCTCTATCTCTGGTTCGGCGCGATGAAGAAGGAGAAGGCGGCCCAGGGAGAGCGTCTCTAGGTCTTCGCGACGGGGCGGACCTCGACGGTTCCGCCGTGCTTCAAGTGAGGGCAGCTTCGCGCGACGGCTTCCGCCGCCGCGTCGTCCGGCGCCGAGAAGACGAAGAAGCCGCCGAGCGGATGCGCGGCGCCGCCGACCGACGGACCGAACCAGCCTCCGTCCCGCTCGAGCTTCTCTCCCCGGATGCGGAAACCCTGGCGGCGCACGGCGCCCGCCCAGTCGCGGTACTCGGCGACGCGCGTCTGCATCTGCGCTTCGGTCAGCGACGCTTCGTCCGGCGCGTCGTAGAGAAACAGGACGTATTCACGTCCGCCCGCCGCGCCGCCGTTGGCCGCCCCCTGCCGCGCGCCGACGAAGAGGCCCGCGGAAAAGAGCGCGATCCCGGCCGCCGCGGCGGCGAGCCGGGGGAGACGGCGGCGTCCGCCGAGAAGACCGTCCGCCGCGAGTCGCGCCACGGTCGCGCCTTCGAGGCCCGGCGGCGGCGCGGGGCCGCCGGCGAGCGCCGCGAGCGCCCGCGCTTCGTCACCTGTCAGTTCGTCGCGCTCGTCCATGGTCTCCTCCGGTGAGCAGCCCGCGCAGCGCCCGGCGCGCGCGGGAGAGCTGGCTCTTCGACGTGCCCGGGTCGACCCCGAGCAGCCGCGCCGTTTCCTCGTGCGTGTATCCCTCGACGTCGTGCAGCAGGAGCGTCTCGCGATAGCCGGCGGGAAGCGCCGCGATCGCGCGCTCGAGGTCGAGGCGCTCGTCCGCGAGCGTCGGATCCTCCGGGGCGGGCGGCTCGTCTTCGGCGGACGGCCCCTGCCGGACCCGGCGCCGCTCCTCTTCCCGCCACCAGCGGATGGCGATTCCGGCGAGCCAGGTCTTCAGGCTCGACCGCCTTTCGAACCCGGAAAGGCCGCGGACCGCGCGGATCCACGTCTCCTGGACGCCTTCTTCGGCCGCCGCCGCGGAGCCGCTCCACCGCGCCAGGAATCGGTACAGAAACGGCGAGTGCCGTCGGTAGAGCGCCCGGAACGAGCCCTCGTCGCGGCCCGCCAGGAAGCGCGCGACGAGCGCGTCGTCGTCGCCGTGGTCGTTCATCGAACCCGAGTCTGCACGATGTCCTCGAACCACGTCTCGCGCCCATCCTGGTACCAGCTCCACCGGGAGACGACGCGGTCCGCGGATTCGAAGGTGAAGACGGCCTTGTCCATGTGGCCGTGGTTCCGGGAGGGAAGGTTCGTCGCGTCGACGAACGTGAAGACGACGGTCCGCCCCCCGTTCTCGAAGGACGTCGCCTCGAGGCGCGGCTGGTTCTTCGCGACGCAGTAATGCGTGAGCATCAGCCGCTCGCCGTCGCGGTAGAACGTCGTGGCCATCGTCTCGCCGGGATGCGCGTCCTCGGAGGTCTCGAGCACGACGGAGCCTCCGGCGATCACGTCGTAGCGCAGGCGCTCGGTCCAGCCCTTCGTGCTCCGGCCTTCCCAGGTTCCGGAGAGCCCTTTGAATCGCTCCCAGATCTCCGCGGCGTTTTCGCGGCCCCGGTCGGCCGGCCCGGCCGCGGGCGAAGTGAGCAGGAACGTGAGAACGGCAACCGCGATCGGGATTCCCATGCGTCTTTCTCCTCGTCTCTTTGTGACGGCGCGGCGCCGGAGGGTTGCACGCCCCTGCGGTATATTCCGGGCCCCGTGTCGCTCGACGCCTGCGTCTCGACCGCTCTTCTCGGCCTCGACGCGCTCTGGGGCGGCGACGTGATGAATCCCTCCGGGACGGGCCGCGCGATCGTGGACTCCTGGTTTTCGGACGAGCCCCTGCCCGCGGCTTACACGCATCCGGCGGCGGCCCTGCTGCGCCGGACCGGCGGGGTGGCGGCGAAGGAGCCCGACCTTGCAGCGCTCGAGGCGTATCTCGCGGCCGTGGACGTCGAGGGCGCGATCGCCGCCGTCGCGGCCGAAGGGCCAAAGCTCCCCGGCCTGCGCGGCGCGTTCTTCGACGGCCTCGCCGAGTGCCTCTCGGTGATGTGGGACCTGTCGATGGAGATCGTCGGGCGGGGCCGCCCCGTGCCCTACGAGCGGTGCGTGCGCGCGGCGACCGGGCGGCCGCCGGAACCCTCGCGGCCGGCGGACAAGCGAAAGCGGCTCGCGGAGCTCCTCACGCGCTCCGGGCACCCGTCGAAGACCGACGACGAGCTCCTCGCGGCGGTCGACGCCTGGCGCCGCGAGCGGCTGGTGCCGTCGAAGTCGATCGCCACGCTCGCCAACGCGTTCATCGCCCGGTTCGATTCGGCCACCACGAAGAACCTCGCGCCGCACCTCCCGCCCGATCTCCAGAACGTGCCGCGCGCGAACATGACGTTCGTCCCGATCCAGGACGCGTGGTTTTCCGGCTTCATGAACTACGTCGGCCGGGCGCGCCACGCCGACGGGTCGCCCCAATACGAGGCGACCTACGAGATCAACGCCTCGCTCGAGATCTCGATCCCCGAATTCGAGCAGCTCGTCGGCCACGAGGTCGTCCCTGGCCACGTGACGACGAGCGCGCTGGTGCAGGGGCTCTACGTCCGCGGGCGCGTCGGGTTCGAGTCGACGATCCTCGCCATGAACACACGCTGGGGAACGCTCGCCGAAGGCATCGGCAACAACGCCGTGCTGATCGCCCTCGGCCTGACCGAGGTCGAGCAGGTGCCCGACACGGACCTGCAGATCGGCCTCTGGCTCGCGCATCTCCAGGACGACGCGAAGAACCAGGCGTCGTACCTGACCTGGCAGGACGGCGCGCCGAAGGAAGAGGTCGCCGCGGCCGTTCGGCGCGACTGCCTCGTCTCCGAGGAGCGCGCGGGAAAGTTCGCCGGCGCGTGGGGACGGCACCCTCTCTTCGGACGGATGAACCTTCCCGCGTACCGCGCCGGCACCGAGGCGGTGGCCGATCTGCGGCGCCGGTACCCGGCCGCGAAGGTCCTGCCCGCGCTCTACGCCTGCCGCGGCCTCGTCGACGTCGTCACGCTCGCCGACGCCGTCAAGTCCGCTTAGCGCCCACGTCCTTCGGCGCCGCGCGAGCGCCCGGGCGCCTCGGTCATCGCGCGGACTCGCGGTCGAGCGCCTCCAGCGCGGCGCCGAAGATGGCGTCGGCTTCCTCGCGGCTGTTTCCGATCGCGGTCAGGCCGAGCTTCCCGTACTGCGAGAGCGCGCCGATCATGTGGAAGAGCGCGCCGGTCCCGGTGCCGTGGCTGTAGTGGAGCCGGTTCATCGTCGTGATGTCGATCAGGTCTTCGGGGCAGAGGCCGCGGTACGCGGCCGACCTCAGGTTGTCCGTCGAGCGGTAGAACTTCGGGTGGCCGTCCGGCGAAAGAAACGCGCCGGACGCTTCGTCGAGGCGGCCACCGGTCAGGAACTGGAGCGCGAGGTACGGGTGGGTCGTGCCGCCCATGCGGAGATTGATCTCCAGGGCGAAGGTCTCGGGCGCGGCGCCGTCCTTCCACCCGACGTAGAAATCGACGCCGAAGCGGCTGACGACGCCCTTCCTGGCGAGGACGTGGCCCACACGGCGCGCCGCGTCCTGGATCGCGACGCGGTAGCGCGCCTCTGCGGGGAAGCGGCAGCCCTGGTAGACCTGCTGCGTCGGGCCGCCGAGGATCTGGTCGTGGGTCGAGAGCAGGACGACCTCGCCGTGCGGGTCGATGCGGAGCTGGACCGATGGCGACGCGGACGCCGGGTACTCGAGGAACTCTTCGACGATGCCGCCCATGCGCGCGAACTTCTCGAGGAAGCGCGGCGCGGTCTCCGACGGGACCGCGAACGAGGCCTCTCCGAGCGCGTCGCGCAGCGCGCCCCGGCCCTCGGCGTCCGGATAGCGGACGACGGCGTTGCCTTCGCCGGAGAAGCTCTCGTCGAGCTTGGCGACGGCGCGCCGGATCCCCGGCCGCCGGCGGCGCAACTCGGCGAGCGCGTCGACGAGGTCGTCTTCGGAGTGCAGGTCCTCGGCGCCGTCCGGCAGCGCGACCCCGGCCTCGCGGAAGACCTTGCGGCTCCCCGACTTCGAGCCGAGCGGCGAGAGCGCCGGATCGACGCCGTTCAACGGGATGCCGAGCAGGACCGAGAGCCGGCGCTCGAGCGGCGTCGAGTTGAAGACGGTCATGAACGAGCGCGAGGGCTCCGGGATGCCGTAGCGGATTCGCTGGATCAGGCGCGGGCGCTCGAGGATCTTCTCGGTCAGCGACCGCGGCGAGGCGTCGTGCGCGCACAGCAACGTCAACCGCGCGCGGGCGTGGCTCGCCGGGATCCCCGCCAGCAGCTGAAAGTAATACTCGAGGATCAGCGGGTGCACGGGCTGGGACGTCACGTAGACCATGCGCGCCTGCGGGTTGCGCAGCCGGATCAGGAGAAACAGCAGGCGCTCCTCGTAGAAGCTCGCGGCGTCCAGCTTGGAGAGCTCCGCCTGGTCGAGTGTCAGCGAGGGGATCACGACCGAGGTGTACGGCTCCTCTTCGCGGGCCGACAGCGCGTTCCAGAGCGCGTCGAGGCGGGGCTTCAACCGCTCGAACTCGGCGATCTCGGCGTCGGGCGTGAGGTCCCGCGCGAACGGCGGCTTCGGGATCACGGCGCGATTCTAGCCCCGGGCCCTCGGAGGGCCTGATGCGTTCGGCTCAGCATAGACTGCGCGCCGTGTCCAGGGAGCGTCACGACCGCGGAGACCTGAAGCGCATCGCCCGCGAGGCCATGGTGGAGCGCGGGCTCGAGCCGGACTTCTCCCGCGATGCGCTCGCGGAGCTTTCGGCGATCCACGGGCCCGCGCCCGTGACGGGACCGGGCCTCCGCGACCTGCGCGACCGCGCGTGGTGCTCGATCGACAACGACGACTCCCGCGACCTCGACCAGCTGACGGTCGCCGAGGCGCTGCCGGACGGCGCCGTGACGGTCTTCGTCGCCGTGGCCGACGTCGACGCGATCGTCGCCAAAGACACGGCGCTCGACGCGCACGCCCGGGCGAACACGACGTCGGTCTACACGGCCGCCGAGATCTTCCCGATGCTGCCCGAGAAGCTCTCGACCGACCTGACGTCCCTGAACGAGAACGAGGACCGCGCCGCGGTCGTCGTGGAGCTGACGGTCGAGAAGGACGGGAGCCTGCGCCGATCGGACGTGTACCGGGCGGCCGTCCGGAACCAGGCGAAGCTCGCCTACGACTCGGTGTCGGTCGGGCTCGAGGGCGGCGCGTTTCCCGCGCGGGCGGCGGCGGTTCCGGGAATCGTCGAGCAGCTGCGCCTCCAGGACGGCGTGGCGCAGGCGCTGCGGCGGCGCCGGCACGAGGAAGGCGCGCTCGACCTCGAGACGATCGAGCCGCGCGCCGTCTTCGAGGGAGACACCATCGTGGGACTGGCGATCCAGGCGAAGAACCGCGCGCGCCAGCTGATCGAGGACTTCATGATCGCGGCCAACGGCGTGACGGCGCGCTACCTCGCCGACCGAAAGGTGACGGCGCTGCGCCGGATCGTCCGCTCGCCCGAGCGCTGGCAGAAGATCGTGTCGGTGGCCGCGGCGTACGGAAAGCGCCTGCCGGCCGAGCCCGACGCGCGCGCGCTGGAGGCGTTTCTTCTCGAGCGGCAGAAGGCCGACCCGTTGCGGTTCCCGGATCTATCTCTCGTCATCGTGAAGCTGATGGGCGCGGGCGAGTACGTGGTCGAGAGGCCGGGTCAGCCGCCGATCGGCCACTTCGGCCTGGCGGTGCGCGATTACGCGCATTCGACGGCGCCGAACCGCCGGTTTCCCGATCTGATCACCCAGCGCCTCCTGAAAGCGGCGCTGGCGAGCCAGGCGACGCCCTACGCGGCCTCGGAGCTCGGGACGCTCGCGGCGCATTGCACCGAGCAGGAGGACGACGCCGACAAGGTCGAACGCCAGGTGCGCAAGTCCGCGGCGGCCCTCCTCCTCGAGCAACGGATCGGCCAGGCCTTCGACGCGGTCGTGACCGGCGCTTCCGAGAAGGGGACCTGGGTGCGCGTCTTCGACCCGCCCGCCGAAGGCAAGCTCGTCCACGGCTTCGACGGCCTCGAGGTCGGCGACAAGCTGCGCGTCAAACTGATCTCGACCGACGTCGACCGCGGCTTCATCGACTTCGTGCGGATCGGCTGAACCCGCGGCCTGCTACGGCGCCGCGTCGCCGGTGCCGAGCTCGAACGGCCAGCTGACCCCGACCGAAGTGGCCCAGCCCTGGTGCGTGTTGGAGCCACTGACGAACCCGATGTAGTTCGCGTAGACGTCGAGGTGCGGGAACGAGTACGTCACTCCGGCGCCGGCGTGAAAGTAGTCGTTGCGGAGAAGGCGGTCGTGCTGGGCCCAGATTTCGTCGCTGGCGCCGATGAGGTCCTCCGGCACGCGCAGGCCCCCATGCGTCCACTGCCACCAGGCGAACCCCTGGACGGCGAGCGGCCGAGTGATCTGGTACGCGGCCTGAACGGCAAAATTGCTGCGGTTGGTCGAGATGTCCTGGACCTTCTGCACGAAGGCGTACGCGTATCGCGCCTGCACGGAGAGTGCGGGCGAGATCGCGTCGAGCCTCTGTCCGGCGTCGACTGCCAGCGCGAGCTCTTTGAGGTTTCGCCCGACGACCGCCTCGCCCTGGTAAGCGTAGTCGTTGCTCGGCACGCCGAACGCGATCGACGGCGTCAGCGCGAACGCGCCGCCGGGCTCCCCGATGGCGTTGTAGCGCGCGATGATTCCGAAGTCCTGGAAGCCGCCGTTCCAGCAGTAGCAGCTGTCGACCGACGGGAAGACCGGACCGGGAGGTGGACCGGGACCGACGTATTTGGCCCAGACGAAAGGCAGTCCGATTTCGGCCGACAGACGGTCCGAAATGGCGTATTCGAGAGTCAGGTAGAGCGACGCATCGACGCTCGCCCCGGGGTGAAGGTCGTCGGGCTTGCCGTTGTCCAGGATGTGGCCGGTGTTGTCGATCCACTGAAATCCGAGGCTCACCGAGCCCGTCTTGCCGGGCGGCACCCACGCCTGCGCGGAGGCCGGCGCCGGCGCCCTGGCGAGGGCGGCGAACGCGACGAGCGCGGGCGCGGCGAAGGGGCTGGAGAAGCGGCTGGGGAAACGCAGCGCGCGACTCAAGCCGCGCGCGTCAACTCGTCGTCCGGGTGGCGTCGGACGGAGCGGCGGCCCGCGGCCGCAGAGCGAGCGCGTCGTCGATCGCGTCGAGGAGAGCCTGGCTCTTCGCCGGCGACTCGAGGACGCACGGATAGAGCTTCTTCGCCTGCTTCACCTGCGCGCTCGTCGCGCGATAGAGGACCGGCACGAGAACGGCGCCGTCGCTCGGAAGGCGGCCGCGCAGCTTTTCGCACTCGGCCTCGTCGGCGAGGATGACGTCCCAGCTTCCCTCGGCGAGCGCCCGGTCGAGCTCCTCGGGGCTCGCCACCGAAGTGGGCCGGTAGCCGACCTTGCGCAGGGTCGCTTCGGCCGGAACGTCGGCGAGAGCCTTGCCCGTGTTCGAGCTCGGGTCCGCGTAGATCAGCACGGCCGCCGGCGGCCGGGGCGCGCTGGCGCGCTTGAACCGCGTGTTGCGGCTGACCACGAGGAACTTGTCGCCGCAGGCGAAGTGGTCGGCGGAGAGTCCCGCACAGGCCGCCAGAAGCAGCGCCGCCGCTGTCCGTCGAACGATCATGGACATCGCTGGAGCCTCGTGAAAATCGTACCACGCGCTCACGAGGCGGCCGGCAGCCCGACGCGGCGGACGACGGCCTCGAAGCGCGGGTCGGTGCGCAGGCCGTCCCAGGCCGCATCGACCTTCAGAAACGCGAGGCCGGGGGAGCGCTCGGCGAGGGCGGCATCGAGGGACCCGAAGGCGCGTTCGCGGTCACCGAGACGAGCATAGGCGCGGGCGAAATCGACGGGGGAGGCGTACCCGCCCTCGGCCGTGCGCTGGCGCAGGGCATCGAGCTGCAGGCGCGCGGCTCGGCGCTCGATCTCGCGGTAACCCTCCTGGCCGCGGGCCGTCCCCTCGAGGTCCGCAAAGGCGCTTTCGCCCGACGCTTCGTCCGCGCTGCGGTGAGCGGCGATCGCGTCGTCGAATCGCCCCTGGCGCGCCCGGACTTCGGCGAGGCCGAGCCATGCGTTCGCGGCCGCCGAGGCGCCCTCGGGATCGGCCTTGTCCGCCGTTCGCACGACGCTTTCGTACTGGGCCGCGGCCTCGTCGAGCGACCCGGCATGGAGGAGAAAGTCGGCCTCGCGGAGGCGCGGCTCGAGGCTGAGCGGGTCGAGATCCCGCGCCCGGCGCACCAGGGCGAGCGCCTCCCGCGGTTTGCCGAGCGCCCACTGCTGCAGCGCATAGGCCTCGAGAAAGTCCGGCACGAAGCCGCCACCCCGCGACGCGAGCGCCTGGCGCCACTCCTCGGCGGAGCCCTTCCAGTCCCACTGAAAGTAGAAGAGCGCGACGGCCGCCTCGGAGTGCGCGTCCGGGAGGTCCTGATCGGCGTCGAGGGCTCGCCGGACGTTGCGCGTGATTTCGGGGAGCGCCTGCGCCGGGGATTCGTAGCCGTCGACGCTCATCACGGAGTACGTCGTGGCGAGAGCGACGTACGCCAGCGCGAAGTTCGGGTCGCGCGTGACCGCTTTTCGGAGAAGCGCGCGAGCCTCGAGGTAGGCGGCCTCGGTGCCGCGCTCGCAGAGCCGGACCGCCCTGAGGTACAGGTCGTACGCGACCGGGTCGTCCGAGGGGCGCCGGGCGAGCTCTCGACGGTCCTCGCGCGAGAGGGGCAGGCGAATGCCCTCCGTGACGAGATCTCGGGCGATCTCGCTCTGGATCGTCAGAGCATCCGTGCCGGGGAGCGCGTAGGTTCGACTCCAGAGTCGAACGCCGGTTCGAACGTCCACGAGCGCGGCTTCGGCGACCGACCGGCCACCTTCCTGGGAGAGCGTTCCGGTCACCACCGCGTCGACGCGGAGCTTCTGCCCGGTCTCTTTCGGGTCGGCGTTCGAGCCTTGGAAACGGAGGACGGCGCTTCGCGGCCGTACGGCGAGCGACGACAGGCGGGAGATCCCGCGCGTAACGCCGCGCGTCAGGCCGTCCGCGAGAGACTCAGCCTCGGCGCCGCCGGCGACCTTCTCGAAGGGCAGCACGGCGATCGAGCGGATGCCGGTGTCGAGAGAGCGCGCTCTCCAGGCCGCCAGCCCTGCGGCGGCCGCGATCGCCGCGGCCGCCCCGAACCAGAGAAGCCGCCGGCGGTTCGGCGACCTCGCCGCCGCCGGACGCTCGAATCCGCCGGCGATCTCCCGGAGGCGAGCCGTGAGGTCGCGCGTTTCGGGGAAGCGGCCCCGGGGATCCTTCGCGAGGCAACGCGCGATCACGGCGCGCAGCGCCGACGCTCCTTCCGGCAGGACGAGGGGCGCCGGATCGTCGTGCCGGATCGCGTCGATCGTCGCGGCGGGCGTGTCGCGCTCGAACGCCCGCCGGCCCGAGAGCATCTCGAAGAGGATCGCGCCGAAGGAGAACTGGTCCGAGGCCGGCTCGGCCGGTAAGCCCTCGGCCTGTTCCGGCGACATGTAACCGGCCGTCCCGAGAACCGCGCCGGTCTGCGTGGCGGCGCGCGGACGCGGCGGGAGGACGGCGTCGGGCTCCTCGGGAGACCCGTGCAGCTTGGCGATGCCGAAGTCGAGCACTTTCAGCCGTTCGTCTTCCGTGAGCATGAGGTTCTCGGGTTTCAGATCGCGGTGGACGATCCCGGCGGCGTGGGCGGCGGCGAGCGCGTCGGCGAGCTGGACGGCGAGGGAAACGGCCCGGCCGAGCGGGAGCGGCCCCGAGGAAAGCGCGTCGCGGAGCGTCCGGCCGCGCACGAGCTCCATGGCGATGTAGGCGACGTCGTCTTTGGCTCCGACGCCGTAGATCGTGACGATGTTCGGGTGATTCAGCGCGGACGCGAGCCGCGCCTCCTCCTCGAAGCGGCGCAGCGACGCGTCGCTCGACGCCGCCGAGCGCCGGAGCACCTTGAGCGCGACCTCGCGTCCGAGGGCCAGATCGCGGGCTCGGTAGACCTCGCCCATCCCGCCCGCGCCGAGAAGCGACAGGATCGCGTAGCCGTCGACGTCCCGCTCGCCGAGGATCGTGCCCGGCTCGTGCGCCAGGCCGTTGGCCTCGACCTCGAGCGCGGGGCGCTCGAGGAAATCGCCGGCGGCGCCGTCGTAGCGCAGGAGCGACTCGACCTCGTTTCGCAGCGCGTCGTCGCCGCCGCAGGTTCGCTCGAGGAAGTCGGCGCGCTCGGCGGGTTCCCGCTCGAGCGCCGCGTGGTAGAGCGCCTCGACGCGCTGCCAGCGATTGGCCGCCACGTCAGCCGCCGCCGGAGAGCTCTCGCAGGAGCCACGCTTTGGCCAGGCGCCAGTCGCGGAGCACGGTTTCGGGTGATACGCCGAGCGCCTCGGCGCTCTCGTTGGCGCTCAGGCCGCCGAAGTAGCGCAGCTCCACGACCTGGGCCTTTCGCGCGTCGACGAACGCGAGGGCCTGCAGCGCGTCGTCGAGGGCGACGAGATCGGATCCGCGTTCGGGCGAGACGACGAGCGCCTCGTCGAGCTCCACCTGGCGCGCACCGCCGCCGCGCTTTCGGGCCCGCCGCGCGCGCGCGTGATCGACCAGGATGCGCCGCATCAGCTGCGCCGACATCGCGAAAAAGTGGGCGCGGTCCTGCCAGCGGACCCTGCTCGAGTCGACGAGCCGCAGGTAGGCCTCGTTGACGAGGGCCGTCGTCTGGAGCGTGTGTCCGGCGCGCTCGCGCCCCATCTCGCGGTGGGCCAGCCGGCGCAGCTCCGCATGGACGAGCGGTACCAGCCGCTCGAAGGCGGCGGCGTCGCCCGCACTCCACCGCTTGAGCAGGGCCGTGACATCTCCGGCCGAAGGCGCCTCCTTCGGGAGCTTCCTGGCGGTCACGGACGTCAGGATACCGCCCGTGTGGGCGTGGAATCGGCCGCTGGCCGTCCCGGGCCATTGCCGTTTTCGCGTCCCGAGCGCGCCTATCCCTCCAGAGCCGCCCCGGACGGGGCCGGCGGAGGAGGATGTGATGACGTCGTCGGCGCGTCGGTTGACTCGTTTCCTGCTGCTCGAAGTCCTCGCCACGGCTGGCCTGTCGACTTTCCTCGGGGGCCAGGTGATCTCGGAGTACTCGATCCCGACGCCGGGCGCGCTGCCGACGGGCATCGCGGCCGGCCCGGACGGCAACGTCTGGTTCACGGAATTCGGCTCCGGTCGGATCGGCCGAATCACCCCGGGCGGTTTGATCACGGAGTTTCCCCTGCTCGATCCGAGGGTCGGCCCCCGGGGCATCGCCGCCGGCTCGGACGGTGCGATGTGGTTCTCCGAGTTCAGCGCGGGTCGCCTCGGGCGGATCACGATGTCGGGCGAGGTGACCGAGTGGCACGTTGCGGTCGGACCGGAACTGACGGCCGGGCCCGATGGCAACCTCTGGTCTTACGACGGCGAATCGATACTCCGCATCTCGATGGCCGGGGCGGTGACGAGCTTCGCGGTACCTCAGGCGACTTCGGCCGGAAAGGTCGCGGTCGGTCCGGACGGCAACCTCTGGTTTTCGGACTACTACGGCGGCTTCATCGGCCGAGTCACCCCTCAGGGCACCGGTGTGACCATTTTCGGCATGCCCGACCCCGATGACGACTGGCCTCGTGGGATCACGGCGGGGTCGGATGGCAACCTCTGGTTTGCGACAGCCGACTCTCACGTCTGGACGAGCACGACGCAGGGCGCGATCACCCGGCTCGAGGGGCTGACGGTCCCTGCCGGCGGCATGGCCCTGGGTGCCGACGGCAATCTCTGGATCACGGAGAGCCCGGACCGGATCGCCCGGCTGACGACCGACGCGCGGATCACCGAGTTCTTGCTCCCCGATCCCTCCTCCGGCCCCTCATCCATCGCGCTCGGGCCGGACGGGAATCTCTGGTTCGCGGAGTATTCCGGGAATCGGATCGGACGCCTCACGCCGAGCGCCGCGGGCGCCTGTGTTTCCGACGCGACGACCCTCTGCCTGGGCAACGGCCGGTTCCGCGTGCAGGCCGACTGGTTGGCGTCGACGCTCGGTCAAGGCGGCCGGGCGAGTGCCGCTTCCCTGACGGACAGCACGGGCTCGTTCTGGTTCTTCAACCGCGACAGCATCGAGCTCGTCGTGAAGATGGTGAACGGTTGCTCGGTCAACGGACGCGAGTGGTTCTTCGCGGCCGGCATGACGAACGTGGGGGTCTCCCTCGTCGTGTCCGACTCTCTGACCGGCCAGAGCCGCTCTTATTCGAATGCCGACGGCACGCCATTCGCACCGATCCAGGACACGTCGACATTCTCGACCTGTCCATGAGCACGGGTCATCCTCGTTTTTCGGAGAGAAAGGAGCCGGTCATGAACGCCCCTCGATCCACGTCCCCGAAACCACGGTTCGTCTCGGCTCTCGGGATCGGCGTCGCTGCCCTTGCCGTGGCGTGCGGGCTCGTGGCGGCCCCTGCCAACGTGCCGCTCCGTCCGAGCGGATGGAAGGAGATCGGCCCCGGGCCGGCCTCCGTCGAGGCGGCGATCGCGGTCGATGCGCCGTCGAACACGATCTACATCGTGGGCATCGGCGGCAGTGTCCTCAAGAGCACCGACGGCGGCGCGAAGTTCGCCGCCGTCGACAACGGTCTTACTTCGCGCGGCGCCACTTCGATGGCGATGTTTCCCCGGGACCCGAACGTCGTCTACCTGGGGACGGGAGACGCCATCTTCAAGACGACCGACGGCGCGGCGGTGTGGTCCGCCACCACCGGAATCGGCGCCCCGTTGAGCATGGCGATCGATCCCAACGACTCGAACGTCGTCTATGCGGGTTACAACGGATTCATCGACAAGACCGTCGACGGCGGGGACACGTGGGTGTCGGTCTCCGACAGTCTGGGCGGCGTGCAGGTCTTTTCTCTCGCCATCGATCCGGCGCATTCGAACGTCGTTTACGCCGGCACGACGGGCCAGGGAGCGTTTAAGTCGAGCGACGGCGGCGCGAGCTGGGTGGCGCTGACGGCCGACACGACGGTCTGGTGCCTGCTCGTCGATCCGAGCGACAGCAACGTCGTTTACGCGGGCTCGAACGGCAACGGCGTTTTCAAGAGCTCGGACGCCGGGGCATCCTTCGTGCGCATCGGCTCGCCGGAGGTCGGCGTCGTCCTGTCGCTGGCCAAGAGCGGCAACCGGCTCTTTGCGGGCACGGCAACCCGGGGAGTGTCGGTCAGCGGAGACGGGGGAGCGACCTGGACGAACACGGGCATCTCGGAGGGCCTCGGTCTGGTCCTCGCCGTGGACAGCGACGGCGCGGTCTATGCCGGGACCAACTTCGACGGCGTGTTTCAGCTTCCGGCCTCGCGTCTGGCGGGCGATCTCGGCGGGCGCCGTCGTGATTGGCGGCGGCTCGCCTGGCCGTCGCTGAGCGATTGCAATTGCCAGAGCGGGCACGCGATCGTCGTCGATCCTTCCAACTCCCGGCACGTCTTCCTGTCGACCAACGACGGCGGACTGCTCGTGACCGACGACGGCGGCCGTACGTGGAGGGACGGAGGAAAGAACGGGCTCGTGAACCGCGCCCCCCGCGGCGTGGCGTTCGACCCGAGGGAGCCCCGGCGCGTGTATGCAGGTTCGTTTACGGGAGGCGGTCTCTTCAAGTCGGAGGACCACGGCAACCACTGGGAGCGCCGCCTGTTCGGGTCGGCGAGCATCTACGTCACCGGAATCGACGTCGACCCGGTGGACGGCTCGATCTACGTCGCCACCGTCCGCAGCGGCGACGGCATCTGGAAGAGCACCGATTTCGGGGAGACGTTCACGCGCATCGACCGGGCCCCGGGGGCGGCCCCCGACGATTTTCTCTCCCTGAGCGGCCGCGGCATCACGGTCGATCCCCATCGCCACCGCACCGTGTATTTCGCCGACCGCGGCACGGGCATCTGGCGCTCGCAGGACGCCGGCGCGAGCTGGATCAACGTGGACCCGAACCCCTCGTTCAAGGTCACGGTGGATCCGGTCAATTCGGACATCGTCTACGGGGCCGGCGACTCCGGTGTGGTCAAGAGCACCGACGGGGGCGCCTCCTTCGTCGACAAGGGCAACGGCCTGGACGGTGCGACGACCTCGCGAACCGGTGCACTCGTCGTCAACCCCAACCGGCGAAGGATCCTGTACGTCGGAACGGAGGGCGGCGGCGTGTTCAAGAGTACCGACGCCGGCGAGAACTGGTTCCCGGTCGACGCGGGACTGGACGACGGCGGCGTCTACGGCCTCGCCATGGACCCGTCCTCCCCGGACACCCTCTACGCATCGACGGCCTCGTCCGTCTACAAGACCACGACCGGCGGCCAGTAGAAAATGGCGGGGAGGCGAGGCACTTCGTGCCCGCCTCGCCTGCCTTTCTTGGGCAAGCGCCGACGTTCCGCCCTCGATCGGCGTGAGGTAGATTCCTTCCCGCTTTGAGGCAACCCGAAACGTTCAGGGGAGGAATCGATGGGAACACGGGCCACTCGTGCCGGCGCCGCGGCGCTGGCGCTCCTGCTGCAGGCGGCCATGGCTTCTGACGCCGGCGCGCAGACGCCGAGCCGGCCGCCGACTCCCGCGGACGCCACGGCGTTCGCCGACGACGCGGAGAAAACCCTGCTGCAGCTCTGGATCACTCAGAGCCGCGCGGACTGGGTCAAGTCCACGTACATCACGGAAGACACCGAGGTCCTGGCCGCGCAGGCGGCCGACAAGACGATCGCCGCCAACGTGCGGTACGCCAAGGACGCGCTGCGCTTCGACGGGCTCGCGCTTCCGGACGAGACGGCGCGCAAACTGAAGCTGCTGAAGCTGTCGATGACGATGGCCGCCCCGTCGGACCCGGCCGAGCGCGCGGAGCTGACGCGCCTCTCGACGGCGATGGAAGGCGCTTACGGCAAGGGCAAGTACTGCCCGACCAAAGACAAGTGCCTCGACCTCGAGGACATCACCCGGACCATGGCGCACTCGCGCGACGCGAAGGAGCTGCTCGACGTCTGGGCCGGCTGGCACGCGATCGGCGGGCCGATCAAGAAGGACTACGTCCGCTTCGTCGAGCTGTCGAACAAGGGCGCGCGCGAGCTCGGCTTCAAGGACACGGGCGCGATGTGGCGCTCGAAGTACGACATGACGCCGGAGGCGTTCTCGGCCGAGCTCGACCGGCTCTGGGCGCAGGTGCGGCCGCTCTACGTCTCGCTCCACGCCTACGTGCGCTGGAAGCTGCGCGAAAGGTACGGCGACGCGGTCCCGGCGAGCGGCCCGATCCCGGCGCACCTGCTCGGCAACATGTGGGCGCAGACGTGGGACAACGTCTATCCGCTCGTCGCGCCGAAGGACGCCGACCCCGGCTTCGACCTGACGCAGATCCTGAAGGCGCGGCAGACCGACCCGCGTCAGATGGTCCGGTACGGCGAGGGGTTCTTCTCCTCGCTCGGGTTCGACCCGCTGCCGAAGACGTTCTGGGAACGGTCGATGTTCACGAAGCCGAAGGACCGCGAGGTCGTCTGCCACGCGAGCGCCTGGGACGTCGACTTCGTCGACGATCTGCGCATCAAGATGTGCATCGACATCACCGGCGAGGACTTCACGACGATCCACCACGAGCTCGGCCACAACTACTACCAGCGGGCCTACGACAGGCAGCCGCCGCTCTTCCGCGACAGCGCCAACGACGGCTTCCACGAGGCGGTCGGCGACACGATCGCGCTCTCGGTGACGCCGGAGTACCTGGTCAAGCTGGGTCTGCTCGACAAGGCGCCGGACACGTCGAAAGACATCGGGCTGCTCCTGAACAAGGCGCTCGAGAAGGTGGCGTTCCTGCCGTTTGGCCTGTTGATCGACCAGTACCGCTGGAAGATCTTCTCGGGCGAGATCACGCCTGCCGACTACAACAAGGCGTGGTGGGCGCTGCGGCTGAAGTACCAGGGCATCGCGCCGGCCGTCGCGCGCGGCGAGGACCTCTTCGATGCGGGCGCGAAGTACCACGTTCCGGCCAACGTCCCGTACACGCGGTATTTCCTCGCCGACATCCTTCAGTTCCAGTTTCATCGCGCGCTTTCGAAGACGGCGGGCTGCACGACGCCGCTCAACCGCTGCTCGATCTACGGCAACAGGGAAGCCGGCAAGAAGCTCAACGACATGCTCGCGATGGGGCAGTCCAGGCCGTGGCCCGACGCGCTCGAGGCGATCACCGGCCAGCGGCAGATGGACGCGACCGCGATCCGCGACTACTTCGCGCCGCTCCAGAAGTGGCTGGACGAGCAGAACAAGGGCAAGCCGGTGGGTTGGTAGCTGTTCGGCGCGGGCGGGGCAAGCCCCGCCCTACAGTTCAAGAGCCGTCCCGTGCGTTCCCGAGTGTAGGGGCGGCCCTTGTGGCCGCCCGCGTCAGTACTTCAGCCGCAGCAGCGTCGCGCGGTCTGACTTAGGCACCACGACGAACAGGTTGTCGTACTCGGCATTGCCCAGGGTGACCTTCTCCGAGCACCCGAGCGTCTCGAGCAGGTTCGGAATCGTATTCGAGTGCCCGACGACGAGCACGACGTCTTGCGGGTGCTCCTTCCGGAGTGACGCGACGAACGGGCGCGCGTCGACCTGGCCGGACATGCTCGCGCCCGTGTCGTAGGACGTGATCTTCAGCCTCAGCCGTTCGGCGAGCGGCCGGGCCGTGTCCCGGGCGCGCTCGGTATCGGTCGCGTAGATCGCGGCGATTCCGGAATCGGCGAGCAGCGCCGCCAGCCGCTGCGCCCGGGCGCGGCCCGCCTCGGTCAGGCGCTCATCGGTTTCGGAAATCTTCTCCGCGTGGCGGACGACGAACACGGCCTTCTGGGCGGCGACCCGGGCCGGCAGGCCGGCGAGGCCCGCCAAACACAGCAGCAGGACGGCGGCTCTCTTCATGGCCCGAAGCCTACTAGCGCCCGCCTCCGCGATAGATTCCGCAACGAAACCCCCCGCCGCGACGTCCAAGTTGCCGGACGCGGTTTTTTCGAAGCGTCCCCGGAGGCGGCGGATCCTGGTCGAAGCGCGCATCGCACTGAAGGCAAAGGAGCTAGCCCTGACGGGGACGGACTTTCCAACCGCGGACTCGGCGGCGCTCGTCGAGCTATTCGAGACGCACGGGGGGCGGATGAAGTCGATTGCCATGAACCTGCTCGGTCGCCACGCGGACGCGGAGGACGCGGTCCAGGAAGCGTTCCTGCGCATCTTCCGCGGGGCCGCGCGGTTCCGGGGCGGGGCCAGCCTCTCGACGTGGGCTTACCGGATCCTCGTCAACGTCTGCTACGACACGCTGCGCCGGGGGAAACGCCGGCCCGAGAGCCCGCTGCCCGAGGAGTCGGAGCTGCGCGGCGGCACTCTCCGAGACCTCCCGCTGCGTCTCGCGATCGAGAAGGCGCTCGAGCACCTGGACCCGCGGGAGCGCACCGCGTTTCTGCTGTGCGAGGTCGAAGGCTTCTCGCACCGAGAGGCCGGCGAGATTCTCGAGGTCACCGAGAACACCTCACGGACGCTTCTCTTCCGCGCCAAGCGGCGGCTCCAGAAGGAGCTCGCCTCGGGCGGCGCGTTCGCCCCGGCGGAGGCGCGGTGAAGGCGGACTGCCGCGACCTCGAGAAGGCCCTCGCGGGCGAGAACCCGGTGCTCACCGCGGCGTTCGAGGTCCACGCCCTCGGGTGTGCCGCCTGCGGCCGCGAGCTCGCCGAATGGCGCCGGATCTCCGAGGCCGCGCCGTCCCTCCGCCGGGCGTGGGACTCGCCGGACCTGCTGCCCCGGATCCGGCAGGCCCTCGCCGGGGAATCGGTCCGCGCCGGCGCCGTCACGGACGCCGCGCCGCGCCGGCGCTTCGCCTGGGTCCCGGCGGCGTCGATCGCGGCGCTCTTCGTGCTCGCGACCGTGGGCCTCTGGGTGTTTCGCAACAGCAGCGGGCGCGAGCCGCTCACGGACCACTGGCGGACGACGAAGGCGCCGCTGCTGACCGATCAGGCGATCGACGAGGTCGACGCCGCCGAGAAGGTCTACCTCGCTTCGATCGACAACCTGTCGCATCTGGCCGAGCCCGCGCTCGCCGGCAAGACGTCGCCCGTGCTGGCGAACTACAAGGAGAAGCTCGTGGTGCTCGACGCGGCGATCACCGAGCTGAAGGCCTCGATCGAGCAAAACCGGGGCAACACGCACCTGCGGCGGGAGCTGCTCGCCGTCTACCAGGAAAAGCAGCGCACGCTGCAGAGTTTGATGAAAGAGGTCAAGTCATGACGCGTCTTGCCGGATTCCGTTCGGCGGCGGCCGCCGCCGCGCTGCTGCTCGCCCTCGCGGCGCCGCTCGCGGCTCGGGAAGAGACCCGCGAGCCGGGGGGCAATTTCGACCGCGATTTCTCGAAGACCCTTCCGGTCAAGGCCGGGCAGCAGCTCGAGATCGAGCACAGCCAGGGCGCGCTCCGGATCGGCACGCACGCGCTCTCGGAAGTCCGTGTCCGCGCGAAGATCACGGTCTCCTCGTCGGACGGCGAGTGGGCGCAGAAGTTCGGCGAGGGAATCAGCGTGACCGTCGAAGACCTCGGATCGACGATCGCCATCCGGACGAAGTACCCGGACCACGGCGCGACCTTCACGGGCCGGGGCCACGTCTCCTTTGCCGTGGACATGGACGTGACGATGCCCGAGACGATGGCGCTGTCCGCCCGCTCCAAGTTCGGCGACGTCGTGGTCTCGGGGCTGAAGGCCGCCGCCGTCGTCGTCAACGCCAACGGCCAGCTCGCCTTCAGCAACGGGCGCGGCCGGCAGCGCCTGGAGAACGCGTTCGGCTCGATCACCCTCGACCACAACGTCGGCGACGTCGAGATCTCCGGGTCCAACGGCGCCGTCGTCGCGACGGACGTCGAGGGAACGCTGTCGGTGCGCAACCGCTTCGGCGCGGTGCAGGCCCGGCGCACGAAGGGCTCGGTCACGATCAACGCCTCCAACGGCGCGGTGCTCCTCGAAGACGCCGCGAGCGGCCGGGTGACCGGCTCCTTCGGGCGCGTCGACGCCCGCAACGTCGGCGGCGCGCTGGAAGTCCAGAATTCGAACGGCGAGGTCGCCGTGCAGAAGGTGGCCGGCAAGGCCTCGGTGCACAACTCCTTCGCGCGCGTCGAGCTCTCCGACGTGGAGGGCCCGGTCGAGATCGAGAATTCCAACGGCGGCGTGCGCGTGCGCAACGTCAAGGCCTCCGCGCAGCTCAAGACGAGCTTCGGCGAGATCGACGCGAGCGGCGTGCCGGGCGACGCGACCGTCCGGGCCGACAACGGCGCCGTGACACTCGCCGACGTGGGCGGCGCGGTGGACGCCCGGGGCTCCTTCGGCCGGATCTCGGTGAGCCACGCGCACCGGGGCGCCCGGATCGTCGGCAACAACAGCCCCGTGTCGGTCGCCGACGTCTCCGGCGGTCCCGTCTCCATCTCGACGAGCTTCGGCATGGTCGAAGCCACGCGGATCGACGGCAACCTCACCGTGGACGACTCGAACGGCGCGGTCCAGGTGTCCGCCGTCAAGGGGAGCGCCCGCGTCACCACGTCTTTCGCCGGGGCGACCGTCGATGGGGTGAGCGGGCGGCTCGACGTCGAGAATCAGAACGGCTCGGTCGAGGTCCGCGGACTTGCGGCCGGGGCCGGCTGCGAGGCCGTGTCGGTGAAGAACTCCTTCGGGCCGATTCGGGTCGCGGTGAGCGAGGAGGCGACCTTCACCGTGAACGCCCGCACGTCCTTCGGCAAGGTCCGCAGCGAGGTGCCGCTGATGGTGTCGGGCTCGCCGAGCGCCGAGAACCTCTACGGCCGGCTGGGCGACGGCCGCTGCCCGCTCACGCTCGAGAACTCGAACGGGAACATCGACATCGTCAAGGGGAAGTGACGCTCAGCAGCTCGTGCCCGGCGTCAGGAACCCGAGGGTCGTCGGCGAGAAGTTGTTGAACAGCGGGAAGACGACCGGTAGATCGAGTGCGGACACGCCGAACCAGCTCGCGAGCGTTCCGGCGTACTGCTCGACCGACGTCGCCGGGATCCAGCGGCCGCGGTCGTCCGGCGAGATGTCGTCGATGCCGCCGACGACGAGGTCCGGGAAGATCTGCCCGTTGCCGCCCGGCATCCCGTAGAAGTTTCCGCCCCCGACCGCGCCGCCCATGACGAAGTGGTGGCTGCCCCAGCCGTGGTCGGTGCCCACCGAGCCCTGGTCGCCCGAGGGCTGGAGCGTGCGGCCGAAATCCGAGAGCGTGAACGTGACGACGCGGTCCGAGATGCCGAGCTCCTGGGTCGCGGCGTAGAACGCGGCCATCGCCTGCGAGAACTCGGTCAGGTTGTCGCCCTGGTCCTGGAGCTGGTCCTGGTGCGTGTCGTAGCCGCCGGTCTCGACGTAGAAAATCTGCCGGTTCAGGGACAGCTCGGGCGAGGAGAGGTTCAGCTTCATGACCTTGGCCACCTGCTGGAGCTGCGAGCCGAGGTCGGTGCCGGGGAAGACCGTCGTCAGCGTCGGGTCGATCGAAAGCGCCGCGCTGATGTCCACGGCCTGCTGCGTCGTGTCGCTCGCGGCGGCGATGAGCGTGGCCGTGCGGTCGATCGTCCGGGCGAAGTCCATCGAGCTCTTGCGGGCGTTGTCCTGGGTCGAGCCGTTGAAGCCGTTCAGGACCAGGACCTGGTCGAGCGCGCCGGTGTCGATCGCCAGCGGCCGCTGGCCCGCGCCGACGCAGAAGGTCGAGGCGCCGGCGATCGTCGTGATCGTCGGGAAGCCCGAGCCGCCGTTGCAGTTGAGCGTGACGTCCGTGATGCGGCCGCCCCAGCCCGTCGCGATGCGCTGGTCGGCGCGCGCGGTCTGCCAGCAGTCGATCTGATCCGAGTGCGAGAAGAGCGAGTACGGCGTCGGCTTGTTGTCGATGTTGGCCTGCGTGACGGGGACGACGAGCGGGCCGACGTTGGACACGACGGCGACTTTGCCCTGCGCGTAGAGCGTGGCCATCTCGGGCAGCGACGGGTGGAAGCCGAAGGTGCGCCCGCCGAGGCTCGCCGGCGCGCCGACCGAGATGAGGCCGCCGGGCTGGCCGACCTGCGGGATCTGGATGCCGGAGTTGGCGGGCCGCGCCGCCGCGTACTGGGCGTAGTGGGCCGAGTCGGTCGGCACGATCATGTTGTTGGAGTCGTTGCCGCCGTCCATGAAGACGCAGACGAGGGCGCGATAGTCCGTCGGCGCCGAGGGCCGCGCGTAGAGGTTCATCAGGCCGAGCTTGTTCAGACTCGCCTGGGCGGCCGCGGCCGTCAGGCCCGCGCAGGTCGACCGAATCAGGAATTCGCGTCGGGTGCTCTTCATGGTCTCACCTCTCCACCTGGTACTGCGAGGACACGGCGACGAGATAGAGCGCCTGCTGCGCCCGGCCGAGCGGATCCGAGGCGTCCACGGAGGCGACGGCCGAGACGATCGAGCTGCGCAGGTCGTCGGACATCGTCCCGTGGAGGAGCAGGCGGTTCAGCTTGTCCACGAGATTGTCGGGGTTGGCGGCGAGCAGCTGGAGCTCCGAGTAGTCGAGCGCCGTGCCGTTGGGCGTGTCGTCGTTCGGGTCGGCCTCGACGCCCCCCCAGATCGTGAACTGGTTGACGAAGTTGGCGCGCTTCAAGGACGTCTGCGAGTTCATGAGGCCGAACTCGGGCCCGAGAACGCCGGACGAGGCCGGGGGAGCGGCGTAGGCCTGCGGGAAGTAGGAGAACACCGTCGGGGGTTTCCAGATCCTCTGCCCCATGTCGCGGGCGAAGGGCTCGAGGTTGCCGTCGGACTGGGTCGTGCCGTCGAACGACGTCGCGTGGAACGCGCGCAGGATGTTGTTCATGTAGAGCGCGGGCTCGCGGAGGTGGCCGTAGATCGGGTCGCTCGGGGCGTTGCGGGCCTCCGGGTCGAGCAGGATCGCCTTGACGACCGGCCAGAGCTTGCCGCGCGTGCCGGTGCCGTCGTCGATGAAGGCGCCGGCCACGCGTTCCACGTACTCGGGCGTCGGATTGGACGTGACGAGGCTGTGGATGAGCTCGCGCGCGACGTAGGGGCCGACGTTCGGGTGATTGAAGATCGCGTCGAGCGCCTGGTTCAGGTCCTGGTCGCCGGTCTGACCGGCGGGGAGCACGACGGGGCCGCCGGGATACCCGGCGAAGAGCGTCTTCGGGTCGGTGTCGTGCAGGTCCGAGTCGAAGGACATCGGGCTGACCCAGTCGTCGCAGGTGTCGCCGCCGTTGGGCGCGGGGCACGGCACCTGGTCGATGAACCAACCCGTGTAGACCCGCTTGAACTCGTCGATGACCGCCTGGTCGTAGGACGGCTTGGGGCCGTTGACGTCGTTCTGCGTCGTCCCGTCCTGGTTCAGGAGCACGGTCCCGATCGAGAACAGCTGCATGATCTCGCGGGCGTAGTTCTCGTTGGGGTCGTCCTTGGTCGACGTGTCCATGTTCAGGTACTCGCCCATCGCGGGGTTGAGCGTCTCCTGGTACAGGATGTCGCGGTAGTTGCCGAAGGCGTTCAGGTCGAGGGCGCGCAGATACGCGGCCACCTGGAAGGGGTACGGCAGCGCGTCTTCGGAGACGACGATGAGCTTGTGCAGGGCCCAGGCGACGCGCTGGCGGAGCTGGTCCTGGCCGTAGAGCGCGTTCAAGAAGAACCGGTTCTGGATGCGGTAGGACGAGTAGTTGTCGCGCTGGCAGGTGTCGTCGCACGAATCCGGCGTGTCGCCGGGCCAGAGCGGGAAGAGCGCGCTCGGATACGACGAAGGCGTCGCGGCGTTCTGCGCCGCGAGCCAGGCGAGGTAGCCCTCGCCGAGGAGACCGCCGACGTCGGCGTCGCTCGCGCCCCACGACGCCTGCTCGAGGAACCGGATCGCCTCGGGACGGTGGAAGGTCTTCGTCATGAACACCGCCATCTGGCCGCGGGTGACCGAGTTGGACGGACAGTAGGCGTTGCCGCCGCAGCCGGCGGTGACCGACAACCGCGCGAGCTCCTCGATCCACGGCGCCAGCGGCATCGAGACCGGGACGTCGCCGAAGACGCCGTGTGCCGGCGGCGGCCCGTAGGCGACGCCGTGGTAGACCTTCAGAAGGAAGGCCGCCATCTGGCCGCGCGTGATCGGGTTGTTCGGGCAGTAGCGGAGCGGGTTGGTCGCGCAGCCGCCCGTGATGCCTTCGGTGTAGAGCTCCTCGATCCAGTCGGCGGCGAAGTCGGAGGCGCCGACGTCCGCGAAGATCGTGCCGGTCGCGGGCGGCGGGACGTAGGACGAGCCGTGGCCCGCGCGCAGGAGGAAGACCGCCATCTGCGCGCGGGTGATGGAGGAGGTCGGACAGAAGTTGCCGCCGCCGCAGCCGGACGTGATGCCGTCGCGGACCATCTGCTCGACGGGCGCGTGGTAGGGAGACGCTCCGGTGACGTCGAGGAAGTCGGCGAACCAGGCCCGCGGCAGGATCGACGACGGGCCGCCGGAGCTCGTGACGACGACGTCGTACACGGCGCCGGCGGTCTGCGCGGGCACCGTGAGGGCGATGCGCGTCGAGCTCGTCACCGTCGCCGACGCGGCCGCGCCGCCGACGGTCACGGTCGTCCCGGCGAGGAACTGATTGCCCAGGATCGCGACGCCCGCGCCTCCCGCGGCGGGTCCGGACCCCGGGGTCATGTAGGCGGCCTGGAAAGTCGTCGCCGCGGACAGAGATGCGGCCGCCATGGCGAAGGCCAGAGCGAGGACCGGCGCTCGTCGTGTGGACATAGACACCTCGGTTCGTGGAAATCCGATCGAAGAAGAGTAGAAGGTGCCGGCGCGCCGCGCGACTGGCCGAACGGCCAAAGAAAGGACAGGAGAACCGCCGCCTCAGGGGCTTTCCCCCTCTCCCCCGGCGGAGGGAGAGGGTTGGGGTGAGGGGTGGGCGCTAAGGGTCCGCGTAGACGCGGTAGTGGGGCTCAGCGGGGAGCTTCTGCGCGGCCAGGAACGCCCAGATCGCGGAATTCAGGTCCTTCGCAACCGCTGCGTAGTCGTGGTTGTGGTCCGGAATCTCCGTCAGCGTGACGGGGAAGCCTCGCGACTTCAGGGCCGCCGCCGTGGCGCGCACGTCGGCCGGGGGAAAGATCGGGTCCTTCGTCCCGATCCAGATCGCGATCGGAAGCTTGCGGGCGGCGTAGTCGAAGATCGAGAAGTAGCGCGGGTCGACGGCGCCGGCGTGCACCGCGGCGGCGGCGAAGTATTCGGATTCGAGACAGGCCATCTGGAGGGCGAAGACCGCGCCCGCCGAGTGGCCGAAGAGGTAGACGCGGCGGGAGTCGATCGGCTGCGCGGCCGAGACCGCGTCGACGACGTCGCGCAGCAGAAGCGGGCCGTCCTGCGGGGAGGCCCAGTGGACGGCGTCGGTCGAGTCGGGGCCCGCGAGCACGATGCCCTCCTGGCGGGCGAGGTCTTTCCACCGGTCGACCAGCGTCCTGCCGTCGCGGCTCGAACCGTGGAGCGTCACGACGAGCGGCGCCGGATGCTCGGCCGAGAGTCCGGGCGGCGCATAGAGGTAGTAGACGCGGTCCCTGCCGCGCGAGCGGACCGTCTTCTTCGCGACGTCGTCGTCGGCCCGCAGAGGCGCGCCCAGGAGGAGAAGGGAAGCCGCGGCCGCGAGGACTCTCCTCATCCGGCGGGGTCTACCAGCGGTGGAACGCGGGGTGGCCTTCCTTGACGGCCACGAAGGTCCCGCGGCACGTCGCGGTCACCTTGCCGTTGGCCTCGAGGGACGCCTCGACGACGGCGCGGTCGGCCGCCGACTCCACGACGCGGGCGCGCAGCTTCAACGGAACGTCCATCGGCGTCGGCCGCCGCAGCGTGACGTGAAAGTCGGCGGTCACCGTGCACGGCGGCGTCGCGTCGCCGGACTTCTTCATGAGGTGATGCGTCGCGGCCCAGTTGCTGTGGCAGTCGAGCAGCGCGCCGCAGATGCCGCCGTTCAAGATCCCGTCGAAGGCGGCGTGGTGGGGCTCGGGGCGCCACTCGGCGACGACCTCGTCGCCCTCGACGAAGGACTTGATCCGGAGGCCCTTGTCGTTCGAGGGGCCGCAGCCGAAACAGCGGTTCTGCGGCGCGTAGGTGTCCTGCAGGCTGCGGCCGTCCGTCACGCCCGCTATCCTCTCGCGCCGCCTGCCTTCCCGCAATCCGCTTTTGGCGGCGCCGAGAGCTCGGGCTCGAGCGTGAACACCACGGTCGAGACGCCCTCGAGCGGGAGCGCGGCCAGAAATCCGGTGGGGAACGTGCGCGGCCGCGCGAAGACCTCCGAGTCGAGCAGCGCGTCGCGCCCGAGCCGCTTCGCGTCGGCGGGCGGATGCGGGTGGCGGACGAAGAACTCGGTTTCCGGCGTGACGAGGACGACGGCGAAAGGCGTCCCGCTCCAGCCCGGCCAGATCCGGTCGCCGATCCTCCCCGCGAGGTGGCACGCCTCGGCCAGGCGGATGCGGTCGATCTCCGGAATGGCGGGCGGCGCCGCCGGCCCGTCCGCGCCCGCCAGGGCGGCGAAGAGCGCGAACAGCGCGGCGGCGGCCGTCCTCGTCCGGCGCGTCAGCTCCACACCAGTCAGGGACGTCCGGACGCTTCCGATGTTTCGCCCGGAATTCGTTAGAGAATAGGGGCGGAGGTTTCCATGGGTACTCTGGAAGCAACGAAGACGGACGACGCGACGGCGGGATCCACGGAAACCCGGGACGCCCTCTCGGTCACCGACCGGCGGACGGGCAAGACCTACGAGCTGCCGATCAAGAACGGCACCGTGCGCGCGATGGATCTGCGGCAGATCCGGACCGGGCCGGACGATTTCGGCCTGATGACGTACGACCCCGCCTACATGAACACGGCCGCCTGCACGAGCCGCATCACCTACATCGACGGCGACAAGGGGATCCTGCGCTACCGCGGCTATCCGATCGAGGTGCTGGCCGAGAAGTGCACCTACCTCGAGGTCGCGTATCTCCTTCTGTACGGCGAGCTGCCGAACAAGACGCAGCACGACCAGTGGGTCCACGACATCACGTACCACACCATGATCCACGAGTCCCTGAAGAAGCTCATGGACGCGTTCAACCACGACGCGCACCCGATGGGCATGCTCATCTCGACGGTCGCGGCCATGTCGACGTTCTACCCGGAGGCGCGCGACGTCCATGACGCGCCGGGCCGCACCAAGCAGATCCATCGCCTCATCGCGAAGATGCCGACGATCGCGGCCTTCGCCTACAAGCACAGCATGGGGATGCCGTACGTCTATCCTTCGAACGCCCTCGAGTACGGCGAGAACTTCCTGACCATGCTCTTCAAGACGCCGGCCGAGGACTACAAGCCCAACCCGACGCTCGTGAAGGCCCTCGACGTGCTCTTCATCCTCCACGCGGACCACGAGCAGAACTGCGGGACGGCCGTCATGCGCGGCATCGGCTCGGCGCACACGGATCCGTACTCGGCGCTCGCCGGCGCGGCGGCCGCGCTCTACGGCCCGCTGCACGGCGGCGCCAACGAGGAAGTGCTGCGGATGTTGAAGGAGATCGGCTCCGTCTCGCGCGTGCCGGCCTTCATCGAAGAGGTCAAGCAGGGCAAGGGCGAGAAGCGGCTGATGGGGTTCGGTCACCGCGTCTACAAGAACTTCGACCCACGCGCGAAGATCATCAAGCGCATGGCCGAGGAGGTCTTCGACGTGACGGGCCGCAACCCGCTGCTCGACATCGCGCTCGAGCTCGAGCGGATCGCGCTCCAGGACGACTACTTCGTCAAGCGCAAGCTGTACCCGAACGTCGACTTCTACTCCGGCCTGATCTACCAGGCGATCGGGATTCCGAGCGACGCGTTCACGGTGCTCTTCGCGATCCCGAGGACGTCGGGCTGGCTCGCCCAGTGGGAGGAGCTGCTCGAAGATCCCGAGGAGAAGATCGCGCGGCCGCGCCAGGTGTACCTCGGCGAAGGCGAGCGCGCCTTCGTTCCCATGGAAAGGCGCTGACCGACTGACGCTCCTCGGTCCCTGGATTCTCGCCGCGGCGGCCGCGGCCGCGGCGACCCCGTCGAGCCTGCGCGTCGAAGTGCCGGGCGGCGTCGTGGAGGTCGTCCTCGACCGGAAGCCGGCGCTCGTTTCCGAACCGCAGATCCTGAGTTGGGTGGAATCCGCGGCGCGCGCCGTGGCGGCCTACTACGGATCGTTTCCCGTCGCGCGGACCACGCTGATCGTCCACGGCGGCGGTCCCGGCGGCGTCTCGAGCGGCCGGACGGTCGGCGTGCGCGGCGCGGCACGGATCGTCATCTCGGTGGGCGACGCCGCGACCGTGAACGATCTGAAGACCAACTGGGAGCTCGTCCACGAGATGGTGCACCTGGCCTTTCCGTCGATGGACGGCGAGACCTGGATCGAAGAGGGGCTCGCGACCTACGTCGAGCCGCTCGTGCGCGCGCGCGCCGGACTCGCGCCCACCGACGACATCTGGAAGTGGCTCGTCTGGGGCCTGCCGAAGGGACAGGACGCGCTCTCGGGCTGGGGGCTCGACGGGGCGCGGAGCTGGGCGGCGACGTACTGGGGCGGGGCGCTCTACTGCTTCGACGCGGACGTGGCGATCCGGGAGAAAACGGGCGGGAAGAAGTCGCTCGACGACGCGCTCCGGGCGATCGTCCGGGCGGGCGGCAACGTCACCGTCTCGTGGAGCCTCGAGAAAGCGCTCGACACGGGCGACCGCGAGGTCGGCTCGCCCGTCCTGCGCGACGTCTACGCGCGCATGGCGCATCAGCCGCCGCGCGACGACCTGCCGGCCGTCTTCGCGCGCCTCGGCGTGAAAGTGACGGACTCGGGCGTCGTCTACGACGACGCGGCGCCGCTCTCCTGGGTGCGAAGAGGGATCACGACGGGCCGGTAGCCGCCGCCGTGCCGCCGACGCGTCACGGCACGGGAAGGTCGAGCTGGCCGGGGTCGGGCGCCGGCGTCTCCTCGCCGTCGGTGTCGAAGAGCCCGTGGACCGAAACGCCCAGGAGGCGCACGGGCGTCTTTCCGGCGTCGGTCTTCTCGAGCAGGGCGACGGCGCGCCCGGCGATCTCGTCGGCCGAGCGCGTGGCCGGACGGTGGGTCTGGCTGCGCGTGATCGTCCGGAAGTCGCGGTAGCGGAGCTTCAGGACGACGGTGCGCGCGAAGAGGCCCTTGCGCTCGAGGACCGAAGCGGTGCGTCGCGCCAGGCGGGCGACTTCGTCGCGGATCGGCGGCAGCTCCGCGAGGTCCTTCGCGTAGGTCTCCTCGCAGCCGATCGACTTGCGCTCCTGATTCGGGTTGACGGGCCGGTCGTCGTCGCCGAACGCGAGCCGGCGGAGCCCCTCGGCCCAGCTCCCGACCGCCTGCCGCAGAACGTCCTCCGGCGCCGCGCGCACGTCCACGAGGCGCGCGATGCCGGCCCGACGCAGCCGGCCCGCGGTGACCGGACCGACTCCCCACAGCGCGTCGACCGGCAGCGTCTGGAGAAAGCGCTCCATGCGCTCCGGAGCGATGACGGTCAGCCCGTCCGGTTTCTTCCAGCCCGAGGCGATCTTCGCGAGGAACTTGTTCGGCGCGACGCCGGCCGACGCCGTCAGGCCGGTCGCCTCGCGGATCTGCGCTTTCAGCCGCCGCGCGACTTCGACGCCGAGAGGCTCGCCCCACGCGTTCTCGGTGACGTCGAGGTACGCCTCGTCGAGCGACAACGGTTCGACGAGCGGCGTGACCGCGCGGAAGAGGGCGAAGACCTGCTGGGAGACGGCTCCGTATTTCTTGAAGTCCGGGCGCAGGATGACGAGCTCCGGGCAGAGGCGCATGGCGCGGGCCATCGGGATCGCCGAGCGCACCCCGAAGACGCGCGCCTCGTAGCTCGCCGCCGCCACGACGCCGCGGCTTTCGGGGCGGCCGCCGACGGCGACGGGCTTTCCCTTCAGCGCCGGGTCGTCCCGCTGCTCGACCGACGCGTAGAAGGCGTCCATGTCGACGTGCAGGATCTTGCGCACGGCCACGTGCGCAGTCTACCCGTGTGGTAAGACGACGCGTGATGACGAGCCTGCGGGTCCACGACGAGATCTTCCGGCGCTTCCCCGACGTGCGGATCGGGGTCGTCGTCGCGCACGGGATCTCGAATGCGGGCGAGAGCGCGGCGCTTTCGGCGCTGCTGCGGGAGGAGCAGGACGCGGCGGCCGCACGGCTGGGGGCCGCGCCGGTCTCCGAGCACCCGCACGTCGCGCCGTGGCGCGAGGTTTACCGGGCCTTCGGCGCCAAGCCCAAGGACCATCCTTCCTCGATCGAGAACCTGCTCCGCCGCGTCGCGAAAGGGCACCGCGTCTCGCCGATCAACCGCCTCGTGGACCTCTACAACGTGGTCTCGCTGCGCCGCCTCGTGCCGGTCGGCGGCGAGGACCTCGGCGCGGTGTCCGGCGACGTGGCCCTGCGGTTCGCCGGCGAGGGCGAGCCGGCGGTCCGCCTTCTCGGCGAGCCGGAACCGCGGCCGCCCAGGGCGGGCGAAGTGATCTACGCGGACGCCGCCGGCGTGCTCTGCCGCCGCTGGAACTGGAAAGAAGCCGACCGCACCAAGCTCACGGAATCGACGACCGACGCCTTTCTCGTCGTCGAGGCGCTGCCCCCGGTCGGCCGCGCCGAGCTCGATGCCGCGCTCGCCGATCTCGCCGCGCTCGTCGTGGAGCACTGCGGCGGCGCCGCGCGCACCGCGGTGCTGGAGCCGGGGAGCGCGGAGACGCCGCTCTAGGCTCCGGCGCCCTCGTAGTAGTCGAGGCCCGAGTGGTCGAGCACTTCCTCGCCCACGAGGATGCGCAGGGTGTTCGAGAGCTTCAGGTGCTGAACGAACAGGTCGTGCTCGGGCTTCAAGTCCGGCCGCGACATCGGGGACTTGAAGTAGAACGACAGCCACTCCTGGATCCCGGAGAGACCGGCCCGGCCCGCCAGGTCGAGGAAGAGGAGCAGGTCGAGCACGACCGGCGCCGCGAGGATCGAGTCGCGGCAGAGGAAGTCGATCTTGATCTGCATCGGCTGGCCGAGCCAGCCCACGATGTCGATGTTGTCCCAGCCTTCCTTGGCGTCGCCGCGCGGCGGGTAGTACTCGATGCGCACCTTGTGGAAGTAGTCGCGGTAGAGCTCGGGGTAGAGCTCGGGCTGGAGGATCGCGTCGAGCACCGACGCCTTCGAGACTTCCTTCGACCGGAAGGAGCCCGGATCGTCGAGGACCTCGCCGTCGCGGTTGCCGAGGATGTTCGTCGAGAACCAGCCCTGGAGCCCGAGCATCCGCGCTTTCAGTCCCGGCGCGAT
This sequence comes from Thermoanaerobaculia bacterium, assembly GCA_035500755.1. Taxonomy (GTDB): domain Bacteria; phylum Acidobacteriota; class Thermoanaerobaculia; order UBA5066; family Gp7-AA6; genus DAHUXD01. The sequence goes on along the minus strand of DATJXB010000150.1, from coordinate 6,852 downwards.
GATCGTCTTCATGAGCGTCTGGCCGGTCTTGAAGTCCTTGCCGGCGATCGGCACGCCCTTCGCCCTCGCCATCTCCGTGAGCGCCGGCACGTCGACCGAAAGGTTTGGCGCGCCGTTGGCGTACGGCGTCCCGCTCAGGATCGCGGCGTAGGCGTAGATCATCGACGGCGGAATGTCGGCGGAGTTCTCCTTGAGGCCCTTCTCCAAGGCCGCGAGCGTCTCGTGCACGGGCTTCTGCTGCGCGTAGACCTCGGTCGAGCCGCACCAGACCATCACGGCGCGCGCGGCGCCGGAGCTCTTGCGGAACGCGGCGATGTCTTCGGCCAGCGCCTCGGCCAGGTGCATCTTCGTCGCGCCCTTCTTGACGTTGGGACCCTCGAGGTTCTTGACCCACGCCCGCTCGAAGACGGCCGCCATGGGCCGGACCGACTCGAGCTCCGCGCGGACGGGCTCGAGCATCTCCTTGCCGAGGACCCCGGCCTTCACGGCGGACTCGTAAGCGTTGTCGGTGAAGATGTCCCAGCCGCCGAAGACGAGGTCGTCGAGGCCCGAGAGCGGCACCAGGTCCTTGACGAGCACGTGGCGCGGAGACGAGCGCTTGCCCAGGCGCAGCTTCTGCATCTGCGTCACCGAGCCGAACGGCTTCGCGAGACCCTTGCGGATCAGGTGGGTGCCCGCGATCAGCGTCGTCGACACGGCGCCGAGGCCGGGCAGCAGGACCGCCAGGCGCCCATCGGCCGGGGCGATCTTCTTGGCGAGCTCGGGATAGAAGGACGTGCGATCGTTCATGGAGCGCTCCTTGCGGCGCGGCGGTCGTTCCACGCGACAGCGACGAGCGCGAGGAAGTAGACCGGGATGATGACGGCCGACGAAACGACGAACCAGTCGGCAACGCCGAACGCGGACATTATCAGAATGAGATAGATGAAGTCCCGGCGCGACACGGCGTCGGCGACCCGGGAAAGCCCCGTCGGACTGACCGTCGCGACCGACGTGTAGAGAGGCCCTTCCTTCGGGCCGATCATCGTCCGGCGGTAGACGTACCAGGCCGACAGAAGGGTGAAAATCACCGCCGAGAGGCCGCACCAGAGCGGCCAGGTCTGGCGCGTCGCACGGGCGAGGCCGAGGCCCATGGCGCCGAAGACCGCGACATGGACGACGTTGTCGCCCCAGAAGTCGAGGGCGCCGCCGTACCGCGACTCCTGGAACTTCAGGCGCGCGAGCTCGCCGTCGCAGCCGTCGACGATCGAGTGCAGCAGGAAGAGAAAGCCGCCGACGAACTGAATGGCGGGGCGCGACGAGAGGAAGAACGGCGCGCCAAGAAGGCCGATGCCGACGGCGGCGAGGGTCATCTGGTTCGGCGTGATCCGCGTCGGGGCGAGCCGCCGGCTGATCGCGAGGGAGATCGCGCGGTCGAAGTGCCGCGACATGAAGCCTTCCTCGTCCTTGATGAGGCTCCGGAGGAGGTATTTCTCGGCGCGGGGCAGGTCGGCGGCCGACGCCACGGGAACGCCGTCGAGCGGGCGGCCGGCGACGAGCGCCCGGAGGCTCCTGACATTCGCGACGACGTTCCAGTGCAGCCGGACGGCTTCGGACGGCGCGGCGTCGAGAAGCTCGGCGCCCGATCCTTCGAGGGCCGCGGCGAGGGCCGGCGGCGCGCCGACGACGGCGACGCGGGAGAAACCCGCGCGCCTGGCGGCGAGGACCGTGCGCCGCGCGAGCGGGAGGCCGAGGAGCATCTTCTCCGGCGGGATTCCCGGAGCGTCGGGCGCGTGGAGGACGAGGACGGGACCCGGCGTCATCGCCTCGCCCCGGGGCCCACCGCGCGCTCGGCGGACAGAGGCTCGCCGCCGCGGCGGTCGGACTCCTTCGCGAGGGAGAGGACGTTGGCGCAGAGCGCGGCCTCGGCCAGGTTGTGGCCGCGGGCGCGGGGGCTCTCGATCTCGCCCAGGAACTCGGCGATGACGCCGCCGAACCAGTCGGGATGGTGGGAGCCGTCGGTGAGCGAAGGGAACGTCCACTCTTCGAGCGTCTCGACGCCGTCGACGTCGCGGAGCGCGAGGCGGCCGCCGTCGAGGACGAGCTTGCCCTTCGTGCCGGAAAGCTCCATGCGGTTGGCGCGCTCCCCGGCCGCCCAGGTCAGGAAGATCTCGGACGACGCCGACGGGTGGAAGAGCATCAGCTCCGCGGTGTCCTCGACCGCGAGCTCGCGATGCCGGCGCGTGGAGAGGCGCGCCGCCACGGTCCGCGGCGTCGTCGGCATCCACGCCTGGAGCACGTAGAGCGCGTGCCAGCCGTGGTCGACGAGAACGCCGCCGCCGGACTGGACGGGGTCTGTACGCCAGTTGCCGGCGTCGCCCGCGGCGGCGGCGGGCCTCTCGCGGAGCGTCTCCCACCGGCAGTGGCGGATTTCGCCGATCGCCCCGGAGCGCACGATCTCGCCCACGCGGGCGAGCACCGGCGCGTGTTTCCAGTTGTGGACGGTGAAGAGCGTGCGCTCCCGCTCGGCCGCGAGCGCCGGCAGCCCGCGGAGCTCCTCGGGAGAGAGGACCAGCGGCTTCTCGCAGAGGACGTGCAGGGATCGTTCGAGCGCTCCGCGGACGAGGGCCGCATGCGAAAAGGGCGGGGTGCAGATGTCGACGAAGTCGAGCTGCTCCGCATTCAGCAGCTCCTCGGCGGAGGCGTACCAGCGGGCGCGCGGGAGCTCGGCGCTGCACGACTCGAGGCGATCCGACCGCGCGTCGGCCACGGCGACGATCTCGACGTCGGTCCGCTCTTTCCAGCCGGGGACGTGGCCGTTGACGGCGACGTTGCCGGCGCCGAGAAGGGCGCCCTTCAGCACGGGAGCCCGGCCATTCTCCCTCGCCCCCCGTCAGGGGGGAGAGAGTCGGGGTGAGGGGGGCGCAAGATCAGGCGAGCTTCCATTCCTTCGCCACCGCGCCGAGCGCTTCGTCCAGGATGTCGAGCCCCTCGAGGGCCGTCTCCTCGGTGATGTTCAGCGGGGGGTTGAGCCGGATGATCGGCGAGTAGACCATCGCGACGAGTCCGCGGCGCAGGCACTCCTGGAAGAGCGCCCTGGTGAAGTCCTTGGACACGAGCTCCTTCGTGCGCCGGTCCTTCACGAGCTCGATTCCGAGGAGCAGCCCCTTGCCGCGCACGTCGCCGATGATCCTGTGCTTCTCCTGCATCTGCTGCAGGCGCGCGAGCATCGCCGCGCCGACCCTCGCCGAGTTTTCGACCAGGTTGTCCTGGAGGATGATCTCGAGCGCCGCGAGCCCGGCGGCCGAGGCGAGCGGATTGCCGCCGTAGGAAGACGAAGAGCCCGACGGGTTGGCGAACGGCTTCGCCTTCGTCAGCTCGTCCGTCGAGACGACGGCGGCGAGGGGGAAGCCGCCGCCGATCCCCTTGCCGCACGTCATGACGTCGGGAACGACGCCGTCGTGGTCCACGCCCCAGAACTTGCCGGTGCGGCCGAAGCCCGTGATCATCTCGTCGGCGATGAAGAGGGCGCCGTGCTCCTTGGCGATCGCGCGCACGGCGGGCACGAAGCCGGGCGGCGGAATGACGTTGCCCGCGGTGCCCTGCATCGGCTCGACGATGATCGCGGCGACGGCCCCTCCCGTCTGGTTCTTGATGACGTCGCGCGTCTTCTCGGCGCACGCGATGCCGCAGTCCGGATACGTCAGGTTCAGCGGACAGCGGTAGCAGTAGGCGTAGGGCGCCGAGTACGTCCCCGGGACGAACGGGCCGAGGCCCTCCTTGAAGTCGCCCCAGAGCAGCGGCAGGACGCCGCCCGTTTTCCCGTGGAAGGCGCCCGTGTACCCGACGAACTCGAACTTCTTCGTCACCGACTTGGCGAGGCGGAACGCGGCCTCGACGGCCTCGGCGCCGCCGGAGAAGAGCTGGACGCGCGTCAGCCCCTTCGGCGTGACGCTCCCGAGGAGGCTCAGGAACTTCGCGCGGACCTCGGTCGTGAAGCTGCCGAAGGTGAGCTTGCCCGCCTGCTCCTGCAGGGCCTTCACGTAGTGCGGGTGGCAGTGACCCACGCTGCCGACCGCGATGCCCGCGATGAAGTCGATGTAGCCATTGCCGTCCTCGTCGTAGATCCGGCTGCCTTCGCCGCGCGCCATCGCGAGGCCCGCGTACAGCGCGAAGGACTGGAGGCCGGGCGCCATGTGGCGCGCCTCGAGCTCCGTGATCTTCTTCGAGCGTTCGCCGACTTCGAGCCGCTTCTTGACGACTTCGGTCATCGTGTCACTCCGGTCGAGGTAAAGCGGGCCGCGAGCAGGGCGGCGATGCGGGCGGCCGCGACGGGGCGAAAGAGCGCGAAGCTCGGCCAGGCGTTCAGGTCGATGACGGAGATCGCGCCGTCCGGCGAAACGATCGCGTCCCCGCCGTAGACCTCGAGCCCGAGGGCGGCGGCCGCGCGGGCCGTCGCGGCGGCGAGGGCGTCGGCGTCGAACGGGTGGTTCTCGAGCTTCTGGTCGCGGTGGTAGAACCACTGGAACCAGGACGGGCGGTCGGGCTCGCCGTTGAAGCCCGCGACACCGTAGAACTTGATGAGGTCGCCCGGCACGTGCGCCTGGACGACGGCGCGGCGAATGCCGCGGCCCGCGAGGTGCTCCAGATTCTTCGCGAGGGCGGCGGCGTCTCCCGCGTAGGAGACGTCGCCGGCCTCGGTGGCGTGGACGTCGCCGCGCTTGACCCAGCACGGCCCGGGAAACGCGGCGGGCAACGCGGTCTCGACGAGGACGGTCTGCGGATACGGGATGCGGTTCTCGACGAAGAGCTGGAGCGTGCGTTCCCGGTCCGTGTTTCGGATTCCCGAGGGGCGATTCACGATCCGGGCGCCGCGGCGTTCCCACCCAGCGAGCTTGTCGACGACCGGAATCTGCTCGCACATGACGAAGAGGTGGGGCGGCACGTCGCCGAAGTCGTCCGCCGCCGGCAGCTCGTCGGGAGACTTGAGGCGCACGTCGAGGCCGAAGCCTTCGAGCTCCCGCGCGGTCGCGCGGAGGATCTCGGCGTCGTCCGTCTCGCGCCCCGGCGAGTGGGCGAGCTCGCGGTAGACGCCCCAGCACCGAACCTTCTCGCTCATCGAATCCTCTCGGAGGACGCCGCCGCGAGCTCTTCGGCGACCGCGAGGTCCTCGGCCCGGTCCACGTCGACGACTTTCGGAATGTCGACCGCCGCGATCGGCTCGCCGGACGCCGCGAGCCACGCGAGGAAGTCGCGCAGCCGGCCGAGCTCGGCCGGAATGCCGAGCCGGCGCACCTTTTCGGGAAAGACGTAGATGCCCGCCGTGACCGCGTCGCCCGACGCGCCGCCGACGACCGTGACGCGGCCGGCCCGCGTCGTCGTGACCCAGAGGGGCTTCTCGTCGTGGACGTAGCCCGTCACGGCGAGGACCGTCGAGGCCGCGGGGAGCTCCTCGGCGCGGCGAACGAAGCGGACGAACTCCTTCCGGGGGCAGAACGCGTCCACGGTCGAGACGAGCAGCCGGCCCGGCGGCGCCGCCACGAGGATTTCGCGGAAGCTCTCGAGCGAGGAGCGCGTCGTCTTCACGACGACCGTCGTGACGAGCGTGCCGAACTGCGCGCGCACGTAGTCGGCGCTCGCCTTGCCGGCGTCGTTGAAGATGACCGCGGCCGACCGGATGCCCGCGGCCTCGAAGTTCCCGAGAACGTGCCCGATCAGCGGCGTGCCGCCGACCTCGAGCATCGGTTTCGAGGGCGCGACGGTCTTCAGCCGCGAGCCCTCGCCCGCGGCGATGACGGCGCCCGAGACGATGGCGCTCACCGCGCGCCCCCCTCCGAGAGCTTCGCGTCGGGCAGGTTCAGGTGGCCGGCGCCGAGGACGTGGCGCTTCAGGAGAACGACAAGACCGGGGACGAGCCAGAGCAGCTCGCGGCCGCGGCGCACGAGCGCGTAGGCCGTCCCCTGCGCCGCGGTCAGGCCCACGAGGGCGTAGACGCCGATGCGCACGCCTTCGGCGCTTCCGACGCGGCCCGGGATGAAGAGCAGGATGTTGTTCAGGACCATGGCGAGCGATTCGATCGCGACGGCCGTCGCCCAGTCGGACGCGGGGGAGAGGAGGCGCAGGACGATGCAGGTCTCGACGAGGCCGCCGCACCAGCCGACGAAGCACCACGCGACGGCCCAGCCGAAGTGGTCGGACTTCTCCGTGTAGAAAGCGCCGATGCGCGCGTCGAGGCGGCCGGCGGCTTCCTCGAGGCGGCCGAGCCGGCGGCGCAGGAACGGAAACCGGCCGAGTCCCGCGATCATCGGCCGGAAGGCACCCCGGCGCAGGCCCACCGTCATCGCGAAGACGGCGATGCCGAGGACGAGCAGGCTCGCGATCGTCGCGGCGCGCGCCACCGGCGGCAGGTCGAAGCGCACGAGCGCGATGCCGACGCCGGCGGTCAGGAAGATCCACTGGGCGAGCACGTCGGCGTGGCGGTGGACGGCCACCGTGGCGAGGCCGTGCGAGAAGCCGAGGCGGTCCTTGAGGAGCTCCGCCTTGACCGGCTCGCCCCCGACGCTCGTGAAGTAGTTGATCGAGTCGCCGCCGAGGTACGCGGCAAAGAGTGCGCCGAAGGAGACCGGCCGCGGCTTCGGTCCCGTGAGCACCCACCAGCCGAGGGCGAAGGCGAGCTGCGCCAGGGCGTAGAGCGCCACGAGGACGACGAACCAGCCTCCGATGCGCGCCAGGTTCTCGGCGACGGAGCTCCAGCCCACTTTCGCCAGGATCGCGCCGAGAGCCGCGAGGCCGACCGCGAAGAGCGCGACGCGCCATACGCGCCGCCGGCTCGGCCCGTGGCCGGGCGAGGTCGGCTCGTGGGTTGCGCGAACG